>CBJOJD010000105.1:0-15195 GCA_966443485.1 uncultured bacterium | reverse complement strand
AGGTATGCGTTTCATCCGCTACAAAGTTCTGGGCCCGCTGATCTTCACCCACCGGGAAGCCCGGCACGCTGGCGCCACCCGGCGAAAGCGGATCGAATTGGGAGAGCTGGTTGAACATGTAACGGAAGTTCAGCGTCCGGCGAGGAGCGGCCGCGCGACGTGGATTGGATTGATTGGATCTACAAGTCTGCCTCAGCTCACAGCTGATGGTGCATCTTGGTGATCACGCGCCGATTCTGGATTGGCGGTTCCAGGACGAGGCGCTCACCGACACTTCCGAGGTCGAAAAAGGGAGCTCAGTTTACGAGCTGGCGATTGTGCTTCAACCCATTGTTAATCCGGCGCTATTCGGTTCGGAGCGCTTTCATTGGATCTAACCGGGACGCACGCCATGCGGGAGCCAGGCAAGCCAGAACCGCAACCGCCAGCAGCGTCGCAATCACGCCGGAGAGAACCACAGGATCGAGAGGCTTCGTTCCGAAGAGCATGGACTGGAGCATGCGAGTCGCCACGACACTCATTACCAAGCCAAGCCCGAGACCAAACAGAGCCGGCCTCAGGCCATCGATGAGCATCAATTGCAATAGCTGAACTCGTTGAGCGCCGAGCGCCATGCGGATTCCCAGTTCCGTCGTTCTCTGAGTGGTCAGATACGACAACACGCCGTACAAACCCACCGAGGCGAGAAGCAGCGATAAAATCGCAAAGGCAAGAACCAAGCTGGCGCTCAGCCTGGCATTCACTAACGACTCGCCAATCACCTGATCCATGGTACGTACATGCGAAACCGGAAGCTCCGGATCGAGCGACGCGATCTCCTTCTGCACCGGCACCGAAAACTGCAGTGGTGCTGAATCGGTGCGAACGGCGAACATCTCGCTATTGATCCCTTCAAGGAGCGGGAAATACATAGTCGCCTTCGGCTCTTTGCCCACCTGGTACAAAGTGTCGCCAACTACCCCTACGATTTCATAATCGACATCATTGGGTGCTTCAGCGTGGAAATGCGCCGGAACGTGCAGATGCTTGCCGATGGGATTTTCGCCGGGAAGGTATTGATGGGCGAGTTGCCAGCTCACAATCACCTTGTATGACCGTGCACCACGTTCGTCGTTTGTAAAGAACCGGCCACTCACAAGCGGAATCCCAACGGCACTGAAATAGCCGGGATCTGCCCAGCGCATCAACGCTTCGGGCCTGTCCTCACCCGGCTTGAGCGGAGGGTGCTCCTTCACCGTAAATACAAAGTCTCCCCAATATCCGGCTCCCGGAAGGGTATTTCCAAGGGCTGCAGCACGAACCCCCGGAATGGCTCTTACCCGCTCCAGCAATGCTTCATTGAATGCGTTCATTCTTTCCGGCGTGTCGTATTTCTTATTCGGAAGGCTGTACGCCAGTGTGAGCATGTTTTTGGTGACGCAGCCCACATCGGCAGAGCGCAGCAGAAGAAAGCTTTTGAGCAGGAGGCCCGCAGCGACCAGTAACACCAAGGTGATCGCGATCTCAGCGATGAGAAGTGATTTTCGCAGCGCCGTGCGCGAAACGCCGCTGGATCCTGTGCGCGCGGAGGTCTGCAAGGCTTTCATCCTAAACTTACCCGTTGTCGCGAGCGCCGGCAGCAAGCCTGCAACCAGCGCCCCCGCGCACATCAGCGCGCACGCAAACGCAATCACAGTGCTATCGATGTGAATGCTCTGCGCGGTAGGCAAATCTTTCCACGCATGGGCGAGCAACCGCGTAGCAAATAGGGACAGCGAAATGCCACCCAAACCCCCAGCAGCGCAAATCAGTACACTCTCCGTCAATTGCTCGCGAATCAAAGTGGCGCGCTGCGCCCCGAGAGCACTACGAATCGCCACTTCCTTCTGTCGCGCCGCGCCCCGAGCAACCAGCAAATTCGAGATATTGAGACAGCCGATAAGCAACATGCAACCGACGGCCCAAAGCATGATCCTCAGCGGCCTCTTCACGTTCCCGGCCAGGTCTTCATTTAACGGACGGGGAGCAACATCTTCGTTGACAGGTTCGTGTGGGAATTGGAGATGAAGCCGATACTGCACGGCTCCTACCTGCCCCAGGGCGCTAGCAAGGCTCACGTCATGACGCAAGCGCGCGACTACCTGGCTCTGGTGCCAGTCGTGATGCTGCAAGAGTTCTGAACTGGCATCGGCCTTGTATGGAACCCAAAGCTGGATACCGGCATCGGGATAGGTGAACCACGAAGGAAGGACACCAACTACAGTAAAGGGCCGTCGGTCGAGGTGAATCTGTCGGCCTATGATCGTAGAATCACCGGCAAAACGCCTCTGGAATACACTCCAGGTCAGCATGACAACCGTGTTCCCGGGCTGGTCCTCCGACTCAGTGAATACCCGGCCCAATGCTGGCTTTACTCCTAGAAGCGGGAACAGATTAAATGAGCAAGCCGCTGCACGAACTGACTCCGGCAGCTCGCTCCCCTCGCCGGTCAAGTTGTAGCCGGCGTAACGCATGATTGCCATGTCTTCAAAGCCATCAGTTTTCGAGCGCCAGTCATAAAAGTCTGCTGCTGCAACTGGGTTATAAATGAAATCCGATGAGCTCCCCTCGGTTCCTTGATGGTGCTCGTACACCATTATCAGCCGGCCAGGATCCCGGAATGGAAGTGGCCTTAGTAAAACCGAGCGCACGATGGTGAAAAGAGATGTGGCGGCGCCAATGCACAGGGCCATTACCGTGACCGCGATGATTGAAAATCCGGGGGTGCGGCTCAGCGTGCGACAAGCGTATTTCAGGTCACGGGCGATATGGCTCAACGGCTGCGGAGAGTTCTGCACCCACAAAGATTCGCGCACCTTCTGTGGATTGCCGAATTTCAATCGGGCCTGCCGTCTGGCTTCGTCGGGTGACATGCCGCGAGCCTCATTGTCGGCAGTCTCTTCCCTCAGAAAAGCCTCGATCTCGTCCTGCAACTCGGAGTCGGAGCGTTTGCGATGAAGAAATCTGAGCCAACTCACTGCGCACCGCCTTCTTCACCCATCACGAGGCCGATGGCCCGCGTCATTTGTCGCCAGCGACTGGTTTCGCGCACCAATTGCTTACGGCCTTCTGCCGTCAATCGGTAGAACTTGGCCTTGCGATTGTTCTCGCTCGCACCCCAATAGGAGGAAACCCACCTGCGGTCCTCGAGCCGGTGCAGGGCAGGATATAAAGAACCTTGCTCCACCTCCAGAAGATCCTCAGAGGTGCGCTCAATGACTTTAGCGATCGTATGCCCGTGTGCATCCCCGCCGACAAGCGTGCGCAGGATCATCATGTCCAGGGTGCCCTTGAGCATTTCATTCTGTGGCTCGCTGCTTTTCCGCATCGATCCCTCCACTCGATGTTCTATGGGAAAGGATAATACACGACTCGAACTTCTATGGGAAGATCAAAATTTAGCCGGAGCCTCGACTGACGACTTCAGCCCAAACCGCTCATTGACGTGGCTCTGCGTTAATCCGGCACCGCTTTTCAAGGTTCTGAGCGTAATGTTTGAATGCTAGGTCGAAGAGGAGCACGAGGTGTTACAAGAAGCTGAACTCAGCGCCCAAGCTGATTCAGAGAACAACCTCGGAGGCTCCTCAGACACTATGTACTTCATCGGACTGGATGTGCACAAGAAGACGATCAGTTTTTGCGTGAAGGACGCAGCTGGCCGTGTATTTCAGGAGGGCAAGATCGGGTCTACGCGCCGCGAGTTGGACGCCTGGATTCGGACGATGCCGCAGCCCCGGATGATCGCCATGGAAGCGACGATCTTCACCGGCTGGATCTACGACCACCTGCTTCCCCATGCCGAGAAGGTGAAGGTGGCGCACCCGTTGATGCTCCGCGCCATTGCAGCAGCCAAGCGGAAGAACGACCGCATTGATGCCAGTAAGATCGCAGACTGCCTGCGATGCGATTTTCTGCCCGAGTGCCACATGGCATCGACCGAGATTCGTGATCGGCGCCGCACATTACGTTATCGCAGCCTGGTGCTCAAGCAGGTTGTGCAGATGAAGAATCGCGTATCAGGGCTGCTGATGGAAACAGGAGTGAGCTACACCAAGTCGCGGCTCCACAAGGTGGGATACTTCGACGAGCTGATGACCACCAACGAAGATGTGCATGACAGCATCCGGCCGCTGCTGAAGCTGAGCAGAGAGATGATCGCCCGCGGCCAGAAGCTCGATTACGCACTGATCAGCTCGCTCGAACGCGACCCTCTGTTGAAAGAACGACTGCGACGGCTCAGAACCGTGCCTGGCGTGGGTCCGATCACTGCGCTGACCTGGGCTCTGGAGATCGGCGACTATACCCGCTTCACGTCCAACAAGCAGGCGATCAGCTACTGCGGGTTGTGCGGCGACGAAAAGAGCTCTGCAGATAAGGTGCTCCGGATGCCGATCTCCAAGCAGCGCAACAAGCACGTTCAGCGCGTGCTGATCGAGGCTGCGAAGCTGGCCACCCGCGAATCACCCGAGTTGGCGATGATCCGCGCCAGAGAGTTGGAGAGAGGTAATCCAAACCGTGCCACGCTGGCAGTGGCCAGGAAGATGGTGATCTACATGCTAGCCGTTGAACGACGACAACAGGACTGGGTTCCCAGCGAGCAGTTCTGCCGTTCGACGGCAGCGTAAAAACTTTTCCTTTCAAATGGAAAAGCAAAGACATCGGGATTCATGAACGCGCAGGCTGCCAGGTCCCGCCGATGCCGACTGGGCGAAGGGCAACTCCCGAGGCTCATTACGAAATGTTTCGGGACTGGCAGAGATCACACACTCAATCATCTGCGAGGGCTCTCAGCAGCCTGAGGCAGCAAATGGATGTCCGGTCCTGCATGGAGGACAGGGACCACCGCCGTGAGGCACAGTTGCGCTGCAGTGCTTCCCGATCATCCCAGTGCGCGCTCTCGAGAGCGCGCCTCAAGACCTCGTTTTTTCTCTTGACATTGACCTACATGGAGGTCGGCGTACCGGAAACACTCACTTTCCCGTGATCCCGGTTTTTCCGGATTGCGGGCGCACTCTTCCACGGTGGATTGGTGATTTATCGCCAATGCACTCATTGAGGAATGACCGGCGAGGATTTGTGGACGGACGTCCTCGCTCCCGAACAGCCTAGTTGACGAGAAACGGCCTACGGGTCCGACTGCAGAGTAGGCTCATCAGCACCGCAATGGAGGCGGTCGAAATGAGCAAAAATACCAGCAAGAGCCCCGCAAAGCCAAAGCGACCGAAGACGAAACTTGGCCTTCCCGATCTGGACCACAGCAAATCGGCTGTCCTAGACAGCCTTCGCTCACGCGAGTCGAAGCGCGGATACCGCCACGCGATTGATGAGTTCATTCAGTGGTATTGCTCTGAACCTCGCCTGTCGTTCAGCAAAGTAGTCGTCACCCGCTATCGGATCTTCCTCGAGAATCGAAATCTGGCCGCCGGCACGATCAATGGACGACTCGCCGCCGTGCGACGCTTAGCATACGAGGCTGCGGACGCTGGTCTGCTCAGCCCTGAACTCGCCGCAGGGGTCCGGCGCGTAAAGGGTGTCAAGAAGCTAGGAGTTCGGTTAGGAAACTGGCTTACGGCTGAGGAGGCTCGTCGGTTCTTGCAATCACCTCCGGCAGACACTCTCAAAGGGAAACGTGATCGCGCGCCATACTCGCCGTTTTGCTTGGCTGCGGACTACGGCGCCGCGAACTGGCGGATCTGGAGTTCACGCATTTGCAGCAGCGCGAGGAGCATTGGGCGATTGTTGATCTCTTCGGAAAAGGGGGCCATATTCGGACGGTTCCTGTACCGGAATGGGTCAAAGCGACCATAGATCAGTGGGTCACTGCGGCCGGGGTTTCGACTGGCCGTCTATTCCGATGCGTCTGTCGAGCGGGAAAGACCTGGGGCGACATGGTCTCTGAACGCGTTGTCTGGCACGTCGTAAAGCAATATGCGAAGGCGGTGGATTTCGCTCAGGTGGCACCTCATGATCTGAGGCGTTCTTGCGCCAAACTCTGCCACGCGTGCGGCGGAGAACTCGAGCAGATCCAATTCTTACTCGGACATGTTTCCGTCCAGACGACCGAACGGTACCTGGGATGTAAGCAGCGAATCCGCGGAGCCGTGAACGACCACATAGGTATCGAACCACAGCCAGAATCCGCGACATAGGAGCGCGTAGGCGACTTTACGTCAAAGTGGATCGCTTTCCAGGAAGCGGATAGGCCAGTGAAGCAATTTGAATAATTTCCAGCGGTTGATGGATAGGCTTGTTCGAATGTCCATGTCTCACTTGGCGCGGACAGATCGATTCCCTACAAGGTGTTTGGGCCGGAAACGGAATCCCGTCCACGTCTCATCGATGGAAATCTGCGCAACAGTGTCAAACCCTGCTTCAAACAGTGGATCCCACCCGTCTTCTCGTGAGAGGTCGGACCGCATCGGGCCAGATTTCTTTGGATACGCGAACCCGAGCAAGCACCTCTCTCCGACCGCCTTGAGAGATCTTGCCGCCGTTGATTTCACATCCGCTTTCGTTTGGACGAAGGTGATGACACGGTCGACTCCATCAGCTTTACTCTCCGCCAGCTCGACATCGTTCGGCAGGTGTCCAAGCAAGTTGAGAAAGTGAGGGGGCGCATCTTGTATCAGGACCTTCATCCCGGACTTGATTCCCAGCTTCCTCGCCAAGTCTGATTGCGTCATGGCCGTGCTCCACTCCTGCGTGCTTCAATTGTCAGGCTGCGTTCCGTCTTTCCATGATTGGCGAGATCCTGCGAGAATCGATTTGCACGAGATCGGATTCGCGCAGCATTCATTTCGTAGAGAGCACGAATTGATTGCCATCTGGGTCCTGAAATTTCGCAAACGATCCCCACGGCTGCTTTGTAGGCGGAGCAGTAAACTCCACTCCTTGATTCTTCAACTCTTCGTAGGTGTGATCAATGTTGTCCGTTAAAAATGTCACGTTGGAAAAAGTCCCAATTCGGTCTTCGTGGCCAGGTGGTGTAAAAAGCGCCAGCTTCGTTTCGCTGCCAGCGATACGCAATTCAATCCAGCGTTGCTTCTCAGTGAACGGCTGGTCTGTCAGGATCTTGAAACCAAGCTTCTCCGTGTAAAAACTGACCGCTTGGTCCTGATCGCGCACCGGAATGCTCACAATCTTTATCGCCTTGATCATCTACCCTCCTTGAGAGTCGAGTGTAGGGGGCTAAAAGTATCTGGAGCAAGGGAAAACTCCTTGCTATCGTCGTTACGACTATAGTATTTATAACCACCGCTGCGGAGGGACATTGCTTCTCGCGATTGACAGCTATCTTGTGGATGTACTGATGCCAGATTTGACAGAACACGAAAAGCGGCCGTCAGCTTTTCTCGTGTACCTCTATCTGTGGCGTCACAGCTTGGCGATGAACCAGAGGGTTGTGACTCTTAGCTACCAACAAATCGCGGCAGACGCCGGGTTGTCGAAGTCCGCTGTGCAACAGGCCGTGAAGCTCCTGAAGAGGCGCAAGCTAGTCAGCGTGTTTTTGAGCAGTCCCACTGCTACACCTGCCTATAGGCTGCATCGCCCATGGAACAAGCATAAACATCATTGACGCCGACCCCCGGGCCATGTCTTCGCAGATTCGCTGAAGCCGTTGGCGTCAGATCGGATTTCGGAAAGAACATGGAGTGAGCTTCCGTTTAACGAAGAATTGATTGTAGGCGCCGGCGGCCTCGCCGAATCACTGATCGACACTGATTTTGGGTGCCCAAAATGGTCACATTGCTGTATGACGGGCTATTCGGATTAGGGAGCTTCTCCGGTTGGCAGGCTGCACGTTTCTCAACGGGCGATAGAGAGCCCAATGCGCTCACCGACGGCAACTCGACTTGCCGCTGTCGATGATCCGACTCGCGAATCCGCAAGCGATTGGCGATCTTGGTGATCCGGGCTACTGTTGATGTACGAAGAGGCTCAGGCGGTGATGACCTCCACGCCATTCGGCATAGAATGAGTGATTCCATCTCTGATCCCGGGAAATTTCGCGGCTGGAAGAGATTGTGTCCAGTCGGACGCAGCGTCGCGTTGTGCTTCGGCTAAATCCATCCGGCCGGACTTGACTTGATCGGCCAAATGATTCTCGACGCGATCCTTTTGCTTGAAATAGCGCTCATTCAAACTCACGGCGTCTGGCCCGCACTGTGGCCAAATGTTGCCCATTCCATCCGCGCCACACAGACCTTGTTCTGGTTGGAGTTGATGCGCGGTTTCTGAATGTCATACCAGCGGTATGCGACGTGCTTTCGTGCTTCGCTTGTATCGCAATTGCGAACTGAACGCGTCCGCCAGCGTGGATCGCGCAGAATATCCAACGTCACCGACGGATTGATTCCTCCAGGGGTAGACCGCGGATCGGGACTTGGATCGCCGTCCTTCAGACGGACTCGGCACGATGCAGTATCTGGTTCTGCCCATCGAGCGAAATACTCTGAACTGCACGACAGACCCGCGTCCGCTTCAAGGCTCTGGTTCCTTCAGCTCGTTGAATTGAATTTATTTCAGATTGCGTTCTGCGCTGGAACCAAACAGGCTCACATCCTCAGGATCTTGTCCATTGCCTTTCCGTTGGCCAGTTCATCTACCAATTTGTCGAGGTAACGGATCTGTTGCATGAGCTTATCCTCGATCTCCTCGACTCGATAGCCGCAGATCACGCCAGTGATCTTGGATACGTTCGGGTTGACCCGTGGTGCCTGGGCGAAGAAAGTCTCGAAATCGACCTTCTTGTTGATCTGCTCTTGCAGCGTCCCTTCGTCGTAGCCCGTGAGCCAGAGGATGATTGCATTCACCTCCTCCTTCGTCCGGCCCTTCTTCTCCGCCTTGGCAATGTAATGGGGGTAGACGCTCGCAAACGCCATTCGAAATACTCTCGTGTTGTTCATGTACTGTTTCCTTCCAGAGTTTGACACTGTCCTCTAAGCCAGCCCCGCGACTATCGACGTCAACATTCGAAATAGCTGCTTCATAGAAGTGACTCCTTCTCACGAGGATGCCTTCGGCACAAAACAGTTGAGCATCCATTGAATGCCGAACTGATCGGTGAGCATTCCGAAGCGTGCTCCCCATGGAGCATCCATCAACGGGATCCTCACTTCGCCGTTCTCTGCCAATGCCGCAAACGTGTGCTCGATTTCGTCTAAGGAGGTGCAGTCGATGGCAATTGAAAAGTTGTTCCCGCGATGAAGGCTGCCCGGCTGTGGAGTATCGGAGGCCATTAGTATTGGCGCCCCCTGCAGAAGCAGTTGAGCGTGCATAACCTTAGCGTCAGGGTCGATTGAGGGCTGACCAAACGCATCCGGGTAGGTATTGATGGCCAATTCCGCGCCGAGGCAACGCTGGTAAAAGGACATGGCCTGTCGGCAATTCCCATCGAAGCTTAGAGATCCTGTAACGCTTTTCATGCTTTGCCCTTTTCCCTCGCGTTCTTGACCCCGGAGTCTTGTGGCGTCTCCCGGCTTCGATAGGCCGGATGGACAGCAGGGGTGATTTCTTGTTGTGAGACGATTCGCCAGAGTTGCTTCGCCATTTCCTGTTGCTCCGCCGCGTCCAGGGAACGGAAAAGGTTCTCCTCAAGTTCACGTGTAATCTCAGCTATCCGCCGCAAGCACCTTGTGCCAGCCGCGGTCAGGTGCAACCGATAGGATCGCCGGTCAGCGGGGCTGCTCTTGCGGGCTACGAGCTTCTTACTCTCCAGTTCGTCGACCAACGCGACTAGCCGGCTAGGGAAGATTCCGAATAGTTGGGCTATCGATTGCTGAGTCATTCCGGGATTCGTGTCAAGCATCCGCAGCAGACCAGCATGCTGAGGGGTGATTCCAATGAGTGCTAGCCTCTCACCGAAGCACGCAGCCGCGTGCGCACCGACTTGTGAGAGCAGGAACGCAAGACCGACTTGCGGCGGCTTTACGGCACCGTCATTCATATTCTGAACCATTCACGCAATGAATAATAGCTTGAGATGAGGCAAATCGCAAGTGCTGCTCCATCCTTTTGGCCGCGATATGTCACCCAGCGTTGACCGAAACTCTGCGCCGGGCGCCGCAGGATGCGGAATGAAGTAGCGATGATTCCTTTTCGAAACTGAATCCCTCTTCTGCTGCCTACATCGAAGTAGCATGAGCCGGAAACTCCATAGCTTCTGACTCGAATCGAAGAGGAGCAGTGAACAATGCCCTTCACCCGCGTCACGGTTCCCGCTGGTATGTCTGCCGAAACGAAGCAAGCCATTGCACATGGAATCCATCGAGCCCTAGTTGAGGCACTCGGGATACCTGAGGATGATTTCTTTCAGCTTCTCGGTGAATATCGGCCCGGCGATTTCTTCTTCGATCGCGACCGCATGGCAGACGAGGTTGCGAAAGCTCGCTCCCGCACATCCGTCTGGCGTAGACGCTCGCGCAGAACTCGGGCGTGCGCATCGGCGAAATCAAATCCCTCACCTTGGGGGTAGATCAATTCGAAAGAAGTTTCTAGCTGTGGGCCGGTCGAAGACCGAAGCCGGTGAAGGCCGGACCATTCCATTGAAATCGGCGGTGCTGCCCGTGCTGGCCGATCATGTCGGCTGGTACAAAGCGAAGTTTGGGACCTTCCGGCCCGAGTGGTATGCTCGCCGACAAATGACAGTCCACCCAATCTCTTTCATGAATTGAAATCCTTCATCGAGCGATTCAGTGAGTTTGCCAGCGTAAAAATCCGGCAATGCAACTTCATGCCCTCGAGAACGAAACCGTTCGGCCGCTCCCGTTCCACTGGCCGAAGCCCAGAACAGAATGAAAGATAATGATTTTTGTCACAAAATCATTTTGTCAGAGTTGCTTTGACGAATCCTCAATAGTGCATCGTCGCCTGTGCACTCATTGAGGGATGAATGGCGACGATATCTAACTGGCCGCCCTGGTTCCCGAACGGCCAAGTTGACGGGAAACGGGCTAGCGGGACGAGTGCTTTTGGTTGTCCGCCGTCGAATAACATGCCAACGCGCTCATTTACATCGATGGCCGACGGTGTGCCAAGAAGTCGATTCTCTGTCGGAGCCACCGGCGACTTCCGAGAGTCTTCATGCTGTTCGCGGTGTCCGGCCTCCATCCCTGCGTTGCCTTTTGCTCATATCGACGATCGTCCAGTCGCTCCACCGGCTGGGAGGACAGCGGCGCGACGTTGTACGGGGGAGCAAGAAGTGAGTCGTCAAAAAACGGTAAGGCCGTAGGTTCGCAGCCAGTCGGCGGTCCGCTGCTTATCAAACCCGCAACCACGCCTTCTACACTTAGCGGGGGACTATTTGGGCACGTCGTCGTCGTTCGCTCGGTACCAAGGCTCCTTGCGGCGCGGAAAGATTGTTTCAGACGCAGCCATCAGATGGACCATGACGCGCCCGGCTGTCGTGGCGGCGAATTCGATTTCCTCGTCGAGGTCGCGACTGCTCAAGTGCTGGTCCTTCCTGACTGGCCATCTTGCCGTGCGAATCGCGACGATCAGGCAGGTGGCAATGAGGAGCGACGGACCCATCTTTGGCCAGTCGGGGCGCTCCTGATATCCGCCGATGTCCAAACCCATCGCCGCACCTCCTGTAGACATCATAGGCGAACATCTGACGAAGATTTCCACGGCGGCCAATTGGTGTTCGGGCTCCAGCTGGCGGACCTATTCCAAGCCATTCATCCTCAAAGGCGCGCAGTTCGCGTCGTGGTATAAAGGCACAAAGAATTTATCCCATGCTTCCGATCGATCAGACGAGTACCATTCGCCACGAGTACCGGCTTACAACCGGCAGACGCATCACCCAGAGCCTGTTTGCAGGCGTCTTTTTCGTCGGCGCCGGCTTTTTTCTTAAGCTGGCGATCGACCCTGTTGGCCGGGACTTCGCGTTGGCGGTTGGCGGAATCTCGCTCATCCTCGGGCTTATGATCATCGCGAAAGTTTGGACTGCAAAGCTAATCCTGGACGGAGATCGGATCGAGGTGGGATCGGCGTTTCGCACCCATAGCGCCACGCGAACTGAGATTGAGGGGCTCAGGAAGATTGAAAATCAATACGGTCGTTGGACGCGCATTTACCTGAAGCAGGATCTCGGCAATTTCAGCGTCTCCGACTTCTTCACTGGAAACGATGATCTGAAGGAGTGGTTCAAAGGTCTGCCCGATCTGGACGGGCGCGACGCCGACGAGATAACGAAAGAGCTGAGCCTCCAGGAACCGCAGGCCGATCAGGATGCCGGAGCCTCAAAATCGTTTGGCCTTGCCAAGGCGTGGGGATTTGGACTGAGTGTCGTTGCCGGTGCGGTGAGTGTCCCGGTGATGTTTGTAAGCTACGCGCCACTCTACAAAGCTTCTCTCGTTGTGCTGCTCGCTTGCCCGGTCGTTGGAATCCTGCTCCTTCGCCGCTTCCCGCTACTATTTGCCCTCTTCAAAAGAAAGCCCGATCCGCGCGCTGATGTCGGCTTCCTTCTTCTCTGGCCGGGACTCGGAGTGATCTTCTCTTATCAGACCTCCAACGATCCGACGCACCTCGTTGACTTCTTCCAGTTGGTCTATTGGGTGCTGGCAGTGCTCGTAGTGCTATTCGCATCTGTCTTTCCGGCGGTGTGGAGGAACCCTTCCCGTTGGGCCGTGCTCTTTTTTCTCCTAATTTCCGGTGGCATGTACAGCATTGGTCTCGTCAATTCAGTCAACACATTGCTGGACCATTCGGCATCGCGCCCTTACGAGACTTGGGTGCTAAAGAAGAGCGAGAGCCACTCCAGCAAGGGAACGCGCTATTATCTCCGCGTTGCTCCGTGGGGACCAATAGGTTATACCGATGACGTGGATGTGCCGATGCGCATCTACAACAAGACGCAGGTGGGTGATCCCGTTTGCTATGGGCTGCATCCTGGATTTTTGCACGGGCCCTGGTTTACCGCGATCAGGTGTACGGGGCAGACAACACCGTTTACTCCATAAGTGTATGGATTCGCTAAAATGATCCGGTCACAGAGGGCAATCATGGCCGACAAAACAAGAGCAATATGGTCGAGTGAACCTAATGCCAGACACAGAAGCGTTCGACCAACACTATAGGGCCCTGAGCGACGAGGAACTCTTAAAGCTTGCGGCGGAAGGCGGCTTCACCGCGGAAGCAGCGCAAGTACTGGGCAAGGAACTCGCAAGACGCAACCTCACGTTTGATGAGGCCAAGCGAAACTTCGCTCCCGAATGGCTCGATAAAGCAGACGAAGGCACCCTCGGAATCCTAACCTGGATCGAGTTCGCTGGTTGCCGGGGCTTTGGATCGAAACGAGATTATGGGCCATCCGATCGCGGCAGACGTGTTCGAAATCTGCGATCTGATTTACCTCGCTGAGCCACGTATTTCCGAACTTCGGGTCTGATCGACGCGCGGATCTACGTTCACGATCCCATCAATATGCCGATGTCATGTTTTTGGTTGTGGAAGCATGGCCGACGAACCCGGGACTGCGCTCAGATATACTCTGCCAAAAGCAGCAAAGAGGTGCTCAGTGGCGGATGTTCTTCCCGTCTCCGGCGTCGTACCAATTTCGTGCATGTTGGGCGAGGACGACGCCGAAACGCAAAGACTGCGTGGCATGGAGCAGAAGGCGCGAGATTTCGTCTCCCAATTCGACTGGTGTGACGGTATCAGGGATTTCTACTTCGGTGCCGGCATCGGAGACGTGTTCGCGGTCTTTCTCGCACACATCAAGCCGATGCGACCTGAGGTAGATCAATACCTCTGGATTGTGGTGGGTGACATCCCATCAGCCTACCTTGTGACCGATGACTGCCCTAATCCGCGAGAAGCTCTCGAAGGCTACATATGGGAGATGAGGAAGTGGGTAGCTCTCGCCAAACAAGGGCAAACCTCGAAGGACGTGATTCCGGTGAACGTATCGCCTACGCCCGAGTGGTCGAAAACCTTGGAGGTGCGCCTAGATACGCTGGAACGGAACATCGTTCCGTATTGGTTCACTTCGACCCCGGACAACGCCGCTGATTGAGCAGATAACCGGAATTTCATACCTGTGACATTGCTTCGCATTCTCCCGCTGGCGATTCCGGCTACGAGATTTCTGATTCCGAGTGCGGTAGGATTCCGAGAACGTGACCAGTCTTTATCCCTAACAAGCAGGAAGGATCACAGAAAGACGGGGAACAATCGTGCTTTCCCAGGTGTCTAAAACCGTAGATGGCACTGAACGATGTACCCAAACCCAGGCGATGAGGTACCATGCGCTATGTTCGTCGGCCCCTTTGTACTGCACCTCCTGATTTTTACAGCACAGGCCGAAGGTTCGAAACAGGTCTCGCTGCCTTCCTTCGACTACGAGCTTGCCGAGCAACACGAATTGAAGCCCCATCGCCGCACAATTCCTCACGATGGGGTCAATGAAGGATTCCATCAGCTCCATCTGAAGCTGATCGTGACTGCAGCGGGTACAGTCCAACGGGCGGCCGCAGAAGGTGATGCCGATGCCACGCGGTTCTGGCCCGACCTCAAGGGCGAGGTGTTCAGCTGGAAGTTCGAACCCTTCGAAGCCAACGGCAAGCCCACAGAAGCCGAGGTCGAGGAGTATATCGATCTGGTCCCCCCGGAGCGGCTACCCAAGCGTCATATTCCCGGTCCACCAGTCCGGCCGGACTCAGAGGTCTCGGTCACTCTAGAACGGACGGGCTGCTTCGGGAGCTGCCCTTCTTACGTGGTTCGCATCGGCACCAACGGCATCGAGTTTGATGGACGCGGGTATGTTGTCGCCGCTGGGAAGCACACCGCTAAGATAAACCCAGCTGCTGTGCGCCACTTCGCGAAGAGGATCGTTGCAAGTGACTTCTATTCCATGGATCCCGTTTATCGAGCTGGAGTGACCGACAGCCCCACGTACGTCCTGTCGATTAGCGTAGACGGGCATAAGAAAACAGTTGAAGACTACGTCGGTTCTTGGGTGGGCATGCCTGCCGTGGTTTCTGAACTTGAAGACGAGGCAGACGAACTGGCGCAAACCAAGCGTTGGATCAAGGGTGGCGATGGCCTGGTTGATGCACTCAGAGCTGAGGGCTTCAATTTCAAAACGTACACGGCGCAAGTAATGGTCAAAGAAGCAGCGACACGGGGTCAGACGGAGACGGTTCAGGATTTCCTTGACGCCGGCGTTCCGCTCAA
>CBJOJD010000104.1:0-15249 GCA_966443485.1 uncultured bacterium | reverse complement strand
TTCGCGGCGAAATACGTACGCATGAAGAAATTATGGCGCGTTGGACCTTGCTGCTGCCAATCCGCGGTGACAGCAGCCTCGCCGAAGGGGAGCTTAGTGGACGAGCGTGACAGGCTTGGCAGGCGTTTGATCTTTGGAGATGCCCGCGGCCTTCAGCATAGCCTGAGTTGCTGCCAATTCTGCCCGGCAGGCAGTAAGCTGGGCGTTGAGGTGCGCGAACTGAGCTTCCAGGTTCAAGCGCAGATCCTCAATGGCTCGCTCCACCTTATGTGTGGACTCGATCTGTTCAGCCTGGCCCGCGTGTACAGCCTTCAGGTTGGGCATGACGACTTCGGTCAGGAGGCGAGTGATGGAACTTAGAATCTCTTCCATGGAGAGATTCTAAGGAAGATCCTGCCGGCCCGCCTGATTACGGCCGGTTAGTTACTGGTAACGAAGAGTGGGATCTGGTGGTATTACGGTCCTGTAACCATGTGAGCAGGTGACATTCGCTAGGGTGAGGGCATGTCGAAGCAAGTACTCAGGGTTGTGAGCAGCGCCGTGTTTATGGGGATGGGTACTCTGGCCGCCGCTGGCCAGACTTCCGGGCAAGTCATCGATCTCCCAACCAGCAAGCAGTTGATTGAGGACGTGCCGGGTCATCCCCAGCGCGTGAACAGCCTGCCGATTTCCATGGCCGTCTCTCCAGATGGGCGATACGTCGTCACAGTCAACGCGGGATACGGCACCTTTGAATCGCACTACGACCAGTCGCTGAGTGTACTGGACGTTCAGAGCGGCAAGGTTACTGATTTTCCTGATGACCGCACGCTGGCGCGCAAGGCGAAGCAGACCCTCTACTCGGGCATCGCTTTCAGCCGCGATGGCGCGCATATCTATGTCAGCATGGGATCCATCACCGATCCCACCGGGACCAAAGAAGGGGACACGGGAAGTGGGATCGCAGTCTATGGCTTCGCGAATGGAGCCGTTACGACCGAACGCTTCATCAAATTGCCCCTGCAGCCGCTGGCGCCCAGCCATCTGACGCGTCTCATCGGCGAGAAGGACGGCCACGAAGGCGTGCCCTTTCCCGCAGCTCTCCTGACGTTTGGTTCCGCGGGGACTGAGAAGCTGCTGGTGGCCGATAACCTCTCCGATGATGTTTTGCTGGTCGATGCAAACAGTGGCAACGTGGAAAAACGCTTCGACCTTTCTGAGAGCGACGCCATCCCCGGCACCTACCCTGTTGCGCTGGCGCTATCGAAGAACGGCAAGCATGCCTATGTTGCCTTATGGAATGCTTCGGAGATCGTCGAGCTCGATTTGCAGAAGCAGACGGTGGAGCGCAAGCTTGCGCTGCTCAAGCCTTCGAATCCCGTGGCGCCGGGCACGCATCCCTGCGCATTCGATCTTTCCCCCGACGGGAAGACGCTGTACGTGGCGCTTGCGAACCGCGATGCCGTTGCTGCCGTAAATGTGGCGGCAGGTGCATTCAACGTGCGCGGCTACTTCGACACGCGCTTGCCGGGGCAGAGCTTTTTCGGCGCAGAGCCCGTTGCTCTGGCACTGGACGGCGACGGGCGTCGCCTCTATGTGGCAAATATGGCGACCGACGCATTGGCTGTGATCGACACCGCCAAGCTGAACAACCACTCGGCGAAGCAAGGCATGATCGAACCGGTTGGATTCGTACCCACCGAGTGGATGCCGATCTCCATGCTTTTTACAGGCGGCAAGATCTATCTGGCGACGGATAAGGGCCACGGCACGGGACCAAACAACTATCCGCAGCGCGAAATCGATGAGATGAAAAAGAATCACGAGCATCACGACTCGACCTACATCGGGACATTGCTCTACGGTTCTCTCGCGGTGCTCGATCCTGAGGATTTGCAGAAGAACCTGCAAAGCTACACTGCCACGGTGCTGGAATCGAACCGCATGAAGGCCGCCGCCGAGAAGATTCCATTCGCGGGTCAGGCTAAGAACCCCGTCAAGCACGTTATCTACATCATCAAAGAGAATCGAACTTACGATCAGGTCTTTGGCGACCTGATGCAAGATGGCAAGCATGTCGGGAATGGCGATCCAAGCCTGACCATGTTCGGCGCAGATGTTACGCCCAACTTACACAAACTGGCATTGCAGTTCGGAGTGCTCGACAACTTCTTCGATTCCGGCGAGGTCTCTGGTGATGGGCACGTCTGGTCGAACGCCGCGATTGGCTCGGACTATCTTGAAAAGACCTGGCAACAGGGCTACCGAGGCGAACAGCGCACTTATGATTTTGAGGGTGCAGTGGCCGAGGGATATCCGCTGCTGCAGAAGATTCCCGACGTGAATGAGCCGGCCAGCGGCTACCTTTGGGGAGATCTGGCCGCTCACCACAAGACCTACTATCACTTCGGCGAATACATCTCGACGATCTTCTGCACCGATGAGGTGCTAAGTAACCTGCCCACCAATCCGCAGCAGGGACCGCAAATGCCCACGCAGAGCTGCGCGCGCAAGGACATTGCTCCGGGCGCGGCGATTCCCGACGAGTGGGGCGGTGGCGTGAACAAGTGGCCCTGGGCGATTCCGCTGATCGCCGCGAATACCGCCACCAAGCCGGAGTTGGTCGGCCACTTCGCCAAAGAAGCTCCGGACTTCAATTTGTATGTGCCCGATCAGATTCGCGTGGAAATCTTCCTGCGCCATCTGAAGCAGTGGGTTAGCGATAAGCAGCAGGGCAACGATTCGATGCCGCAGTTTGTCATGCTGCGTCTGGGCAACGATCATACCGCGGGCACGCGCCCGGGTGGTCCGACTCCGAAGGCCTCAGTGGCTGACAATGACCTCGCCGTCGGTCGTGCGGTGGAGGCCATCTCTCATTCCCCGTTCTGGGATGACACGGCGTTCTTCATTCTGGAAGACGACGCTCAGGCCGGCGCCGACCACGTCGATGCTCACCGCAGTATCGGCCTGGTGATCAGCAAGTATGCACCTCATGGTCCCTACGTCGACAGCCGCTTCTACTCCACGGTGAGTATGATCCGGACGATGGAGACCCTGCTGGGCCTGCCGCCCATGAACAACAACGATGCTTTTGCCTCGGTCATATCTCCACTCTTCACGGGATCCGGCGATCAGCCCGCGTATAACGCCGACTACGCCAATCGGGACAACCAGCTGATCTACACCGCCAACCAGAAGAATGCTCCCGGTGCAGCCGAAAGCATGAAGATGGATTTCCGTCACGCGGACCATGCTGATACCCAAAAGCTCAATGTCATTCTTTGGAAGGACACGATGGGGAATCAGCCTGTTCCCGCAATGCTCAAGGTTCACGTGAAGAAGGCCAAGGACAGCGACGACGACTAACGGCTTCGCATCCAGGCTGTCTGCGGCTCTGCCACTCTCAGCCTGGATCACCTGCGCAGCTAAGCCTGGATTCCCACCGGAAACGAAGAGTTTTCCGCATGGGCTCGCGAATTACACTGGCTTCATGACGAAGCGCATCGGGGTTCACCTCGGCACGGCAGGCGGCGCATCCAACGCGGTCTTGAAGGCGCAGGAGATCGGCGCCAATACCTTTCAGATTTTCTCTTCCAGCCCCCGCATGTGGCGCGCCCCGAAAGTGGACCCCAAGCAGTGCGAGCGGATGCGCGAACTTCGTGCCGAGCACAATATCGGACCCCTGGTCATTCACACCAGCTACCTCGTCAACGTGTGCAGCCAGTCCCAGGAGGTGCGGGACAAGAGCGTCGTCGCGTTTCGGGGAGAGATGGAGCGGGCTCTTGCGCTGGGTGCCGAGTACCTCGTCCTGCATCCCGGCTCGTGGAAAGGCATGAGCCGCGATGAGGGCCTGAAGCTGTCAGCCGAGTCCATCGAAAAGGCGATTGATGGCTTGCCCTGGCAAGGGACGACCTTCAGCATCCTGATTGAAAACACGGCAGGCGCCGAGTGTTCGCTGGGAGGAAGCCTCGACCAGGTGGCGGAACTCGTGGCGCTCCTGCGAAATCATGCTCCGGTTGCGGTTTGCCTGGATACCTGCCACACGCACGTCGCAGGCTATGACATCGTCAGTGAGCAGGGATATGAAGACACCATGATTCAGATCGAGTCGACCGTCGGATTTGACGCGGTACGCGTCTGGCACTGCAACGACGCCAAGGCGGCACGCGGATCGAAGCTCGACCGGCACGAACACATTGGGCAGGGCACCATCGGAAATGAGCCCTTTCGACGCTTGCTCAACGAGCCTCGCTTTGCCCATGCTGCTTTCATCGCCGAGACTCCGGTGGATGAGTCCGGCGACGAAGAACAGAACGTCCGGATGCTGAAAAGCCTGGCTGGACAGGCATAGAAGAGCTCGGGGACTGGCTAGACGATTTGTGGTTTCTTGCTGCGCTTCTGCTTGTACATCGCGGCGTCGGCCTTGTCGAGTAGCTCTTGTAGCGAGGAACGTTCGTGCTCGTGGCTGGATACGTATCCCATGCTAAAGCGCAGAGGAAGCTTCTTGCCCGCGATCAGCCGCTCGGTAGCGGCTTCCTGTTCGAGCCGGGTGGCAGCGATGGAAAGCGCGGTGGGGCTGAAGTGTCCAGCGATTGCGAACTCATCGCCTCCAATTCGCCCCACTACATCGGCTTCCCGGAACACCCGCTTCATCAGCTTCCCGGTTTCGGCGAGATAAGCCGATCCCGCGGCGTGTCCGAATCGGTCGTTGATCTGCTTGAGATCATCCAGATCGACAAATAGAACCGCGAAAGGCGATTGGCAGCGACGGGCTAGCTGAAGCGACTGCTCGGCAAGAAAGCGAAATCCGCGCAGGTTGTAGAGGCCGGTCAACTCATCGCGGAGACTCAGATCCCGGATCTCCTCCTCCATGGATTGAATCCGGCGAGACACGTAGACGAGCACGCCCAGCGAGAGAGTGGCGGCCAAAGACGCGATGATCCCGTTGGCGATGTTTTCCGGAAAAAGGTGCCTGTGCAGCATCAGCGCTCGGCCGATCTCCCGGAGGTAAGGCATGATCATAAGAAACGGCGCAAGCAGCCGGGCAATGCGGCTTCCCACTCCGCTGCCGATCAGGATCGACGAGACTCCGAACTCCGCTCTCCGTCCGAACGCCACAAAGCTCAACAGGCAGAGGACGATCAACGTTTCTCGTGAAATGAAGCCCGACGGGGGGGCGCCGAAAAGGTGTGTGGCGCCCAACAGCGTCACCGAGACGGCGATCAGGACCAGGAACTCCAGGACGAACGCAGCGCCATCTGCGAAAAAGCGGGCAATGCCGGTTCGAGCACGCAACAGGTATAGAACCAGCGCCAGCACGATGAAGCAGCCGGCGGTCATGGGGGTCATCGGGCTGCCGGCACCTGTGGAGGCTTTGTCCAGGCTGGAAGCCAGCTGCGGGGAGAATGGATGCTTGTACTGAAGAAGATCGAGAGCTGCAGGAAAAGCCACCGTGAAGGCCAGAACCTTCGCGGCTCCGTGCATGGTGCGCGAAGCTCCGGGCAAAGTGATCGCCAGGCCGGCTGCTGCTGCCAACGCCGAAAGGGCGGCGCTCGCGGTCATGTGAAACCAGGGGAGCGCCGTGCCCAGGGCTGGCAGATTGTAAACACATAGAGCAAGCGACGCCGTCAGAGTAGCTGCGGCGAGGCATACCTTTTGCACTCTCGTCAGTTGGTCAAATACAAATTCGTCCGATTGACCGGTTAAGACGAACGGAGCTTTTGCTTGCATGCGAGTGTGGATGGAAGTTCACCGACGACTCAGGGTTTGAGATGTGCAGCTAGTGTAGCGTTGTGGGCTGACTTTGGCAGCGGTAACTTTAGTTCCTGTTGAGTACCCTCTGCCTGATCTTCATGGGAAGCTGATACACTCTCGTTTGGTTCGGGTTGGCCATTCCCACCCCATTTCATCCGATGACAGCGAACCCTCCGATCCGTACCATCAACGACCTGTTTTTCCGACTAGCTGAGGCGGAGAACCCGCGCGCCGTCCTTTGGCAGGACTCTCTGGGGCGCTGGAAGCCGATCTCGTCCAGCCAGATGTACCAGCGGGTCCGCGCCCTGGGCGAGGCTCTCCTGCGCTGGAACGTGCAGAAGGGCGATCGCGTGGCGCTCATCGGGGAGAATCGCTGGGAGTGGGCGGTAAGCGATTTCGCCTCGCTGGCGATCGGCGCCGTCAACGTACCGGTCTATCCCACACTCACAGCGGAGCAGATTGCGGAGTTGATGCGCGACGCCGGGTGCCGGGTAGCCATCGTCTCGACGAAGCTGCAGTTTGACAAGCTGGCCCGTTTGCGCGACCAGACGCCTCTCGAGCGCATCGTGCTGATGGACGCCGACCCGCTTCCTGAAGGGGCTATCGCATTTAGTGAACTCATGGCCGGGGCAGATGAGCGGGGCAGCGACCGCGATCCGGTGTTTGATGCTCTGGTTCGTTCGGTGGAACCCAAGGATCTGGCCACCCTCATTTACACCTCGGGGACGACGGGCGAGCCCAAAGGGGTGATGCTCAGCCACGGCAATATCGCGGCCAATCAGAACTTTGCTGGGTACGAGTACGCCTTCGGCCCGTCGGACGCCTGCATATCCTTCCTGCCGCTGTCCCACATCACGGCCCGGGCCCTCGATTACGTGATGTACGGCTCCGGTGCGCAGATTGCGTACTGCAATCAGTTCGACAAGCTGCCCCAGTCCATGAAAGAGGTTCGCCCGACCGTGTTTGTAGGTGTTCCTCGGGTGTACGAGAAGATCCGCCAGGAAGTGGAACGGAGGGCGGCCCTTTCGCCCGTACGGAAGCGCCTGCTCGCCGGCGCCATTCGATTGGGCGGCCGTTTTGTCGACACCGTGTACGCCGGACGCACGCCCTCCTCCTCGCTTTGGCGAGCCGCCAAGAAGCTGGTGTACAGCAAAGTCCATGAGGCCTTTGGCGGGCGGGTGCGGGTCTTTGTCTCCGGTGGTGCGCCGTTGGGTGTGGATACTGCGCGATGGTTTGCTTCGGTGGGCATTCCCGTGTGGGAGGGCTACGGGCTTACGGAGACTTCGCCCGTGATTGCACTCAATTCGCCTTTAAACCAGCGGATGGGCGCGGTTGGTAAGGCACTCCCCAACGTGGAGTTGAAGCTGGCGGCGGACGGGGAGTTGCTGGTCCGTGGTCCGGCTGTCTTTATGGGGTATTGGAACAAGCCAGCAGCCACTGCCGAATGCTTCGATGCGGAGGGCTGGTTCTACACCGGGGATATTGCGCAGCTGGACGACGATGGGTTTCTCTACATCACCGATCGCAAGAAAGAGCTCTTGAAGACCTCTGGGGGCAAGCTGATTGCTCCTCAACCCATCGAAAACAAGCTCAAGACCAACCTGCTTGTTTCGCAGGTAGCGCTGGTGGGAGACAAGCACAAATTCATCTCCGCCATCATCTCGCCTAATTTCGCCGCGCTAGAAGAGTGGGCTCGTCATCATGGAGTTGATTTCCGCGATCGAACGGAGCTGGTCGAAGATAGCCGGACAGTGGCGCTGTATGGAGAGATGATCCGGGAAGTGAATGCCGGCCTGGCGAACTTCGAGACCATCAAGCGCTTCCGCCTCGTACCCGATGAATGGACCCAAGACACTGGCGAATTGACGCCCTCCATGAAGCTCAAGCGGCGGGTGATCAACGAACGCTATGCGGGGGTGGTCGACGCACTTTACGCGGACGAAGCAACCGCGCGCGCCGAATAGGGAAGGCCAGGCCCCGGCCGATGCCGCGGCGGAACAGGGCGCCTTTGATCCACATGCGATGCAGGCCCCAAAAGAAGGGGGCTCCCCAGGCACCGACGGCAAGGACGCTGCCGAAGAGAATCACCGCGTCGATACTCAATCGACCTTGGCTTGACCAGTAGGCGTCGGGTTGAAGGTTCAGCCAAAGCGCAAATTCATCCAAGGTCAGCGCTGCTCCGACGCCGTAGCTTACGCTCATCAGGCGGCTGAAAAAGATGGAGAGCGGAGAGTGCGACCGGCCCAGATCCAGCAGCCATCCGTACCCGACTAGAAGCAGGATGAGGATGCCCCACACCAGGTGATGAATGTGGTGTCCGCGCACGACTACCCACCCGAAGGGGCCGCGGTTGTGCACGATCATGCTCACCAGGATGCGAACGCCCACGAACGTGATCAGGAACGAGACAGAGGCGATGAACATCCGCCGCCGGGGACGATCAGGGATGGTCGTTCGTACCAGGAAGCCGAGACGTGTGAGTTGCAGCGAGACCAGCAGCACGATGACGACCGCGCTGGAGAAAGCAAGCAGCAACAGGGTTCCGGTTCCGGGCATAGGCAATTCCAACATTCTACTGATCTGACCGGGCTTCGGTCAGGGCTGCTGGCATGCGCTCGCAGGCTCAGATCGCTTCCGACCACTTAGAGCGATGGCAAGGAAGCCTGGCGAAGGAGCCAGGGGAGCGCCTCAGGCTCTTGCGTGAGCTTGATCACTAGTCCCCTTTACAGCAGCGAGTACACTAGTTAAGGCGTCGAGACCGGCTCCCAGCCGGAACATACGGCGCGTCATCTTTACGTCCCGTTGTGGGTACGACTTTTGTGAGGAGAAGTTTCGATGCGAGTTGCTCTATTGACCGGTGGCGGCGACTGCCCCGGCCTGAACGCAGTGATCTACGCGGCCGTTAAAAAGGGAATCAACCACTACGGGGACGAGTTCATCGGCTTTCTGAATGGCTGGAAGGGCGTGCTCGAGAATCAGTGGATGCCTCTTACCCTTGAAAACATCGACGGCATTCAGCTCAAGGGCGGCACCATCCTTCACTCCTCTCGTACCAATGTGAAGAAGATCCCTGGCGGCATTGAGAAGGTCCAAGAGGTTCTTAAGCAGAACAAGGTTGACGCGCTGATCGCGCTGGGTGGGGATGACACCCAGTCTGTCACCCTTTCCCTTGCCGAGCATGGGATCAACGCCATCGGCGTTCCGAAGACGATCGATAACGACATCAACGGAACCGATGCGACCTTTGGGTTCGATACGGCGGTCATGATCGCCACGGAAGCGGTGGACCGCATCCACACCACGGCCGATTCGCACAATCGAGTCGTGGTCGTGGAAGTGATGGGCCGCGATGCCGGCTGGATCGCCATGGCTTCAGGCGTTGCCGGCGGCGCGCACGTCGTCCTGGTGCCCGAAAAGCCGATCAACCTCGATCACGTTTGCGCGCTGTTGAAGTACAACTATGACCACGGAAAGCACTACGGTGTGGTTGTGGTCGCGGAAGGCTGCCATTTGCCCGAGGGCGGGCAGGTTACTGGTTCAGGCGAGGTGGACGCTTTCGGCCACGTGCGCCTCTCCGGCATCGGCGAAGCACTGGCCGAGCTGATCGAGAAGAAAACCGGTTTCGAAACCCGGAGCGTGAATCTGGGACACACTCAGCGTGGCGGCGTACCCACCGCCTACGACCGCTTGCTGGGGCAGCGCTACGGCCTGCACGCGATCGACATGGTCCACCAGAGCAAGTGGGGCCGCATCGCGGTCCTCAAGGGGACCGACATTACGGACATCACCATCAAGGAAGCCATTGCGACGAATCGCCGCCTGGATCAGCGCTTCTTCGATGTGATCTCTGGCCTGGAAGCGAAGGTTTAGTCAGGTCTACAATCGTTGGGTATCCCAGCTTCTTCTGGGATACCCAATCCTGGCTTACGCTGCTTTGTGCTTTTTATCGCTCTTTGAGCTGCTCGAAGAGTGCCGGGAATGGCGGGAGTGCTCCTCGTGCTCCGGATGGACCAGCTTGTTGAAGTTGCTTTCGGCGCCCTCAGCGGTTTTTTCCTGATAGACCAGCTCTAGATCGTTCTGATCAAACTTCTCAAAGAACTCATCCCAAGAGATTTCCTGCAGTTTGCCGTCGTTGTGATTGGGTGCGTTGGGGAATTCAAAGCGCAGAATACCCGTCTGCCCGGCACGGTCTGTACCCTTCACTTCCGCGGGAACTGCACCTCGTGCCTCTGCCCACTTGCGAATCTCATCATGGTCCCTGGTGGTTCTAGATAGGGTCATCGAAATCTCCTCCGCCACAGCGGCTCAATTAAAAGTTCGAACCTCTTGCTCGTAGCTATGGATTCGCTGGCGCATGGGCGGGGTTGTTTGCCCGCAACCCAAGGAAAGATGCTGGGGTGCGGATTTGCCGTCTATACTGTGCCCAGCCTATGCGCAATTCTGCTCTGCTTGCCTCGCTGCTGGTAGTTCTATCCGGTCCTGTATGCGGTCAGGTCGCGCCTCCTCATTCACCTGCAAAGACTTCCCCCAAGATGACCCAGAAACTCACTCCCGAAGCTGTACACCGTTCGGCTATCGTGATCGATACCCATGCCGACACCCCCCAACGCTTTGCCGACGAGAACTATGACATGGCCGATCCCCTGAACGGGGGTGACTTCAACCTGGACTCCGCGAAAAAGGGGAACCTGGGAGCGGAGTTCATGTCGATCTGGGTTGAGCCCACGATCTACAAAGGGCAGTATGCCCGCCGTACTCTGGTCTTGATCGATGCAGTCAAGCAGCAGGTCGCGAAGCATCCCCGCGAGATGATGCTGGTAACCTCTCCGGAAGGCATTGAGCTGGCCCATCGCGAACACAAGCTGGCCACCCTGATGGGCATTGAAGGCGGACACTCCATTGAGGATTCGCTGGCGCTGCTGCGGCAGTACTATGCGTTGGGCGTGCGGTATATGACCCTGACCTGGATGAACTCCACTGGCTGGGCCGACAGTTCGAGCGATTTCGATGATCCCAAGGTTCCACATACCAAAGAGGGCCTGAGCGAGTTCGGCAAGGACGTCGTGTACGAGATGAATCGTCTGGGAATGATGGTGGACATCTCCCATGTCTCCGACAAAACCTTCTATCGGACGCTGATCATCTCGCGTGCCCCGGTGATTGCATCGCACTCTGCGGCACGGGCTCTTTGCGACGTGCCCCGCAACATGACAGACGACATGCTGCGTGCGGTTGCGCACTCTGGCGGTCCGGACTCGAAGGGCGGAGTGATTCAGGTGAACTTCTACTCTGGATTTATCTCCCAGGCCTATCGCGATGCTCAGAATGCGATGCGCCCTGAGATGGACAAGGCGGTCCAGCAGTTGAAGGACAAAGCCAAGGCGGAGGGCAGGGAGGCCAGCTACGAAGAAATCTCCAAGCTGCAACGGCAGTTCGCAGACCGCATTCCTCGTCCACCACTCTCGATGCTCATCGATCATATCGACCATATCGCCAAAGTTGCCGGCGTGGATCACGTGGGATTGGGTTCCGACTTCGATGGAGTGAGCGGTCAGTTGCCAGAGGGGCTGGACTCACCCGCAGACTTCCCCAAGATCACGGCGGCCCTGTTGGCTCGTGGCTACAGTGCCGAGGACTGCCGCAAGATATTGGGCGGAAACCTGCTGCGCGTCTTCCGGGAAGTTGAGCAGGTCTCGAAGCAATTGCAGGCCGAGACCCGGCCCAGGTTGACGGAAAAGCAGCCGTTTGACAAACCTCAAAAGTAAAGAAGCTCGCGGAGGCCAGCGCTCTCAACATCCTTGAGAGCCCGAAGGCGGCGCGCGAACCCTATACTGAGCCTTTATCGCTCTTTCAATTTAAGTTACAACTGGAGCCACAGTATGAAAGTCTCTCCCCGTTTGCTTGCGGCGCTGCTCGGTGCGTCTCTGCTCTCCTTCCCCTCTCATTCGTATGGCGACGATGAGAAGCCAGCGGCTGAGGCGGGAAAGAAGACAGAAGCTCCAGCGCCTCCGCCAGACTCAACCACCCAGGGTAGTGTGGATGCCAATGGCCAGCACATACCCTACACGGCGGTGGCCGGCGTGATCACCGTGGGATCCAATGATGTTCAGGACTCCCAGCTCGGACTCGACGGCAAGCCCCTGCCCGACAGCCAGCTTGCTATGGCCGACAAAAAGCCGGAAGACGCTCAGCCCGTGGCTCGGATGTCGTACTTCGCTTACTTCAAGAAAGATGCGAATCCTGAGACCCGGCCCATCACGTTTTTCTACAATGGCGGACCAGGCAGCTCGACCGTGTGGCTGCATATGGGATCGCTTGGGCCGAAGCACGTGGTCACAGCCGGCGACCAACACTTGCCAGCCGCTCCTTACAGAATGGTGGATAACGCCAACACGCTTCTGGATGTGAGCGACCTGGTGTTCATCGACATGCCTGGCACCGGTTTCGGCCGGCTTATGGGCAAGGATGCCGACAAAGCATTTTGGGGAGTCGATGAGGACGCCAATGCCTTCGCGCGTTTCATTGCCCGCTTCATCACTAAGTACAACCGCTGGAACTCGCCCAAATTCATCTTTGGCGAAAGCTACGGGACGACGCGATCGGCAGTCTTGTCCAACATCCTGGAAAACAACAAAAGCATCGATCTGAACGGCGTGATCCTGCTCTCGCAGATCTTCAACTTCACCACTGACATCGATGGTCCCCAAGGGAATCCAGGGGTGGATCTGCCCTACGAACTGGCACTGCCCACCTATGCCGCCACCGCGTGGTACCACAAGAAGCTGCCTCAACAGCCGGCGGCCCTCGAACCTTTCTTAAAGGACGTGGAACAATACGCCATGGGTCCTTACGCCCATGCTCTGGCACAGGGTACAGACCTGGGCCAAGACGAAAAGCAGTCGGTCGCTGAGAAGCTTCATGAGTACACGGGCCTGCCAGTGGCTTATTTGATCAAGGCCAACCTTCGTGTGAGCGGCGGACAGTTCGAGAAGACTCTACAAGATGACCAGGATCTGACGACAGGCCGGCTGGACACGCGTTTCTCTGGTCCTACGCTTGACCCGCTCAGCGAGAGCGCCGAGTACGATCCGCAGAGTTCGGCTATCTCGTCCGCGTATGTATCCCTGTTCAATCAGTACGTACGGCGTGATTTGAAGTATGGTGAGGGCCAGACCTATCTTCCTGAGGCGCTCTTCAACGGCTTCGACTGGGACGTAAAGCACAATGGCAATCCGACCAGTCTCAACGTGGCGAACGATCTGGCCAATGCTCTGAAGACGAATCCTCGACTGCACGTCATGGTGAACGGCGGGTACTATGACCTGGCCACTCCGTTCTATACAGCCGTGTATGAGGAGAAGCATCTGCCCATTCCGCAGTCGCTGGCCAAGAACATCGAGTACGACTGGTACGAGTCAGGGCACATGGTGTATGTGGAAGACCAAAGCCTCAAGCTGCTGCACGACCGTGTAGCAGCGTTTATCAAGCACGCGGAGAGCGAAAAGTGACACAAAAATGCCGGCGTTCAGAGCGCCGGCATTTTTCTTCTGTTTGTCTGCGATCCAGTGCGCTACTTTCGATAAATAGCGCCGGATATTAGCAGTAGTCTGTTTCGCTACTTTCCAGCCAATACGCCGATCATCGAGGCAAAGATCTTCCATCCATCCGAGGATCCCAGCAATTCTTCGCTGGAGCGATCCGGGTGCGGCATCATGCCGAGGACATTCCGGCCTTCATTCAAGATTCCGGCGATGTTGCTGAGCGACCCGTTGGGATTGGCCTCCGGAGTGATCTGTCCGTCCGCGGTGGAGTACCGGAAAGCAATGCGGTCGTCAGCTTCAAGACGCGCCAGCTCCTCAGGCGTGCAGAAGTAATTGCCTTCCATGTGGCCGATAGGAATCTGCAGAACCTCGCCTTTCTTCAGCTGGTTCGTAAAGGCGCTATTGGTCGTTTCGGTGCGCAGATGTACCTGCTTGCAGATGTACTTGAGTCCGGCGTTGCGCATGAGCGCGCCCGGCAGCAGGCCCGACTCGGTCAGAATCTGGAACCCATTGCAGATTCCCAACACCATCCCACCGCCAGCGGCAAAGCGCTTCACGGCGCCCATGACAGGTGAAAAGCGAGCAATGGCACCGGTGCGCAGGTAGTCTCCGTAGGCAAATCCACCCGGTACCAACACCGCGTCCACGCCCTGCAGGTCCTCGGAATCATGCCAGAGGAAGGTGACGGGCTGATGGGCAATGCTTTCGATCACGTTGAAGGTGTCGTGATCGCAGTTGGAGCCAGGAAAGACCAGAACGCCGAATTTCATACCTTTAGGGTACCAGTTTTTGGCTTGTCCTCTGCACGCCTGCTTCTGGGATGAGGTGGAGAATTCCGCGAAGCCGGGCGCGCGGAATCGGCCGGATTCATTTTCTCCGGATGAGGTTTAAGGCCAAAACAACCAACCCCACCGGATAAGGGTGGGGTCGGTCAGCCGTGCGGGTCCTTTCATAGAAGGGACGTTTAAGGATCGCCCTGGGTTCAGTAGCTAAGCTTCAACTCGACTCCCTGGCCAGTGTCCGGAACGAGCGCTGTCACGCGATGGTGTTCAGCGTCATATCCGGTGGAGATCTGTTGAGCTCCGGAGCCATCCAGAGCCGAGGCCGTCGCTCCGGTGGCCTGGTGAGCGGCTCCATACACCTCGACTGAAAAGAGCTTCCACCAGGGGGCAAAGGCGCCCTCCGGCTTGGCGACAGTTACGATCAATCCCTCCGGCGTCACCCTGCAGCTGAACGACAGATGCAGGAACTGACCCTTCTGGAAGTCGTAGCTAAGGCCGTCATCCAGATAGAGGCTACCGGCGCAGTCCTTTGCTGCGCCCAGCGGAGGATAGACGCGCAGCGTGAGAGGGCCCTCGGGCTTCTCGTCCGTGCTCTGAACGAGCGGTTGTTCGGGCACGATGGACCCTGCGCGAACGAACACCGGTACCGTGTCCAAAGTGCGGTGGATATGCACCTCAGGCTGCTGGACGGTGCTGTTGTCGATGGCTTTGCGGTCAGCGCTGCCATTGACTCGAGCTCCGGACCAGTAGTCGTACCAGCCCACGGGAGGCAGGGCTACGGAGTAGTCGTCCACCTCATCGGGGTAGGGGCTCTGGGCGACCAGCAGGTCTGGCCCCAGCAGGAACGTGTTGCCATTGATCAGATCGATCGGTTCGCTGTTGATGCCTGCCCCTGGAAACTCCAGAAACAGAGGCCGCATGATAGGCAGCCCGGTGCGGCTCATCTCCTCGGTGGTGGTGTAGAGATAAGGCAAGAGGCGATAGCGCTCTTCAATGTAGCGCCGCCGCAGGCTCAGGTCCTCAGAGGTGCCATTCTCCCAGGGCTCCTGTGGGTTGGTCCCGATAGCGGTGTGATCGCGGTCGATGGGATGAAACGCAGCCACTTCGAGCCAGCGCGTCAGCAGCTCCGGTTGAGGAGAGCCGGCAAATCCGCCCACGTCGGCCCCACTCATGGCACATCCGCTCAGGCCCAG
>CBJOJD010000103.1:0-15359 GCA_966443485.1 uncultured bacterium | reverse complement strand
CCGGTGTACGAAGTTTTCCTTTCCACCGCTTAGTTCAATCAGCTTGGCGACGTCGTGTGGAGCATAAAGCGAATAGGTCCAAAGATCGCCTTCATAGAAGAAATCGGGCCACGTGCCGCGCACGAGCAAGTTCGGAGCCGCCCAGGTGCCATCCGGATTACGAGGTCTCAAAAAGCCGCGAAAGCCGTCGTTCTGAAGATTCTTGTCCCACAAGTTCTGCCAGTTGCCCGAGCGAGTAGCGTAGAGCTTGGCCTCTGGGTCATGATGCAATCCGCAAGCGACTTCGGCAATTCCGAAATCATCGTAGCTATATTCCACTGTTCGTGATCCGGAGCGCTGGTCGGCCAGCGTGATGTAACCGCGCTTGTTGTAGTCGTGCAGCCCACCTCGGCCTTCTTTCTGCGGATTGGCCGGTGGCACTTCCGCATCCTTCAGCATGGCAGCGAATGCGGTCTCATAATCGATGCCTGAGAGGCCCTTTACATAAGCATCCGCGACAAGGATGTTGCCATTGCTGCCGCCTTGAGTGCGACCGTTATCGTTGCCTACCCGCGCGTCTGGCATGTACCCGGTGTGGCGATAGACGTCCACGAGCGAGCGCACCATGTCACGTTGCCGGTCGGGCGCAATCAGCGTAAGCAACGGTCCAGAGCTGCGGAAGGTATCCCAAATTGCCTGGAAGTCGTCGTAGTAAGGTTCACTTGATTGCCATTTGGGATTTTCCCCGGTGCGATCAGATGGCATGAGCATAACGTGGTACAGCGCTGTGTAGAGTTCTCGCCGTTGCTCCGGAGTCGCTCCGTGGAGCTGTATGGGTGACAAGGCCTTCTCCCAAACCTGGTCCGCAGCCTGACGCGTCGCTTCGAAGTTCCAGCCTGGAAGCTCCTGTTCCATTGACTTGCGAGCATCCTCAGTGCTTAGGAAGGAGATCGCGACTTTCGCTTGCACTGCCTGGCCTGCATGGGTGGGGAAATCGAATGAGAGCCCAAATGGCTCGTCTGAGTCCACCTCGGCATCGCGCGAGCGGCTCAGTGCCTTACCTCTCCAGATCGTTTGGTGGATAGAAACAGTATCGAGAAGCAGATAGAAATACACCTGGTATTCGCCACCCTGGTTCCAACCGCCCGTGTAACGACCCACACCTTCGGCGCTGTGATCGGAAAGAATATGGATCTGGCCGCCCAGAAAACGTTGGTCCTCCCATCCCGAACCTTTGTTCAAGCAGTGATCGAGATTGAGGGTCAAATGCGAATCGTTTGAAGCTGGGTATGTGTATCGGTGTAGCGCCACTCGGCGCGAGGAGGTCAGCTCGGCACGAACTTGATAGCGCGTGAGAGTGGCAGCAAAGTAGCCCGGATGATTGCTTTCATCGGTGCGCGGAGAACTGATGTCGGAAGGGTCGAGAGTCCCCGTGGTGGGGGCCACCAGGAGATTTCCGTACTTGCCCGCAGCTCCGCTGAGGTGCAGATGGCTGAATCCAAGCACCCGGCCACCCGTCATATAGCCGTACTTGGAAGGCTGGCCGTCGAAATTTTGCATATCCGGACCCACTTTCACCATTCCGAAGGGAAGTGTCGCGCCGACGAACGTGTTCCCACCCCAATCCACGCCCAGGAATGGGTAGACCTCTTTGGTGAGGCTTGAGGTATCGGTGTGTGCTTGAGCGGTCGCGTACGGCGCTGCTGAGAGCGCGAAAGCTAATCCACAGCTCGCCGGAAGGACCAGGCCCATCTGCAACAGCGCCCTGAGGAGTTGCTTAGGCCCGCTCAGTATGCGGGATGAATTGGCCCGCCGCGTAGAGAGAGTACCATGATTGGCGGCGACGACAGAGGTAACCGTGAGGAGTCTTTCACGAAGTTTATTGAAGAAACGCAAAGAGGGGCTTGGAGGAAGGCTACCGGGCAGCATTGTGGTCGGGTCCGATCGCGAATTTACTTCGCCCCAATTGTAGCTGGGGAAATCGAATGAAGAGTGAAATGGCAGTCATGAGATGCGCAGGAGTCGGCAAAATTGATCTGGCAAGTGCGCGCCGCTCATACATGGCTCTGGGGTGAGTTTTTCAAAAATGACTTGCAGCTGGTGGTGAGCCTTGGGAAGATTTCAATATGACGATCTTCGAAGCGGCCGGTGGCATGGACGGGTTGCGGCGACTAGCGGCGGCCTGGCATCAGCGAGTAATGGCTGACGACGTGGTCTCGCACGCATTCAGTCACGGGTTTCATCCAGACCATATCGAGCGACTCGCTGCGTACTGGGCGGAGGCTCTGGGAGGTCCGGAGGCGTATTCAGCCAAATATGGTGACGAGACCGCGGTGGTGAAGATGCACAGCGGAAACGGCGAACACCATGAAATGGATCGCCGCGCCATCGCGTGCTTCGATCAAGCGTTGGAGGATGCAGGCGTTGCCGGCAACAGCGCTTTGTGCCTAGCGCTGCATGACTACTTCGCCTGGGCCACCACCACGACCATGGCGCGCTACCATCGCTCCGCAGAAGACGTGCCCAACGGACTGGCAATTCCACGCTGGTCTTGGAACGGTCTTCAAGGCCGAAAATGTTGATTCAATTCCAGATGAGTCGTGCCCGGCGCGGATCGGACCGCATGGTAATTTCGTGCTCAAATCAGGCGATACCGGAGACTTGGACCCTTGGCTACAGCTCGGTCGTAAGTGCTCCTCGGAATGGAGTGTCAAAACATTCAAGCATCTCGTCTAGACAAGAGAATCCCAGCACCGCAGAGATCTCGAATTCAATCGGTGTCGCAATCATCACGTTTCGGTCGTTTGCCTGAAGCATGTGGTCTCGTTTGGCGGCTGCGATGCGCATCATCTCGCTCCGCATAGCGGTAGGAGATAGATGGCGGTGTATGACTGCCATCAGCACATCGCGTCCCCAGTGGAAGAGCCGGTCCTGGGAGTTGAGAGCCTGAACGAGAGAATGGGCAGTGGCATTGAGGTAATCGCAAGACACCGCTTCTCCGTAGCGCTCTTCGATCGTCTGCAGCGCAGTCAATTTGAGCATTGCGACATAGCAACAGGGATCTTTACTAAATAGCGGAGCGAGGTAGCCACGAGCCTGAGAGGGGCCTGCCAAGCCCGTGGGCCCTAAGAAGTTATCCCACTGACATACATCCGGCTGTTCAATCTCAGGTCGTGGTTCCGGCGATTCCTGGGCTTTCCGGATCAGCTCCTGCTCGGCTACGAGCTGGTGGTGTTGGGCGATTCCAATCTGAATAGCGTCGACCAAAACGTCTTTGGTGCAGGGCTTTGTGAGAAACCGGTAGATATTGCCACGGTTGATGGCATCGATTGCGGCCTGCATGTCCGCGAACCCGGTGAGAAGCATTCTGACCGATTGAGGGGCCTTCTCGCGCGCCAAAGCGAGGAACTCGGCACCGTTCATCTCGGGCATGCGCATATCGGAGATGATGACGGCAAATGGACCGTGCTGGTCGATGTGCTCCAGGCCTTGCGCACCACCTGAGGCTGAGAAGACGGCGAACTCCTTCCGCAGCAGGCGTTCGTATCCTTCCAGCACACCTATCTCATCATCTACAAAGAGAACTCGTTGAATTTCCATGACATGCCCCGGCAACCTCTGCCACTCCGCCGCGCGAACTTGGATCGGAAGGCAGCTATGGACCATATTTCCTGTGGGCCGGGCTCGGTCACAGGAACTCATGGGCCTAGACATTCTATCGGCATATCTCAGCTATCAATGAGAAAATTTGGGACTCAGAAAATTACTTCCAGTTATCGGCACTCTAGCCATTTACCAGCCTGCCGATAGCTCTGATAGCGCTTGCTCGTAAGATGTGTGGATTGCCGCCCACCTGAGCTTAGAGCGATCGGTTCTGAACGACATCCGACTGATAAAGCCAATTAAAACGCCAAGACTGGAGTTCGTGCGGCTACCTTGGACTGAGCGGAAGAGGTGTATATGCTTGGGTTTCTGGTGGCGACTGTGGTGGCACTAGCTGCTGCCTTCGTCATTGCAAGGCTTTCAGCCAAGACCGCCCGGCTCGAAGGTGAGCGGATGGTCCTTCGGGCTCTAATCGACAACATGCCTGATTACATGTATGTCAAGGATCTCGAGAGCCGGTTTGTCATTGCAAATCCTCATTTGGCGAATGAAGTGGGCGTTTGCAGCCCTGAAGAACTTCAGGGCAAGACCGATTACGACTTTTATCCCCGCGAACTGGCGGAAGGATTCTTCCAGGACGAGCAAGCGGTGATTCGCACCGGAGTTCCTATGCGCAATCGGGAGGAGAAGGGGCTCGATCGTGAGGGCATTGAGCGTGACATTCTCACCACTAAGGTCCCCATACGAGATGCAAGTGGAAAGATCATTGGGATCGCCGGAGTGGGAAGGGATATCAGCGCGCAGAAAGGTCTGGAGAAGGCGCTGCGGGAAGCTGAAGCGAAGTATCGGGGGATCTTCGATAAAGCCATCTTTGGGATCTTCCAAAGCGCGGTGGATGGAGCACTGCTGAATGTCAATCCCGCCATGGCATTCACCTTTGGGTACGACTCTCCTGACGAAATGGTCGAGAAGATCAAAGACATCTCCGCGCAACTCTTCACCAACCAGCGTCGCGGCATTGAATTCATGCTCGTGATGGACAAGGTTGGAGGGGTGAGAAACTTCGAGTGTGAGATGTTCTGCAAGGATGGCCGCAAGATCTGGATCAGCATGAGCATTCGGGCGATCCGTGAGAGTGGAGCTATTGTCCGGTATGAGGGAATGTGCGACGAGATCACGGAGCGCATTCAACTGCGAGAGCAGCTATATCAAGCGCAGAAGCTGGAATCCGTAGGACAGCTGGCGGCGGGAATTGCCCACGAGATCAACAGTCCGGTGCAGTACATAGGCGACAACGTGCAGTTTCTCAAAGACGCGTTCGATGATTTCGAGTCGCTCTTCAAGGCTTACGACCAGTTTCCAGGTCAAGTCAGTGGAGATGTTCTTGCGTCGAATCCGATGCGTGAGATAGAAGAGACTGCCGCTCGGATTGATGCTGCTTATTTGCGCAAGGAAGTGCCGAAAGCTATTGAGCAGGCGCTGGAGGGGACTAGCCGCGTAGCAGCGCTCGTGAATGCGATGAAAGAATTTTCGCATCCAGGAAGCCAGGAGAAGGCACCGCTTGATCTCAACCATGCGATCCAAAATACGATCACCATCGCACGAAATGAGTGGAAGTATGTAGCGGATGTAGAGACCGAGTTTGACTCTACCTTGGCGCCGGTGCTGTGCCTGCCAGGCGAGTTCAACCAGGTGATCTTAAATCTGATTGTGAATGCTGCGCACGCGGTAGGAGAAGTGGTGCGAAGCGGCAAGATGTCAAAGGGTAAGATTCAGGTTCGCACGCTGCGGCGTTCGAATTGTGCGGAGATTCAAATCGCGGATAACGGCACTGGGATTCCCGACAGTGTCCGCTCGCGAATCTTCGATCCGTTCTTCACGACCAAGGAGGTCGGTAAGGGCACAGGGCAAGGTCTCGCAATCGCGCGCTCCGTTGTTGTAAATAAGCACGGAGGAAGCATAGACTTCGAGACGGTTGAAGGACAGGGTACAACCTTTACCATTCGAATTCCCACCCCGAGGATGAGAGTAGCAGTATGAAGCGAGTGTTGTTTGTAGATGATGAGCGCAGCATCCTAGATGGATTTCAACGGGCACTTCGGTGCCGCCGATCCATTTGGGAGATGGAATTCGTAATGAGTGGTGAGGAGGCTCTGCGAGCCTGCGAGAAAGGAAGCTTTGATGTGGTAGTTTCCGATCTGCGGATGCCATCCATGGATGGTGCGACCTTGCTTGGGATCATCAAGGAGACTCATCCGAGTACCGCGCGAATCGTGTTGTCTGGGTATTCCGACGTCATGTTGGCCACTCGCGCTCTTTCGGTGGCGCATAGAGCGCTTTCTAAACCGTGTGATCCTATGGACCTGCGTGACGCGATCGATCGAGTATGCGCCCTGCAAGAGATGGTGGGCGATTCGCTAGTACAGAGTTTGGTGGGGGGTGTGAGCGAACTACCATCTCTGTCAGCCACGTACTCGCGCCTGCTGCGAGTTCTGGACTGCCCGCGAACGACCATCGACGAGATTGCCAAGTTAATCGAATCAGACGTTGCTATGTCAGCCAAAATCCTGCAAATCGCGAATAGCGCCTTCTTCGGGATTCCGCAGCGGGTGACGAACTTGCGAGACGCGTCTATGTACCTGGGGATTGCGACCATCAAGAATCTGGCCTTGAGCTCGGAGATCTTCTGTGTATTGAGACCTGATTCTGGCGTATCACCGGCCTTTTACGATGGGTTTCAAGATCACTCCTGCAGGGTCGCGGCGATTGCCGGGGCGCTTCCAATCGAGCCTGGCCTGCGAGACGTTACCACACTGGCGGCATTCCTCCACGACATCGGACGCCTCTTCCTGGCATGGAAGATGCCGAAAGAGTTCTGCTCAATTATCGAACAGGCCAAAGTCCGGCGGGCCGAGGCCATTGACCTGGAACTAGAGCTCTTGGGGACCTCCCATGCTGAGATTGGAGCATACCTCCTGGGCATCTGGGGCTTGCCTTTCGTGGTGTCGGAGTCCATCGTGCAGCATCATTGCCCGAAACCATCCTCATCTCCAGAACTGGACCCAGCAAAGGCCCTCTTCTGTGCGGAGCTGTTGGCGAAGCAGATCGAGCTGCACCCAAATGATGAGGACGGAAAGGAACTCGAGGACTCTGATCGCAAGGCACTCGAGGACATCGGGATCCTGGCAAATTATCCTGCGCTGAGGAAGAGAGCTGCCGATGCCCTCGCACGCACCGCGAGATGAACATTACTCTGAAAACCTTTCCGACTTGCCGGTCTTAGAGTAGACGCAAAGGTCCGGGAGCTACTAAGGTTTCAGATCGCTTGCCTCCCATTTGGTTCAATTGGGATTCATAAGACGAAACCTCGCCCAGAGGTAAATGAGGCGGGATTGGGTGTTTGGCGCATCTAATCAAGAGAATAGTGACTAGGAGAAGCATGCCGATACCCGTAAAGCCCTGCGAAGGGCGGTTTAACGATGACTTGCAAGTAGTTCTCACCCAAAACAGAGGTCGAGCTCAGTGGGCCCTCCATACCTGCCAGGTTTGCGGCGCGGGAGTGGGCGCTATACAGATGCAAGGGAAGTGGGTTCCTGAACAGCATTGGCCATCTGTGAGGTATCAGCCTCGGGAATCCGGGAATAAGACTGCGCGTTCACGAGCTAGTCATTAAGAGGCATTTTGCTCCAGGGCTGCCTCTCACACATTCGATTTTGGGCGGCCCAGATCCACATCTGTCAGCCTCCATCCTGCAAGCAGCGGAAGGTTGCTCACGGGAACCCTGCCGGACTGTCTACGACACACTGTCCGAGTTCAAAACGCCAATTGGATGCGTGTCATGAAGACTTGCTCAGTGGGGAGCCGGGTGGCGTCGAGCCGGGCCCCCGGAAAGCTCGTGTATTCGTAGTCGGATAGTATTTTGACGTTCCGGTTGAGATACCAGCTTATTCCCGCCGCTGATTCATGGGCCCCCGCAGCGGTCTTCGCCGGAACAGCAAATTGCGGAAAAGTGTGTGAATCCACCGCAATCTCACTATGGCGCACCTTCGCTTCCAAAGCGCCCCAGTGGTGTGTCCCGTGCCAAAAGTTCAGGCTGTGAGCAGGGTGTAACCCGTCGTAGGAGTTTCTTTCTCCTGTCAGAGCGAACGAGCCGGCCACTTCCCAAGCGGTATTTGAGAGGGGGCGGTGCTGGGCTATCGTTGCGACGTTCTGACGGGAGACCGTGTACTCCGCCAACATCCCAAGTGGCCCGTAGAAGTAGTAGGCCTGCGGAGCGATCCGGCGATGTTCCCCCGAGGCCATGGTCTGAGTGGAGTACTTGAAGAACGTCTGCTGGCCGACAGACTTAAAGCTTGGCAACGCTCCGTGGTTGCGTCCCTCGGACGCAGCAAGTCCAAGGCCCAACTGGTTCAATGCGGAGGCTGATGAATTGGCGAACGGTTTTACGAAGATTCGGCCCACCTCTTCGTGGGTTCCTCTCCATTGAAATTTGGAGTTGGTTCCATCCCCGGTACCGCTGAAGAAGCCAGTCTCGTAGGTAAGGCCATCGTGCCAAAACGAGCCTCGCGCCTGTATCCCCAAATCGCGAAGTGGAACCAGGTCCGAGGCCAGCGAACGCTCCGCGAACGTCAATTCGCGGTCGGATCGGAGCACCTCCAATCCAAGAGGGGTCTTGAATTTTCCAGCTCGAAGTCGGACGAAGGGTATGGACCCGTTCTCAACATAGACTTCTTGGACGACCGCATTCCCCTCACCGAAATCCGGCATGAATCGGAAGTCGAACAGGTTTGCCAACTTGCCTTCTACCAGGGGGCGTACACGACGGAAAAGGAGCCGCTGATAGGCCGCGTCCTTCAGGTCTTTGACGAACAACCGCCCATCGCCCTGAAGATATCCGTGCACCCGGACGAAGGTGGAGTGATCCTTATTTGATAGCCAGAGACCTTGATGACTGAATACCGGCGGCTGAGGTTTCGCGGGACGTGACTCCGAACTCTTTGGAAGATCGCGGGTGCTCTGTGCACTGGAGAGTGTCACAAGCGAGAGAGTGAAGGCGATTATCGCCGCTAACCACAGGCGCACGTTCGGCGCCGTACTCCTAACGAACATGTACTCCTATTTTAGATTGTTCCGTTGCCCTGGAGCACGTCCGAGGTCCAGGATCTGTGGACATCAACGCGGGGTGGCGTTCGGATCTGAATTAGCCCTGCATAGCCGCTTTCAGCGGATCCCCCGTCTGGGGCGAACCGAGTCCAGTTCGCCTCGCTGGAGGAGAAGCCCAATGCAAAATGATGGCTGCCTTAATGAAAGCCGGATGACGCTGACGCCGGCACCCGCCTATCTTGGATCAAGATCTGAGCGTGGATCTCGATCCGAGATAGACGCGCGCCGAGCAGGTCTAGCAGCAGATTCTTTCGAGCTTCTTGCCATCTTTCGCGAAGAGGTAAAGCCACTTTCCGCGTACCAACTGCTGAGCCACCTCTTGGCTGTGCAACGCTGCTTCCACATGGGTTCGGCTGGCGTACACAACGACTGTTAGACGGATGGGGTCATGCCTCCATCTCTGACCGTCGTGAACCGACTGCCGTGCCAAACCAATGCGGAGGTCGCCGCCGTTACCCTCGAAGACTCCGATGTGTCCGCCAACAACGTTGTGCAGCGTCTTGTTGCCCGAGCCAAAGAGCGTTGGATCCACGCACGAGGCGAAGTACTGCAGGTTAATCCAGTTAGCCACGACCATCGGGCCGCTAAGGATCTGTGCCAGCAGGTAGCCATCCACGTCGTCTTCAACGTCGTACTCATGCAAGAAGCTGCGCCCCTTCAGATCTAACCCGCGCGTACGTTCACGTGGGCCGACGATCAGGCAGGCATTGTTGACCAATCCCCACTCCGGGCGTAGCTCGGCCCAATCGAAGGCTCGTTTGGTCAGGCTGCCGATGAAAGAAGAGTCGCTTCCATTTGAGTCCGCAATGGCGGATTCCTGTCGGGCGGATGCGCACGCATCTTCCAGTACCGCTTCTACATGTATTGCAGTGTCACGCGCCAGTCGAGCGCGATCTCGCGGGTCTAACGTGATGGTGTTGATTGTGGTATTGTGCACCCCAGCCACGAAGATCGTCGCGTCCGGGATGGCAACCCCGTTCGCATTGAGTGCGCGCCGTACAAGCGGATCATTCAGTATGGAGGTCAGCGCCCGCGCATTGGTCAGGCCATTTTGTCCACAGCATGCGCCACAGTCGAGTGCGGATGCCTGAGGGTTATTGGTTGTATGCGCTGTGTGACCAACGACAAGAACGGCGGGTGCGATCCGCCGATGGAGGCCTGTCGCGCGCAATAAGCGTGCAGCCATTCCCGCCTTCTCCTCGATTGTGGCATCCAGTTCGATGTGCAAATCCGGATCGGCACCTTTTGCAGAGTTCAAGGCGGGTTTGCCGGAGCCAAAAGACTGCTTCCAAAGCGTCAGCAGCTTCAGTGGACCCTCTGTCTCGACGAGATCAAAGCTGCTTGCAGGCAGTCGTCCATGCCAACTGCGGAGCCACGATTGCGCATTTTGCGTGATGCTGAGCTTTCGCAAATCCGCATCGCGCGCTGCATCGCCCGTCGAATCCGAGCCCAGATATTGACCTGCGAACAAGCCCGGCAGGTGGGGCATCGGCTCGCGAGCGCCAAGCGGTTGGTAGTTCATCGGGATTCCGAAAAATCCAGCAAAGCCGACAGTTTCATAACCGGGGTGCGCCCACTCGATGTGTCGGCGCACAGGCTCGGAGCGAACGTCGATGCAGAAGATTGCTTGCACCTCGGGAGTTGATTGCTGGGAGACGGTTGGTTTCTCCAGCGCATCCTTAAGCTCCCTTTGGTACGAGATCTCGTGGGCGCGTAGCCAGACCTGAGCGATCTTGTGCGAATCTGGGAGAGGTTGGGACAGATCTGCATGCCAGGTGCGTTGCCATTCTGTAAGCGCGGACCGAGGCGATGTATTGCCGTCCCACAGAATCAGCTCCCAGGCTATGCGGACTGCGAGTAGCTCGTACAGAAAGCCTGGATCCTGCTCTTGGTGGAGATTGGCCTGCCAGGCTAGAAACGCACACCAAGATGCCCAACCATGGATTCGCTCCAAGCTGGCGCGGAACCATCTGACGAGTTGGTCTGGAGGGAGCGCAAAGCAATCGGCCGCACGATTCAGGAGTTCCTCTGAGGAGGATGGCAATTCGTGGCTTCGCTTCCGCCAAGAACTGTCACCCATCAGCAGGGCACCACCTCGATCGCTTGTAATTGTTTCCAGCCAGTAGCGATAGAGCGAATCCGATTTGTTCAGCCGCCAGTCGGCCTGGAATTGATCGAAGAAGCTTGCGCAACACTGACTGATTTGCGTAGTGATGTGTTCGCGCCACAGAGTCTGATGGTCGGCATTGCGCCTCCTATCCAGCATGTCCGAGTAAAGAGGAATTGCGCTGAATTCGTCTTGGTGATGGAGAGCGTGCAGCAACTCTTCTAGGCCGAATCCTGCTTGTGCTTCAGCATTGGCTGCGTCCAGATCGTTTTGGGTGATGATGCCGGCATCCCATTGCTCCTTGTAGTAGGGCAGAGGCATCGTCATACGACTACCGGCCAGCAGGCGCATTTCTTCAGCGACGGCGGCGAACGTGTGCTCGCGGAGCATCCAGTAAGGGTTAACCGCGATCGAACGATCCAGGGGCCAGTTGGGAGCGATCGCTGCGCATGCTTGTTGGGCGGCCAGCGTTACGTCTGCAGGAGCATGCAGTCTTTCGTACGTCATGGAACTCATGCGAACTCCTTTGCGCAACCGATGGTTTGAGTGGGCTCTTTAGGGATAGTGCGGTACTTTGCTGGCCACTGCGCGATCACGGCTCGCGTAAAGCTCTCGTCTAAATAGAAGCCGTGGAACGCCCAGCGCCGTAATGATCGGACCCAAGCGGACTGCGGAGCTTGCTGCACGACGGCCTGCAGTAGATACAGCAGCAGGAGCTGAGCTCCAAACAGGCTGATCATCCACGGCGAACGATGCGGTGCGTCGCTGATGACCGGGCTGAGAAGTGTATGCCAGCATAGGTAGAGCGTAAGCAAGGTGAGATAGCGGAATGTCCCTGCCCATGCCGTTGTTCGCTGCGCTAAACCCCGGGTGAGCAGGGGAGCCAGGCCGAGTCCGACGATCAACACGGGTGCCAAATCAGGTGCTTGACCTAGGGGATCGCGTACGAGGGTTCGGTAGACGCTCCAGACGAAGAAGCTGCTTGCTGCGGCTACGAGTGCCTCGAACCAGAGCACCTTGGCTAACGACCGGCGTGGGGGCTCGCTGGGCACGGAATTCCGATAGTCTTGCACGGTATTGCCGGAGGTGAGAAACGCGTGCGCCTTATACAAAGAATGGCCAAGGAGGTGAAGCAACGCCAGCGTATACAACCCGAGGCCGCACTCAACCAGCAGAAATCCCATTTGTGCGCAGGTCGACCAAGCAAGCCGGACTTTAATGCTTACCCGCGTCATTGCCACCAGCGCGGCCAACAGGAGTGTTGTTCCTCCAGAGATCACAAGAAGCCACTGTGCTGGGGGGCATTTGTCCAGCAACCCCGATACGCGGAGTAAGACGATTCCACCCAGGTTTACCACTCCTGCGTGGAGAAGTGCGGAGATTGGGGTGGGAGCTTCCATCACCTGCATCAACCACCCATGAAGGGGTACCTGCGCGGTTTTCAGCAGCACCGTGATCACGATAAGAATTGTTGCCCAACGTAAGCTGGGGGGCAGCGTGGGCAGGCTCGCGACGTGAGTGCCAAGAGCCCTGAGGGAGACTGTTCCGCAGGCATAATGCACAAGCACACAGGCCGTCAGCAGGCACAACTCAGCCAGGCGGCTCACCACAAACTTCTTGTGCGCCGCCAGTTGAGCGGCACGGCGCTCGGGATAATGCTGCAACAGGCCATTCATGCTTACGCTGCCGGCAATCCACGCTAACAATAGAGCATCCAGACGCGGTGCAGTGACGACCAGGGAGGAGCAGGCCACGGTTAAGGAAAGCAGCTTGATGTAGGTCGGCTGAGTTGCTTCCCCGCGTAGGTACGTCTCTGAGAAGCGCAGGATGACAATGGCCAGGAAAAGAACCAGCAGCAGAAGGATTTGTTCTGTTTGGATGTTTAGGTGGCGACTTCCCACGCTCTGTACGACGATCTGAAGGATGGCAATCCCGAAGGATAGATTGAAGAGCCGGGCGGAGGTGAGCCAGTGTGCCCGGGTATCGTTGGAGCGAAGAGCAAAGATTAGAAGCGGGGGAAATCCAACCAGCCAAGGCGATTGCAGGCCAAGCCAGAGATTGTTCATACCTAAAGTGTGCCTTCCCCGAGTAGCGAAGTAAAATAGATAAATAGGATTGAAACGTTCTATAAAAACGAATGAATGATCAACTGAACTACCACCATCTGCGCTATTTCTGGCTGATCGCGAAGCGGGGAAATTTGACCCAGATTGCTCGGGAGCTGCGGGTCTCACAGTCGGCGGTGTCGGCCCAACTCAAGCTGCTTGAGGAGACGCTGGGAAGACCGCTCTTTGAGCGACGGCATCGGAAGCTCGAGCTCACGCCGTTCGGAGCTCTAGTCCTCCATTATGCAGAGGGCATCTTCGAACTCGGCGAAGAATTGCTCAATGTAATGCATGGGGAAGGCAAATCGACCCGCTTGCGCATTGGATCTGTGGCCACTCTCTCGCGCAATTTCCAGGAAGGACTGGTTCGTCCCCTGATTGGCAGGCCGCAGTTGCAGCTGATTCTGCAGTCGGGAAGCTTGGAAGAACTGCTGGAGCGGGTCCGCAGCTATGAAATCGATATTGTCTTGAGCAATCGCGCCGTGGCCTCCCGACCGGGTCTTGACTGGCGCTGTCTACGCATCGCCCGCCAGCCGATCAGCCTTGTAGGGCCACCCCGGTCGGTACGTCGCAAATTCAGGTTTCCCGAGGATCTGCGCGATGTAGGCCTGCTCTTGCCGGGACCGAGCAGCGACATCCGCGCCCAGCTCGACGCCTTGTGGGACAGCCTGGATATCGCTCCGCATATTGTGGCGGAGGTGGACGACATGGCCATGCTGCGCCTACTGGCCCGCGACGGCGCCGGTGTGGCAGCCGTTCCCGCAGTGGTGGTCAAAGATGAGCTTCGGGAGAAGAAGTTGTCCCTCTACTGTGACTTGCCTGAGATCTACGAAAATTTCTACGCCATCACCTTGCGGCGACGGCGGCGCGATCTGCTCATCAGCGAGATGCTCCGAAATACCAGGAGAAGCCTGGCAACTTCGGTTTAGGCGCTCAGTGATCGGCTTCAGGAGCGATACCCCCTGGGGCAATCCGGTACCCTGTCGCATTGTGGCAATCCAGAGTTGCTAACGTGTTCCGGTGGCTGGGGCCCGGTGCTGGATTGAGGCGAGCTCGAATCGTCCTCTGGTATCGATATTGGTGCGAAAGGGAGACGTGGACAGACGTGTTTCGCTGTAAAATAGACTCTTCAGTATGCCAATTGCGAGCCAGAGGTTGGGGCAAATTGCGGTCGCGGCCATCGCGCTCGGAACGCTGCATATTCCAGTGCTCGTTGGCCAGGAAGTTTCCGCAAAGGCGCTCTACGATCGAGCGGGAGCGGCTCTCGATGCTGGAGACAATGCCCGTGCCGTTCAGCTTTACCAGCAGGTACTGAAGCAGCGTCCGGATTCCATTGAAGCTCGTGCAAATCTCGGTGCGGCTTTGGCTCATGAGGGGCGCTACGACGAAGCAATCGAACAGTATCGACGAGCTCTTGCGCATGATCCTCAAAACGAGACTGTACTCCTGGACTTGGCTCTTGCTTTTTACAAGCAGAGCGACTACGAGAGGGCGCGCGGAGAACTGGATCAACTACTTCGTTCTCATCCCCAAAATCAACAGGCCTTTTATTTGCTAGCCGACTGTGACTTGAGACTCGGGAAGTTCAAGGAGGCGATCGCGCTGACAGAGAACGCCTACAAGGAACATCCCGATGACCCTGCTCTGGAATACATTCGCGGTACGGCATTGATCCAGGATGGACAAACCAAAGAAGGGGCAGCGGTCATCGATCGAATGATGCGCAATGGGAACTCCGCGGGTGCGAGCGTGTTAGTTGGCGCGGCGCAAATCGCGGCTAGGGACTTCGCGGGAGCGACCGAGACTCTGCGCAAGGCCCTGGATGCCAATCCCGATATTCCAGGGGCATGGACCCTGTACGGCAGAGCGCTTTTAGAAGATCGCCGCCGAGACGAAGGCATTAAGGCCTTGCATCGGGCACTTGAGGCCGACCCGAATGACTTTGACGCGTGTCTCCACCTTGGCGCACTTCTGAGGCGGGAAGGTGATTTGACGAGTGCAGAATCGTATCTTCGGCACGCTTTGGCTCTGCGTCCAGACTCAGCTCAAGTGCAGTTTCAGGTCACGACAATTGAACTTTTGCAGGGGCACTCGGAAAAAGCTAAAGATGATTTGGAGAAGATAGTTAAGCAATGGCCTGATTTTCAGGAAGCGCATGTGCAGCTTGCTATGGCTTATGCCCGTCTTCATCGAATGCAGGATAGCGAGCGCGAGCAGAAGATCGTAGTGGAGTTGAATGCCAGGAAGCGGCAGAAAGAGCCGTATGCCGATACAACTCAGTAGTGCGCCGCTCAAATTCTGAGAGGACGCCGGTGAAGCAGACGGCATGCGTCAGGGCATGTGGGACTTTTGCCGACGTGCTGCTTGGAGGCCCAGACTGTCCTTTCCTTCTTCGACTACAT
>CBJOJD010000102.1:0-15408 GCA_966443485.1 uncultured bacterium | reverse complement strand
CGTGACCATGCCGAAGCCGGTACCGGGACGAATGGATGGATTGGCGTAGCTTGCCCCTCCTTCCAACATGAATGGCATTCCGAAGCCGGCGCCGTATGGCGGTAGTCCGGTCATGGCCGTGGCGTGAGAAACGCCGGGGACCGCCGCGATATGAGCAAGGATGTCACGATAGTACGCGGTCATCTGATTGGGATCTTTGGAGCGCGATTCAGGAACAGGGAGATAGAACGTGAGGAGATGATCAGTTTTGATTCCAAGGTCAACATGGGCGAGGTTCCAGAAACTGTGGATTGTCAGGCCAGCTCCGGCAAGTAGTGCGAGCGCCAACGCAAATTCACCGATGACAAGAATACGACGTAGAAAATGTTTGCCTGCACCGGTACCGGCACGTCCACCCTCCTTGTGCGTCTCGGCGGGTTCAACGCGCGAGGCATACCAGGCAGGAGCAAAGCCAGCGAGAAGGCCGGCCACGGTAGTGGCGGCGATCGTGAAGAGCAGGATAGGGATGTTGAGGCGCAGATCGGCCTCGGTGGGCAGAGTATTCGGCGGCATGGCGGCAACAAGACCTTTCAGCATGGCATAACCGACACCGATACCAAGCATTCCGCCAGCGAGAGCCAGCAGCAGGCTCTCTGTGAGCAATTGGGTGAAGATGAGACTGCGGCCAGCTCCTAGCGCGCTGCGAACCGCGAGTTCCTTTTGGCGGGTCATGCCGCGAGCCAGTAAAAGATTGGCAACGTTGACGCAGGCGATGAGGAGTACGAAGCCGACGGCGCCCAGGAGTAGCCAGAGCATCTTGATGCGGTCCTTGGGCACGTAGTCGTTCTTGAGCGGTTCCACATAGGCGCCCCAACCCTCGTCGCTTTTGGGATACATCTGGGCGATGTGCGCGGTGACCGCGTCCATGTTTTGCTGCGCCTGTTTAATGCTTACGCCCGGCTTCAGGCGGCCCATCACCTGGAGCCAATGAAAGTCGTGATTGATCTGTTCTGGCTTGAATACCAGTGGAACGCTGAGCTGTACCTCTTCACCTTGAGCGTAGGGACCCTCCTGTTCCACGCCAACGACGGTATAAGGCTCATCATTGAGACGTAGAGAGGTACCGAGAATATGGGGATTCGCGCCCAGTTTCCGCCACAGCTTGTAGGTGAGGATGACGACGTGATCGTGGCCGGCTGCACCCTCTTCGGGCAGGAAGTACCGGCCCATCAAGAGCGGCTTGCCGATCATCTGAAGCTTGGCTGGACATTCAACGCTGGCGTTGACGTATTCCGGCTGATCCTTCGTGGCGAGGTTATAACTGTTGCCACTCAGAGCGCAGAGATACTGAAACGCGGTGCTCTGCTGTTCCCAATCGAGGTAGTCTCCCGCGGAAACGCTGTTGTGAAAGTTCTGGATCTTCGACCAGACTATGACAAGCTGGTCCGGTTGAGGATAGGGAAGGGGAGCCAGGAGCGTAGCATAATCGACGGTAAAGATGGCCGTATTAGCGCCAATACCGATCGCCAGCGTGAGAAGGATGGTGAGGGTCAGGCCGGGATTCCGGGCCAGCATACGGAGGGTGAACCGAAGGTTCTGAAGAAGAGTCTGCAAAGCCGTCTCCCCCTTGCTGATGTGTATTGCCACAGCTTGAACTTCGCGGGATGATCCGTGGTTCCGCCACGGTGCATAGAATAGACCGATACCGAAGCTCACGGGCGCATTAGCATTCGATACCGTACATCGATCGCAAAGAGCGAGATCAACCAGGATACATTCCAACCGCCTGAAATGGCCCCAGCGCATTTCCTTACACGTGGCTATCGGAATAGACGAATGAGGAATGAAAAACGCGCTAAAAGTTCGGTAGGCGATCTGTCCAGCAGTGAGCATACGCCTGTTGCCGACTAAGAGGCACGCTCCCCTATGTAGCATTCTGTAGGACGGATCGGCCCGATTGTCAAGCGATTTCTGCGCCAGAAGGATGGCACATTCTGATCTGAGGACCCGAGAGACCAGAACCCCCGACCAGCATAAAAGAGGCGAGCTATACAGGCCAGGCTTGACATCGGACAGAGATCCGAGCGAGTATCTCTCCAATAGCTGGCTAGGGGAGAGGATGCGCAAACATACAAATGATCGTCTTCAGGGCACGCTTGACCTCCTAGTCCTCAAGACGCTTGCGTCAAGAGGCCGGATGCATGGCTACGGCATCACGCTTCACATTGAGCAGGTCTCCGAAGAGATCCTGCGCTTGGAAGAAGGTTCGCTCTACCCCGCGTTGCACCGCATGACACAATCTGGCTGGCTACGTTCCGAGTGGGGAGCCTCAGAAAACAATCGCCGCGCCCGTTATTACTCCATCACTGCCGCTGGCCGGAAACAGTTGGCAGATGAAGAGAAGAATTGGTCAGTGTTGACCAGTGCTGTAGCTCGCGTTCTGCAGTTTTCATAGGAGGGCAACGTGGGATGGTTTAACCGTTTAGCGAACATGATCCGACCTGCGCGGCTTAGTGATGAAATCGATGAAGAGCTGCGCTACCACATCGAGGCGCGAACGGCGCACAATATAGCTGCGGGTATGAGTCAGGAAGAAGCCCGCAGAGACGCAACAAGACGGCTGGGAAACGCCACGGTTGCGCGCGAACGGTCCTACGAGGCGGACATTGTCCTCTGGCTCGAAACGGTCCTTCAGGACCTTCGCTATGCAATGCGAAGCCTGCGATCGAATCCCGGCGTTAGTGCCGTAGTGGTGCTATCGATTGCGCTCGCCTGTGGCGCGAGTACCGCTGTTTTCAGTGTCGTCCACGCAGTTCTGTTGCGCACGCTTCCTTATCAAGACCCTGATCACATTGTCCTGTTGTGGGGCACCGACAAGGTGAACAACTCCATCGAGAACAACACCAGCGTGCTCAATTTCGAAGACTGGAGAAAACGGACGCAAACCCTGGAAAAGTTGGCCACCTACAGAGAAGTCGAGGCGTCGTTTACGACCGACGGCACTGCGGACTGGATTGAATATGCGACGGTCTATGGCGATTTCTTCGGTCTCATGGGTCGCGCTCCGGCGCTGGGTCGAACCTTCGGCATCGATGAGCCGGACGGTCACCAGGTGGTGCTGAGCTATCGTCTGTGGCAAACGCGCTTCGGCGGTTCTCCCCGTGTTCTTGGCAAAACGGTGGAGCTGAATGGGCTGACGTCGCAAATCATCGGAGTTATGCCGCAAGGATTTGCCTTCCCATCCGAAAAGACTCTCCTTTGGACTCCTGCCTCCGCAATCCCGGGTTGGCAGATCCGGCGAAGCGGAAGAAACCACGGTTTCGGTCCGATCCTTGGGAGACTTCGGTCTGGCGTAACTCTCGATCAGGCACGCGCTGAGGTCCACGTGATCAGTCAAGGACTCGCGGCGGAATATCCGAGTGACAACGCAGACCGCGGCATGCGGCTGGTGCCACTTGCGGCACAGATTCACGGGAAGACTGTTCCATTTATGCTGGCAATCTTGGCGGGGGCGGTTCTCCTGGTACTACTGATCGCATGCGCAAATGCAGCAAACCTGTTGCTTGCGCGTGGCGCGGTCCGCCGGCAAGAGATTGCAGTGCGCAGTGCGCTGGGAGCGGGTAAAGGGCGAATCGTTCGGCAGTTAGTGACGGAGAGCATGCTCCTCTCCTGTCTCGCAGGGGCGGTCGGTCTGCCGCTAGCGGCGTTGAGTATCCGCGCTCTGATCGCCCTGGCTCCGCAAGGGATCGCACGGCTTGGAGAGGCGCATCTCGATGTCCCAGTGTTGATTTTTGCTTTCTCGCTCTCGGTTGTCAGTGGCTTGCTTTTCGGACTCATACCGGCCATTCGGATTTCGCAAAATGTGGGCAGCGGGCATCAGACGACCAGAACTGATGCACGCGGAACCTCTCGCGTTTTCGTCGTGGCGCAAGTCGGACTTGCGGTTATGTTGCTTACGGCGGCTGGTCTTCTGATCCGCAGCTTTATTGCCATTGAATCCGTCGACCCTGGATTTCGCACGACTCGTGTGCTAACGGCGACGCTTCGGTTTGGCAGCGATCTTCCGGCTGACCGACGCGCCACGCTCTATCGTGAAGCCATGGCTCGTATCGGCGGCCTCCCCGGAGTGAGGGCAGTCGGCGCGATAGGCACGATGTTTTGGAGTATCGATTCGAAATTTGGCTTGCGTGCGGTCCAAGGTCATTCACTTGAATCCCGAGATCAGTGGACGCCGATGACCTGGACGACGATCAGTGGCAATTTCTTTCAAGCGCTGGGGATTCCTTTGGTTAAGGGTCGCTTCTTCAGCGATGAAGACACAAGAAACACTACTCCGGTGGTGATCATCAACGAGACGATGGCCCGCCGATACTGGCCGGGCGAGGATCCCATCGGGAAAGGGATCAAAGGATTCGATCCGCGCGGGCACAACGATGAATGGGTGCGCGTGATCGGTGTTGTGAAGGATATGCACAGCAATGGACTTGAACGCTCTCCGATCGCGCAGATCTATGAGGCGCAGGCACAATCGCTGGATGGAACCGAGAATCTAATTGTGTACTCGAATGCGAATGTGGGCGTGGCTACTCTTCGCGACACCATAAGCTCGCTCGATCACTCCGCGGTCCTGACGGATGTGACTACGCTGGAAGACCGGCTTCAAGAGCAGACCGCGCCTCGGCGCTTCCAGACACTCCTGCTGAGTATATTCGCCGTACTTGCTCTAGTGTTCGCGGCAGCAGGAATCTTCGCGACGATGCATTACGCAGTTGCTCAGCGAACTAAAGAGATTGGCATTCGAATGGCGATGGGCGCCGGCCGGGTAAAGGTGGTTCAGATGATCTTGCGAGAAGGCTTGCTGCTGGTTGGCGCAGGAGTTGTGAGCGGCCTTACTGGATCTGTGGCGCTTTCACGCTCGATCCGGGCCCTGCTGTTCGAGGTTAGTGCGACCGATCCCATTACATTGAGCAGCGTTTCTCTTTTGCTCGCCGGGATCGCTTTGCTCGCATGCTATATTCCCGCGCGTCGAGCAACGCGGATAGATCCCATCGTCGCGCTTCGGTGTGACTAGCAAAGCCCCGAACGTGCTGCGAATGTACGCTTGTCGAGTGTGATTGATGAGTGATTTTCCCTGAATTCGCCGGTTCAGTTTGCAAGCTGTGACTCAGGCCGCACATTCCCAAGAATTATCAGATTTGCAGACTTGAAGGAGCCGCAGTTCCATGGCCTGAGCAACCGCTTCGGCTATGGTAGTGGGTTGAGAAGGTCATGGATGGCAGTCCGAGCTTATCCCTTGGAGGGCAGCTAGCCCCCTACGACTTTCGCACTTCGTAGCGTAGAGCTACCACGCCGCTTCGATACGCCTTTACTTCCAGAAGGTGCAAAGCCACGTCTTGCTCCAAACCTCGGAAAAATGAAAGACCGTCCCCGATTACGACAGGCAAAATCGAATAACGCAGTTCATTCGCCAATCCGAGCCTCATGCAGGCGGCAGACACTTCGCCACCGCCGACAAACCATATGCTGCAGAAATGCGGAGCCAGCTTTTCCTCGACCAGCTGTCGGAGATCGCCCGAATAGAACTCAACTGAGCTTCTAATTTTGGGCAGCGTACGATGCGTCAGGACGTAGGTCGGCTTGTCACCGTACGACCAGCCCAAGCCCTTCGCCTCAAAATCCAGCGCCGTTTCATAGGTTCGGGCACCCATGACGTAGCAATCGATTGTCTCGAGAAACGCCTGGATGGTTTCCGCGGATAAGGATTCACCAGCCTCGAAATGATCCGAGGTCTCGAGCCAGTCGACGCGGCCGTCGCGTCTAGCGATGAACCCATCGAGACTGGCGGCCATGTGAATGGTTATTTTTGGCAGCTTGCTTTGCATTCGTCAACGCTCCCGCTCGCCCAAGAGTGCTTGGTTCCCGATCGGATCAGTCTAGCCGATCGGGAACCTTCAACCGTTCTTGTCAATTGACCTTCGGCTGAACTGTTACCAAGCGGTCAATACTGGTGGACGTGGAGTTTGGCGTCACCGGGATGATCGAGAACGTTTTAGGGCCACCGCCCGATATGCCCGGATCAAAAGCGCAGATCGTCATACTGGGCGTACAACTGGCAGGGACTATCAGGGAGACGGTTATGCAACTGGGAGCGAAGGGTTGCGCACCCTTAAGCCTGGATCTCGCTCGTTTGCGGGCAAATAGGTCATACCACTGCTACCGTCTTCGGGTAGAAGGAACTCCACAGCATAGATTCATAGGCACGAGAGAATTGTATGGGTGGGCTAGAACTTGACTAAATGTAGCCTAAGGAGTCGGTTCCAAAGTTCAGGAATGGTCGGGGCGGAGGGATTCGAACCCCCGACCCTCTGCTCCCAAAGCAGATGCGCTACCAGACTGCGCTACGCCCCGACGGTTGTTCTGATTGTATCGCGAATCGCACAGCGGGAGTACCTGGGTCGAGCCGGTCCGGGCACTCCCCATCAGTGGTGAAGCAGCCGCAAATGGGGGATCTGAAGGATCAACCACAGAAGTAACACCACGGGAGCGGCGAAGACCAGGACCAGTCCAACCACCAGCAACGCCAGAAAGATCCAGTCTCGCCAGGTGTGACGCCGGGGCTTGCGAAGATGCAGCTGCAAGAGCCGGTAGTTGCGTCGATTGGGCTTCCAGATGACGTCAAAGAGATCACCGAGCACAGGGATCGAGCCGATGAGAACCCCGATGGCCAAGTTGATGGTCATCCGGAAGAGCGTCACGTAGGGCACACCGCGAATCCAACCGGCTAGGGGAATCACGAATGACAACAACCCGGCAATCACGTCTCCCAGGCCTGGAACGAGGCCGATGAGGCCATCGATCCCGAAGCGGAAGCTGGTACCGGGAACGCGAAAGGCCTCATCCAGCAGAATCTCAAGAGAGCGCAGGGTCCGATCGCGAAAGAGCCAGGCGCCTCGATTCCAGCGGTCGGATGAGGACGTGGGGAGGGGAGCGAGGGGAGCGGGTTGGGGAGTTGGCGCGCGGTTCTCAGACATGGACGAGTCTTCCACCGCGGGAGGACTCGCAACAATGTTACAATCAAGACGTTATGGCGGCTATAGTTCAGCGGCAGAACGCCTGACTGTGGCTCAGGATGTCGTGGGTTCGATCCCCACTAGCCGCCCCAAGGATTAAAGGTAATACACTCAATAATATACATACCCTACTAGGCTTTCATCCACCTGGACAGATGCAAGAATCGCAGGCTCTGCCTGCTTTGAAAACGCCCAAGGCGTTTCCCAATTTCCCACCGCTACGTCTGCAGCTAGCTAAGTATTATTTGTGTGCGGAAAAGGGGGGACAGGCCACTCCCGCGGCCCCTCTTCGGAATCGAGTACGGTCATTATCCGCAAGGAGCGGTGGCAATCTGCGACGTTTTGCGAATTGCCGTTGGCTGGGGCATGTCCCTAAAAGGAGACGCATTCGATATCGGCTTTCTTGAGGCTGGCTCTCAGAGTATTACGAAATACCCGTTCTCTGCCTGATCTGCCAAGGAAACCGGTCATCACACGGGCGCCGTGATGACGGTCCCCTGCGACATCTTCTGTTGTTCAAAACACGATCGGCAAAGCACCGGTCTGGCTTGTGACGGTTTGAACGGGACGGAAGTCTCCTCGCCGCAGTTCGCACACTTTGTTCGCGTTTCTGGACACGCCCTCTGACTTCCGCTGCCGCGCTTTGCTTTGCACTGTTTGCAGCGTTTGGGATCGTTCCTAAATTCTTTGTTGTGAAAGAACAATTGTTCGCCCGCGGTGAACACAAACTCGGCCGAACAATCGATGCAGGTTAACGCTCTGTCTGCGAACTTCACGCCTGTCCTCCTTGCGCGCTTCTTCTGACGCGGCGGTGAATTGAACCAAGCGGATTGTGGAGGTGCCCCTCGGCCCTCATTTAGACCGCATACCTCTACCGTCTCTTTCTAGCGGTACGGCGTTCCCAGAAATACGTTCGAAGGCAAGTACTGCCGTCTGCAACGTACGAAGTGCAGGTCACGGCAATCGAACGAGAGGGGAAATCCTTCTTGTCACTCGGCATGTGGCTACGGCAAAGGTTCCAGCTGACCCCGAATCGGTTCTGGTTCGACAATTCTGTACAACATAGGAAGACCATGGTGGAAGATGCGCGAATCTCGTTGTCGAAAGCCATGATCACGTTTGCGAATCCGAGGGGGCGACAGAACGGAGACGAACAGACGAAGCCTCTTTCTACGCAGAGCCAGTGCATGCGAACCTTCAAACCGGCTCTGCGTCTGATGATGGCCGCCTTTCGATGCTGTAAAACGCCCCGTTTATGCTCCTCCATCTCGGTGTTTGGATTCTTGAATTCCAGCCGAATCTAAACCGCATCTTTTCATCAGCGCTTCTGAATACTCCTCACCTTGCTTATGCTTGAAGTGTGTCGAAGGACTGTATTCGCAACGGTAGAGGCGATCAATAAGCATCTGTGCCTCTTTCCGGTCTTTCACTGCATCCACCTCCAGCGCTCCCAGGAGATTCGATAGAAGCGCCGTCTGCAGCGGAGTAGCATCCGTGCTCGTCCATTGCTGCTCAGCGATGGCAGCGGCCAGGATGTCACACCCATCCTGTATCAGGGACCTCTCGATCGATGCAAAAGCCTCCACCAATGACGGATGGACTTCTTCGGCCATGCTTACACCACAGATCTTGCCCGAGGTTCGCCAACTATGCTTTATAGGACGCAGTACCAATTCGCCATTATCTGGCAATGGCATCGCAAACCCTCCGTCGTCAGTTCGGTACCAGTTGAGGGTGCAATGATTCATTGCGCTCTCCTTCCAAATCCCCGGAGAGACGGCGGCAGACATTGGATTGGTCCGAAATCCGATCACTCTAGTCGAACCTCATGGAAACTTCGCTTCGGTTACCTGCACGGAGCGTGCGACCGCTTGAGGCGCGGATCCTGCTCTGCAATCACCGGCTCAATCCGTACCCATCACCGCTTAATCGTTACCATGCTCATACCCACAGCGTCTGTGATGCGCCGCATATAGGAACGATCTTGCAGGCTTGCTCGTCAGATGACATGTTCGACGCCTTAGGCCCGTCTCCTGCTGGGATGGGCGCACAATTCCTTAGAAAGAAGGAAATAGCTGAACCATTTGCCCGCACACAGTGGAACCATTCTTCTCCCGCTTGCCACTCGTCGAGCTCTATTTACCATTTCTAAGGGGGTGGTATTGGAGATGAGAGCAGGCCTATCGCGGCATCACAGAAGAGGCTTCTTCGTTTCCGGATCGCCCTGTTCTGGCTCAGGCTCGCGGTAGTGCTGTTCAGATGGCTTATCCGTCGAAATAGCCGCGCGCCGGGAATTGCTTCTGCGGCCCGTTGATTCCAACTTGCCAGGCACTCTGGCACCCGCTACCCGCTAACCATAGGACGATCTGGCTGGACGGACTGTGCAAAATTGACCAGCAGTGCAATTGAGACCTTGGCATAATCAGGCTCGACGATTAGGATTCTTCTCACTTAACGTGAGGAACGTCCGTATTCTTCGGGGTTACGCCGTCTCTTAACAGCATGCTGACGTTAGTCAGGTGCTCATACTTGCTTTCCAGCCTTCAACTTCGCCTCAGATCAATGTGTTTACGTAATTACTTAACCATGGAATCTAGATGACTATATTTGAGAAGATCGATACGAATCGCCACCGCAGAGATATAAATCTGTGTAAACCGGTAATTTGGCCAAGCGCTGCCGAGGTTTCCCCGGACGAGCCGGCTTCCAGCAAGTCCAAGCCACAGACCTTTCCTAACCGCTCGACGACCGAAAGCGCGATCCCGGCTAGTTCGGTGACCCCGATCTCGACTCCGGAAACGCGCGCCGTGCCCAATCACACGAAAGGGTGAGTTATGATGGCAGATCGGCAATTGACCTGTAGCGACTGCGGACAGGAATTCACGTTTTCAAGCGACGATCAGGCATTCTTTCAGGAACGTGGCTATTCGGCTCCGAAACGCTGCAAGGGGTGTCGCCAGGCAAAGAAGAACGAGCAGGGGGGCGGCGCAGGGCACTACCGGAGCGGATCGCAAGCAACGCCTGCTACGTGTTCCGAGTGCGGGAAGCAGACCACGGTGCCATTTGAGCCGCGAAGCGATCGCCCAGTCTACTGCCAGGACTGCTTCAGATCCAGGAAGAGAGATAGTGGGCGAGGAGGGTACGGCTATAGCCATTAGCTGGTGGGAATCAGAGACCGATAGCGACGAATCCGACTTGGCCTGCGGACAGCTCTCAAGTGAATGACGAGCTACATTTCAGTTGCAGTGTCCCAAAAGCGATGAACTGAATGCTCTTTCTGCTGAGTTTCGCAGTCGTCTAAAGGCGCACAACTGAGAGAGATCGAAGGGTTCCGGTCTGGATTGTGTTGCTCGTTCCGCTTCCCATGTTGCTTGAGATTAAGTCAGCATTGGGTGCAGGGGTACCTCACCGGCGTGCAGCTAAAACCCTTTCCACGATGTCTTGCTGAGATAGCCGGACTCCAATGAGCAAGGATGCTGCCATGAGTTCGAGACAACAATTCTTCCCGTTATGTGACTTGCATAACGTCCCCATGAGACGTGTGATGATGGAGGAGGATTTAGAAGAAGTTCGCTCCTATCACGCATGCGAACGGCGCGGCTGCACTCGGGTCTTCCGCGAGTCTGTCGGCTATATGGATCTGATCCCGGATGGGTTCGATGATTCACGTGCTTCTGTTCGCAAATGTCCGCAATGTGGAGCTATTCTTTATCTCGTGGAAGTGGATCGCTCAAAGAAGATCGAGACATGGGAATGTCCTCAGAAGGACTGCATTTTTTCGGAAGACTACGCATCCCCTTCAGCTCGGTAGATAGCTCGGACCTGCATCAAACCGTCGGGGTCCCCGCCCTCCTTAAGCTAGCACGGCAAGACGGGGACCGGTCTGGGCGACTGGCTCTCGAGCACCATACAGCAGAGCATCGCTGATGCTTTGTCACTGGGTACGTGGGTTCAGATTATTCCGCTGGTGACTGATTGGACTTTGGATCGTTGCGCAAGTGCTCCACTGGGCCCGGAAAGCGACCACATCGTCGCTCATAACGCGATCTGAGCAGCCTTTGATCAGCCGCGAGGAAAGGTCTTCATCCGATGAAGGTTCACCTGGTCAATCCCAGCGATCACTCCTTTGGAACGGCGGTGATCACGCCGCGCTGGCTATTTGTACTAGCGGCGGCAACGCCACAGAGTGCGGGCGATCCCATCCTGACGGATGAAACTCTCGAACCGATCGATCCACAGGCGATCGAGGCCGGGGATGTGGTGGGCATCAGCATTCACACAGGCAACGCTCTGCGCGGTTACCAGGTGGGGCGTGTAGCGCGGGCGCGCGGCGCCTGGGTGGTCTATGGAGGCATCCACGCCACCCTGTTTCCTGAAGAGGCTCTTGAGCGGGGCGAAGGACATGCCGTGGTGAGAGGAGACGGCGACGTGGTTTGGGCGCGCGTCGTGGGGGACTGCGCGGCCGGACATCCGGAGAGCATTTACGAAGGCGGGCAGATTGCGGGCGCCGATTTTCTTCCAGCCCGCTGGGATCTAATGCGCCCCGAAAAATACATGTGGGCCTCCGTGCAGACCATTCGCGGATGCCCCAAACACTGCTCATTCTGCAGCGTCTGGCGCACCGACGGCCAGCGGCCGCGGCAACGCCGCTTTCAAAGCGTGATCGATGAGATTGTGAGCCTGCGACGCATGGGTTTCCGCTTCATCGCGCTTGCCGACGACAATTTCTATCCGGTGACCCTGACAGACCTGTGTCAGGCCCGCAAACAAGGCAATCTCGCCAAAGTGGAGGAACTGAGCGGCATTCGGGCGGATCGGTTCCATCTCATGGAAGAACTAGCGAAGCTGCCAAAGGACATGGTCTTCTTCACCCAGATCACGATGGAAGCGGGAGAAGATGGCGAGTATCTCGACGCGATGCGGCGCGCCAATATCAAGGGCGCGCTAGTGGGCATCGAAGCCGTGACTCCCGAGGGGCTCAAGGCAGTTTACAAGGACTGGAACTACTCAGGGGACGCCCTGGCACGCCAATTGCAGACTTTCCGTAAGCACGGCGTACATGTGCTGGGATCGTTTATCTTCGGCTTGCCTACGGATACGCCGGCGACCTTCAACGCTACGGTGGAAATGGCGATGAGGGCGGGAGTCACTTTTGCCCAGTTTGTGATGATGACCCCATTTCCAGGCACGGTCGACTTCGGACGGTGGGAAAAGCTGCAGTCGGAGAATCCAGCGAAGGTCGGCGGCATTCCGATTACTCGTTACTGGCTGATTCCCAGCGCGGTGCGTCCGAAGATGTTTACGCCGCATCCGACGATGAGCGCAGATGAGATTCGTAATCGCACCCAGTGGGTGTGGGACCGCTTCTATAGATTGGGAGCCATCTGGGAGCGATCCGCCTGCACGCCAACGCTGCGGGCGCGCATTGCGTTTATCTTTCTCTCCAAGCTCTACCGCCAGATGTATGCCGGCACAGGCATCTCCGCAGACAGCGCGCGGCGGCGGAAATCTCAGAAATGGGCGCGATGGACGGCTCGACAATGCAAGCGGCTTTTTCAGGCCGCCCCGATGCCGGATCTGCCACAGCCGAACTGGCAGCTTTCGCGTTCAGATGCGCTCGTCCAACTTCAGCCCGATTTGGTTAAACCTGCTCGACCGCTGTCTTAGCTTAGAAAACGTGCTAGTGTAAACGACCCTGATCTTCCGGTTCCTGCTTCGCATGGAGTGGAGTGCTTTCGCGGGGTCAAGCGAATCCCCGATGATATAGCGGTTGGATCCGGGTGCAGATCAGTTAATGGGTTGACTTCTTGGGAAGCTGTTCGTCTGGAGCGAAAGCGCAGATGCTGCGCGTGAACCAATCGAACTTAAGAGACTTGGGCTGATGGACATAGAAGCAGTGACGGCGGTTCGCGAACGCACAAAGACAAGCCAACTGATCACAGAGTTTGTGCGTTAGCGGTTCCGCCTGCACTTCGTCCCAGAAGATGTGCTATTCGCTGTGAAGATGCAATCGGGACTTGCTCGGCAAGTACTCGTTGGCTTCGTGTCCTTTCGGGCAGCAAATTGTCCAATCTGCATTCTTGATTGGGCGCTCGTCTGAGGGCGTCTCACGCGGTCCATGACCAAGCTATGTCCATCCGTTGAGACTGCACGGTCATTGGGGGGCAGATCACGTATTCTCTCTGTCCGTGGATCCCGAGGTAGACAGCCCTGGAATGGCTGAGTACAAAGTGCCCTCAGCCCTCAAAACATGCACGAGGCATCCAAACATCTAAAGACTGACACTCAATTCAATTCTCCACTTTGCTGGCACGCGAACTGGCTATCTATGAGCTTCCGCATCCGATGAGGATTGTCAACATGAGACTCTCAGTGCTGCACGCATATGCTGCGACTCAGGACCAGGATGCGACGTGCCGAGAGCACACAACTATTCCGCTCTCAGATACGTGGTACTTGCGGCGGTCTTCTTCCATGTCATAGCCGATGTGCTGTCCATCCGGGACAGTGATGCCTTCGTCGAGAATGGCCCTTCGGATCCTGCAACCTTCTCCGATGACACAGTTGTCGAGAATGATCGAGTCCTCGACCAGGCTTTCGCCCATTATCCTGACCCCCCGGCCGACAACGGAGCCGCGTGCAGTGCCTCCGGAAAAGATGCAGCTTCCGGAAACGATGGATCCGACTGCAGAACCTACATTGCCGCGCTCGTCGTAGGTGAACTTCGCACACGGATCAGGATAGCTGGCCGTGTGAATTGGCCAAAGGGGATTATAGAGGTTCAGCGAGGGAACCAACCCGCAGAGGTCCATCTGGGCCTCGTAGTAAGCATCGAGAGTCCCTAAGTCTCGCCAGTAGAGTGCTGTTCCGCCAGACTCACCTGGCAAGATGTTGGAGCGGAAGTCATAGGCGTACATCGCGGCCCGGCCGAGCATGGAGGGTAGGATATCGTAGCCGAAATCGCGGCGGCTCCCTGAGCACTGCACATCTGCACGCAACTCTTCTCTTAGCGCGCGACCTGAGAACAGATAGTTCCCCATCGATGCATAGACCTGATCTTGTTTTCCTGGGATCGTTGGTGCGTTCATGTCCTTCTCATAGAACCCGTGGATTGCAGCATCAGGCCCCGCCTCGATGACTCCGAAGTCGGTGGACAGGCGAGCGGAGACTGGAATTGCGGCCACCGTCACGTCGGCGTTTCTCTGATGGTGAAAGTCCACCATGCGCTCGATGTCCATGCGGTAAACGTGATCAGCCCCGAAGATGGCGACTGTGCATTGATCGAGGTCATCGATCAGGTCAAGATTCTGGAGGACTGCGTCTGCGGTCCCACGGTACCAGCCCTCTTCCCCAGCTTGCCCTTCGGCCGCGGTTGGAATGATGAATTGGCTTTTCAACGGACCGCTGACTTGCCAGCCGTCGCGCAAGTGCTTCAAGAGAGACTGGCTTCGGTACTGAACCACTACGTAGATGGAAAAGATACCGGAGTTGATCAAGTTGCTGAGGACAAAGTCGACGATGCGGTACTTTCCGCCGAAGGGCACGGCGGGTTTTGCGCGATTCTGTGTAAGCGGCAGCAAGCGGCTGCCCTTTCCACCAGCAAGCACGAATGCCACAATCTGGTCACGCATGGCGGGCCTCTTCGCGCGGGTTGGGCCGGGGGCGACGAACCAAGATCGAGGCCAGTGCTGGTCTGAGTCCCTCGATCCACCGTCGCGCCGGAACAACTGTTTCCCCAAAACTTCTCATGCTTGCGCAGCGCCAATGCGGAATTTCGATACCCCGCTCTGTCAATTCACATTCCTTGAGCATCATTTTCGTCCCATTCATGGTCAGGCACCTGGTAGTCCGGTCAACCAATGCTAAAGCCCGAACTCCCCGGTCACCGGACCAGATCACTTTCCCGCCGAACACTTCGGGTATTTCTTCGCGGCCGGCCCAAGGATTCTTCGCGCAAGTTGAGTCACGCACTCAACTCTACGCTCATTTCCCAAAGACTGGATGAAAGTGGCCCATAAAGATCTGAATAAGGAATGCCGTTGTCACCCTGTCTTGGCCTCAAGCCGAGACCTAGAAGCAAACAAATGCCGAGAGCGTCGGCATCGCAGTGCTTTCGAGCGTATTCTGGAGCTACATTCCGTTTATCTGTTCTCGCTTTCAGCATTTCAGCCTTGGCTCCAGGCGACGTTTCCCAGCTGAGCACCACCCGAACAACTGGATCACGAATCAGCAACCTGAGGAAAGACTACGTAGAGAGCCACCTGTCTCCCCATTTCAGCCTCACAATAGCCTATTCCAGCCCACCCGAGCCCGGCCGGTGCGATTTCGCTCAAGAAAGACCAGCTAGCTCAGGTACAAC
>CBJOJD010000101.1:0-15511 GCA_966443485.1 uncultured bacterium | reverse complement strand
AACTTCGACCGCCTCGCTCCCCTTTATCGCTGGATGGAATGGGCTACCTTCGGCCCCTTCCTGGCCCGGGCACGCCGCGCCTTCCTGGCGGACATGGCGCAATCCAAGAGGGCGCTTATCCTGGGCGATGGCGACGGCCGCTTCACCGTCCGCTTGCTGCGCTCCAACCCTCACGTGCAAGTGGACGCTCTCGACATCAGCCCCGCCATGCTGGCGGCTCTTCTGCGTCGCGCCGGCCCGCATCGCCCCCGCATTCGCACCCTCGCCGCTGACCTGCGCGCCGTGCCCGCCGACGCCCTCCAAGGCCCCTACGACCTGGTCGTGACTCACTTCTTTCTGGATTGCCTTAGCACCGCCCACATCGAAGCTCTCACCCAAGCGCTGCGCCCGCATCTCGCCCCGAATGCGCTCTGGATTGTCTCCGAGTTCGCCACCCCGGCCACCTGGTTCGGCCGCCACGTTGCCCATCCCCTGGTCAGCGCCCTCTACTGGGCCTTCGGCCTGCTCACCGGACTGCCCGTCCGCCACCTGCCCGACTACTCTCAGGCTCTGCAACATGCCGGTTTCACCCGCCTCCGCCAGAAACCCTGGCTGCAGGGTCTCTTGGTCAGCGAAATCTGGTCGATAAATGTTACAAAAGTGTTAAAATATCCCTATTAGAGCGGAAGGCCTCTTCATCCCCGCCAGGATCTAACCCCATGAATCTATATTTGATGCGTCATGCAAACGCCGGTCTGCGGCGTGACAATCCGCTTTTGGACGCAAAACGAGGATTAATCAAAGAAGGCAAGGACCAGTGCATGCTCATGGCTCGCGTCCTGAGCGCCTTCAAGGCCCAGATTGACATCATCGTGTCCAGCCCGCTCAAGCGTGCCCTTCAAACTGCGCAGTTCGTTGGCACCGAGCTCGGCTACGAATCCAAAGTCGAAATCAGCCCCGCCCTGGCCCCCGAGGCGGAGTACCCCGAGTTCCAGGCCCTCATCGCTAAGTACCTGAATCGCGAGGGCGTCCTCTTCGTCGGCCACAATCCCAACCTGTTCCAGTTCCTCGGCCGCATGACCACCGGCAACGGCGGAGCCAACATCCGCATGCGCAAAGCCGCCATCGCCCGGGTGGACCTCGATCGCCATCCCCCGCAGTTGCAGTGGCTCATCGATCCCCGCATGGCCCGCGCGCTCTACGCCAATGTTGGAAAGAGCTCCCGCCCGAAGACCTCGCGGAAGTAAGCCGCCTCTTTGCGCAGCGACCACAGCTCCAGCTCGGCGCCCGTCCTCCCCGGCTGAATCTCCAGATACACCCGCTTGGGATACACCTTGGCCAGCACCCGCAGCACGTCGCTGGCCCGGTCCTGGTTCAGCGCCACCGCCAGCCGTAGCAGCACCACGGCGCGGTGAATGTTCTTGTGCTCCTCCGCGGGAATATTGCGCATCGCCCGGTCGCTGGGCTGCGGACGGGTCTTGCCCAGGTACCGCGCGATCGCCGACACGATCGTCCGCTGCACCGGCGTGTACCCGTACATCTCCGAGCTCGAAATGATGTACTGCGAGTGCCGGTGATGCCCCTGGTGGTTGATGAACTTCCCCGTATCCCGTAGCAGGGCCGCCGCCGCCAGCCAGTTCTCGTAATCTTCCGGCAGCTCGTGCAGCTTTTCCAGGTCGCGATAAAGCTGCAGCGCATGTGCCCGGACCGGCTCCGCCTGCTTCGGATCCACCCCGTAACGGCGCGCCGTGCTCAGCACGCTCTCCCACCGCTCGTGCTCGAACTCCCGATGTCCAATCGCGCGCGCGTCCGACTCCGCCAGCATCTGCGCCAGGATCCCGTCTCGTAACCCCAGCGGCGAATAGCGAAAGCCCGGCAGATCGAAGCTCTCCAGCAGCGACGCGTATACCTGCGCTCCGGCAACAATGATCTCCGCGCGCCGCGGCCCGATCCCCGGCATCGCCTCCCGCTCCGGCAGCGACAACTTCGCCAGCTTCGTGGCCAGCTTGCGTACGGTCGCCGTCTGCGCCAGCCCCGCCGCCGACAAGCTCCTCTTCGTGCCCGCCGCTCGCCGCCGCACCGCCTTCTTGGCCGGACGTGAAGCCTTGTCCATCACCAGGCTGGCCTCGAACAGCGCCGCCGCCGTGCCCGAGGTCGCAATCACCATGGAGATGTTCGCTGTGTGCACCCGCCGGTGTGCCCGGCGCAGCTCCCGTGCAATGAGCTGGTGCATCCTGGCCAGTCCTTCTTTCGGCGCGGGATCGGCCGTCAAAAACTCCTGCGTCAACCGCACCGCGCCCAACGGCAGGCTCACCGTCTCCCGAATGCGCTTCTGTTCCGAAAGCGTGATCTCGCAGCTGCCGCCGCCCAGGTCCACCAGCAGCACCCGCCCGCCGACGTTGTGCTCCCCGGCCATCAGTCCCCGGTGGATCAGCCGCCCCTCTTCCAGGCCGGAGATGATCTCCATGTTCCAGCCGGTCTCCGCCTTCACCCACGCCTGAAAGGCCGGACCGTTGCGCGCATCGCGCATCGCCGCCGTCGCCACGACCCGGATCCGGTCCACCGCGTGCGCCTGCACCGCTCGCTGGAACCTCTTCAAAGCGCGCAACGTAGCAGCCATTGCCTCCGGCGACACCAGTCCCGACTCGAACACGCTCCCGCCCAATCGCGTCACTTCGCGATCTTCGTGCACTGTCTTCAACTGATGCGCAACCACGCGAGCTATCTTGAGTCGGCAGGAATTGGATCCTATGTCAATCGCGGCAAAGGTGGGCATACGTGCTGGGGTAGATCTCCGGGAAGCGAAATAGCCGTCTGCGGTCAAGATACACGAGCCGGGTAAACGCTCGCTTCACCCCCGCCAACCACTCCCGACCACCCCGCCCTGAATGCATGAAAATGCACATAAAACCTGCATAAACGCGCACCCGATGCGTGGGATGGCCGCATCGCCCGGCTGCTATCCTTAAAGTGCAGACTTACTCATGACGAACTCCTCTGATCCCTCATTTCGCCCGCAGGACGGGCCTTCTCCGTTCGCCGCTTGGTTTTTGCTCGTTCTTGTCTTCTTTGCGGTTCAATTTGCCTCTCTCTTTACGCCCCCTCTGCTCGATGACGTCGATGCCTCCCACGCTCAGGCCGCGCAGCACATCGCCGAGACCGGCGACCTCGTCACCCTTCACGTCGACGGCGTGCGCTATCTCGAAAAAGCGCCCCTGCCCTACTGGATCAGCGCTGGCTTCTATCGCATCTTCGGGCAAAATGTCTTCGCTACCCACCTGCCCAATGCTCTGGCCCTCTTCGGCTGCGCCATCTTGATGTGGCTCTGGGCCGAACGCGCCTGGGGACGCCGCGCAGGCTACTACGCCGCCCTCGGCATCCTGACCGCCATCGGACCCTTTCTCTTCACCCGCTTCTCCATCCCCGAGGCGCTCCTCTCGTTTCTGCTCCTGTTCGCGCTCTACAGCTTCATCACCGGACTGGAAAGCCGCCGCCCCATCCGCTTCTACGGCATGTGGGCAGCCCTCGCTCTGGCCCTTCTCACCAAGGGATTGATCGCGCCCGTCTTCTTCTGCGCCGCTGCGATTCCTCTGCTTCTACTGAGCGGACAATGGCGCCGCTGGAGATCCCTCAAGCCCTTCTCCGGTCTGCTGCTCTTCCTCGCCATCGCCGCCCCCTGGCACATCGCCGCTGGACTCGCCAACCCCGATCAGGGACACCCCGTCGGCAATCACCCCACCCCGGGCAACGTCCACGGCTTCTGGTACTTCTACTTCCTCAACGAGCACGTCTTCCGCTTCCTGGGCACGCGCTTTCCCCACGACTACAACCGCCTGCCCGCCGCCTGGTACTGGCTGGCCCACCTCGTCTGGCTCTTTCCCTGGAGCCTCTTCCTGCCCGCGCTCCTCGTGCTCGCCTGGCGCACCCGCCACAACTGGCTGCAGCACCTGCGCCGCGATGCCGGCCAGACCGTCGACTTCTACCTCGACTACGCTGCCCGCGAAGATGTGGCCAGCTATGTCTTCCGCCTGAAGTTCCGCGTCCGCAGCGCCTGGTTGCTGGGCTTCTACGCGGCCTTCATCTTGCTGTTCTTCTCGCTGTCAACGAATCAGGAGTACTACACCTTCCCCGCCTGGCCCGCGCTGCTGATCCTCATCGCCGGCGTGCTGGCCTGGACCGAAGAGCGCCGTGGTCCCGGTGAAGGCAAGCCCCTGCTCTCCACCGCCTGGCTCAGCTGGGCACAGGCCGTCTTCGCTCTGGCTGGAGTCGCAGCAGCAGCAGCCCTAGGCTGGGGACTCTGGGAGTCCCGGAACCTGCCCTTCGTCTCCGACATCGGAACCCTGTTAGCGCATCGCGACGTGGGTGGCTACACCCTCTCCATGTCTCACTTCTTCGACCTCACGGGACCCTCCTTCGCCGCCTTGCGCCTGCCCGCCGGCCTCGCCGCGGCCACGCTCCTCATCGGTCCCGCCGTGAGCTGGATCCTCCGCCTGCGCGGCAAGCACATCGCCGCCACCACCGCCCTCGCGCTCACCTCCGGCATGTTCCTGGTCGCCGCGCACATCGCCTTCGCTCGCTTCGAGCCCATGCTCAGCTCCAAGCAGCTCGCCGACGCCATCCTCACCAAGGGCTCGCCTGCCGATGAGTTCATCATCTACGGCGATCAATCCGATGCCTCGTCGGTCGTCTTCTACACGCACGACTTCCTCAACAAGCCGGCCGACGTCATCATCGAACCCTGCTCGCCCCATGGCGAAGGCTCATCGCTGTTGTGGGGCTCCTGCTATCCCGACGCGCCCAAGATCTTCTGGAGCGAGGATCAGCTCTCCAAGCTCTGGGGAACCGGTCCCCGCAAGTGGCTCTTCGCCCAGGACAAGAATCAATCCAAAGCCGAACAGCTCCTCGCCGGCCGCCTCTACCACGTGCGCTCCATCGCCGACAAAGCTCTCTGGACCGACCGGCCCTTGCCGTAGGTCAGGATTCGTTTTTCGATAAGCGATTACGAAGCCAGGAACCAGTCCCACTGCTCTTTGCTGAGCGGCACCACCGAGAGCCGCCCGATCTTGACCAACGCCGAATCGGCAAAGAGCGGTTCCTTCTTGATGGCGTCCAGGGTCTTGGGCGCCTTGAGGCGCTTGCCCACCTTGACCTTCACAATGGGAACCTTGGGATCGCTGGGGTCCACGCATTCCACCGTGCCCGTGCCGACGGCGGTGCGCTCGTCCCCCGTGTGATAGAAGATCCACTTTGTCCCGGCCTTCATCTCGCGCAGATGCTTCACCGCGGTGGGATTCGTCACCCCATCCCAGATGGTCTCCTGGTCGCGCAGGAAGTCGTCAAAGGAGTACACATCCGGCTCAGTCTTGAAGAGGAAGTAGGACATGGCGGAATGTTAGCAGACGAAAAAGCACTGCCAACAAGAAACAAACTTTGATCCCCAATGCGCAGGTCTGGAGACCCGCGCTACAGCCGGCTAGGAAGCCGGCGCCACGGTCTCATCCGCATCGGGTCGCAAACAGCAGTGGGGAGCTAGGACTTATTCACTGCTTCACTTATTCACTGCTTCAATGTTTCTCCGTTTCACTCCTTCACTCCTTCACTCTTTCACTCCTTCCCTTCTTCCCTTCTTCACTCTTTCACTTCTTCCCTTCTTCACTTCTTCACCATTCCACCATCACCTTGCCCAACTCCCACGCCCGATGTCATCCTCAAACCATGAAGACCTCATCTCGTTTGCTTCGCACACTGGCCATCCTCATCACTGCAGCCTCCTGCTCCTGCTTTGCGCAGGACCGGGGCGACTGGATGGCGGCCAGTTCCAACGCGAAGGCCATCACCGGGGACGTCTCCATCACCGGATCCAAGGTCTTCATCAGCCTTACCGGCTTCATCATCGCGCCGATTCGCGCCCTGCAGCCAGCCGAGATTCAAGCCGTCTTCAACACCGATCCCGGCGATCCCAGCCGCGGCAATCTCTATCGCCTCAACGTACCCGCCACCAAAAAGTTCCTGCACAAGAACAGCCTCTGCGGCAATGAAGACGTGCAGTGGATGGTCACCTCCGCCAGCGGCCGCCATCTTCAAGTCGCCTTCTTCTCCGGCGACAGCATGCCCATCCTCACCATCGACGCCCTGCAAAACGCCACCGACCTCTGCGGCAGCTTCGAATACTCCCGCTAGCCCTCGCCACTGACCTTGGTGCCCCGCCCCAGTGGGTACCCCGTCCTAAGAGTGCCCGGTCAAAGGGGGTGCCCCGTCCAAGGGGGGTGCCCCGTCCAAGCTCTGCTTGGGCGGGAGGGATATGCCCCATCCAGTCAACCTAGGTAGACGGAGCTGTGCCCCGTTCAAGCGCAGCTTGGGCGGGAGGGATGTGCGCCATTCCACTCAACCCTAGGTGGGCGGAGCTGTGCCCCGTTCAAGCGCAGCTTGAGCGGGAGGGATGTGCCCCGTTCAAGTGCAGCTTGAGCGGGAGACCAGGTCCATCCGAAACCATGCCACCTGTGGAAAACTTGTCAAGAGCAAATTCTTCTAAACCTCTGATTCCAAAGACTCGCAATTTGCCGATCACTTACCTCTTTTGTGGCATGCTTAAATCAACACTCCAGAACGACCTGCTTCGACCCAGCTGACCATCCCATCCTGTTGCACGCACAGTCCAGTTTTGCGCGTGCAACCAGGCTCCTACGCCGCCCGGTTCCCGTCGCCTGTTTTTGCACTGTGAAACTGTGAGCCACCCGAAAGCTCAACTCCATCAACCTCTTCCAGCCGCTTGATCGGCCGGGATGGCTCCCCCATTGACACCGTAAAACTGTGAAACTATGACACAATGCCTTGACTATCTACAACCGCAGTTGTAGATAGTCATAGTGTCGAAATATTCGGGCCCACTCTGCAGATTTCTTTGAACAAGCAGACGCGCAGCAACGTATGCATGAAGTTGCGCGAATGGAGGTAGATGATGCGGTGGATCGAAATCTTGCGCATGCGGTTGCAAATGCTGTTTGGGCGCAATCGCGCGGCGCAGCGCCTGGACCAGGAACTCCAATTCCACCTCGAGCAACAGATCGCAGAGAATCGCGCGGCCGGCATGTCCGCCCAGGAAGCCCACTACGCTGCCCTGCGCCTCTTCGGCAACCCTGCCACCTTGCGCGATCAGACGCGCGACACCTGGAGTTGGTCGTGGCTCGCCGCTCTGCTCCGCGACATTCGCATCGCCACTCGCCGCCTCCTGCGCACTCCCGGCTTTTCCCTCACCGCTGTCCTCATCATGAGCCTGGCCATCGGAGCCAATGTCACCTTGTTTACCGTAGTGCGCTCCGTGCTCCTGCGTCCTCTGCCGTTCCCTGATCCCGATCGCCTGATCATGCTCTACGGCCAGAACCAGCTCGGCAATCCCAAAGCCGGCAACGTGGTCGCGCCCGGCGACTTCTTCGAGTGGCAGAAGGGCGCGCATGGCTTCGAGCAGATGGCCATCTGGCAGATCACTGGCTTCAACCTCGCCGGCAACGGCAACGATCTTCCCGAATTCGTCGATGCCGGCGCCAGTTCCTGGAATCTCCTCTCCACGCTGGGAGTTCAGCCCGCCCTGGGCCAGGGCTTCACCGCTACTGACGATCAGGTAGGAGCACCTCCTGCCGCGCTGCTCACTTGGAACTTTTTTCAGCGGCGCTTCAACGCCGATCCCTCCGTGATCGGGCACACCATTCGCATGAACGAGAAGCCGTATCTCGTGCGCGGAGTGCTGCCCCGCGGATTCAACTACCCCGATCCCAAAATCCAGTTGTGGGTGCCCATCCAGGGGGAGCACAGCCGCGAATACCTGCACAGCCACTACGTGCACACCAGCCACGTGGTCGCGAGACTGCTCCCCAACGTCAGCGCCTCCGCCGCCGTCGCCGAGGTAGGAGCCATCGAGCACCTGATCTACCTCCGCTTCAACAGCGGCGGTCCAGTCGCGCAATCTGTGATGTCCCGGTCGCTCATGGAAGATGTGGTGGGCGATGCCAGAACGCCGCTCTACACGCTCATGGCCGCGGTGGGATGCCTGCTCCTCATCGGCTGCCTCAATCTCTCCAACCTGCTGGTGGCCCGCGCCGCCGCCCGCCGCCGGGAGTCGGCCATCTGCGCCGCCCTCGGCTGCAGCCGCGCCGGATTGCTGCGCCAGCAGTTAGCCGAAAGCCTCTTGATCTGCATCGCCGGCGGCGCGCTCGGCCTGTTGCTCGCTGCCGCAGCAACGCATTGGGTGGTCCTGCGCTGGACGCAGATGCCCCGCGCCGAAGCCGTCCATCCTGACCTGGGCGTGCTGTGCTTCGCCTTGGCAATCATCTTCCTGGCAGGCCTCCTCGCTGGAACCCTGCCGGTCCTCTCCGGCGGCACCCGGCAATTGCTCTCCGCCCTCCAGGAAAGCGCCCGTGGTACCCGTGGCGGCGCATCGCGCGCGCGTCTCCGCAAGGCACTCCTCACCATCGAAGTCGCCCTCACCGTCGTGCTGCTCGTGGGCGCCGGGCTTCTCTTCCGCAGCTTCATCGCGCTGCGCTCCGATCACCTTGGCTGCACCACCAGGAATGTCCTCACCCTCAACTTCTTCTTGCGCGGCGACAAGTACCACAATCCCGCACAAATCGCCGCCTTCCAGTCGCAACTGCTTGAACGGGTCCGGCAGATTCCCGGCATACAGGCCGCGGGACTCACCGATGCAGTTCCCGGCGACGGCTACTACGGCGATCTGGAAGTAAAAGTCGCAGGCAGGGCGCCTCTGCCCGGCGGCCAGCATCGCTTCGCTCTCTACCGCACAGCGGACCCCGGCTACTTTTCCGCGCTACAGATTCCACTCATCCGCGGTCGCTTCTTCAGCGAAAGCGAGCGCCTCGACAACTCGAAATACGTCATCGTGAACCAGCAATTTGCGCGCGATTTCTTCCCCGGCGAGGATCCGCTGGGGCACCACATCCTTCTGCAATCTCCCCAAGGCGAGTTGAACTTGGAGATTGTAGGCATTGTCGGAGACACTCTCTACAAAATTGGACAACCCGTGCGCGCCATGATGTGGTTTCCCATCCTCACCGGCGAACCGATGATGAGCGGCGATGACACCCTGGTCGTCCGCACCTCCAGCCACCCCGAAGAGTACGCGCTCAGAATTCAGCGAACCATCGCCAGCCTCGACGCGGAACTGCCGGTCAAGCGGGTGCTCACCATGGACCAGCTCATCGGCCGCTCCACGGCAGACTCCAGCTTCAACGCCACTCTCGTGGTGATCTTTGCCGCCGTCTCTCTGCTCCTGGCTGCCGTGGGACTCTACGGCGTGCTGGCTTACCTGGTCGCCCAACGCACGACAGAGATCGGCGTGCGCATGGCCCTGGGTGCGGCACGCGCCAGTGTCTTACGGCTGGTCCTCGTGGATGGTCTTCGTCCCGCGCTCGCCGGGCTCTTCCTGGGGATAGCGGCTAGCCTGGCCATCACCCGTCTGATCGCCTCGCAGCTCTACGCCACTAGCCCGCTGGACACTTCGGTCTTTGTTGCCAGCGGCGTCGGCCTGCTGATCGTCGCCTGCGTGGCCTGCTTCCTTCCCGCCTGGCGCGCCTCGCAGATGAATCCCATTGCTGCCCTGCGCACGGAGTAGTCGTGCCACGGTTCGGGAGGGAAAAAGCCATTTTGGGATGCTTGTCTCCCGAATCGCCGCAATTCTGCAACTCCGGGGTGGCGCGCCCTTCCCGGAAGGCCCGACCCTTGGTAATATAGGGAAGTCACGTGGGGCTGTAGCTCAGCTGGGAGAGCGCCTCGTTCGCAACGAGGAGGCCAGCGGTTCGATCCCGCTCAGCTCCACCAAACTTCCTTCACCCAGAACTCCCTCCCAACTACACCACAGCACTTCTCAGCGCGCTTTGCGGGATTCGTGTCGCTTCGGCGATCCAGCGCATGGCGTGTGGAAAGGCCGCCAGCACCGCCGGTGCCGACGAGCGTCCCAGCTCACTTACCATGCTGCGAGAGAGGATCACGGCCAGCCTCATGCTCTGCTGCAACTGGGCCCGCAGTACCCGCTGATACGCGCCGGGCGTGGCCCCGCTCACGTACAGCTCCGCAGCCAATGCTCCAGAGTGCAGGGCGATCGACATACCGTCCCCGGTGAAGCTGGGAATCACCGCACCCTGGTCCCCTAAACGCCACAGATCGTCCTCCGTGCTAGGTCCCAGGTATCCGTAAGGAATCGGGGATATCGCCAGAGGGCGCTCCCACAGCATCTGCGCCTGCTCAAGGAAATCGCCAACCCGGCGGGCGCCGCAAATCCGCTGCAGCACTCGGCTCCAGTCGCTCATGCCCCTCAACTCGGAGCGGCGCACCACGAAGCAAAGGTTCGCGCAGTCTCCCTCGATCAGGGATAGGCCCCCGTATCCCCCCGGAAAGAGAAAAAGCTCCATCCAACCGCGCAGCAATTCCGTCTGAGCGGCGGAAAGGCGCAGATGCATCTTGAAGCCAATCAGATCGTTCTGAGCACCCGGTTCGCGAGTCCAACCGCGCAGATCATGTTTACCTGTCGCCAGAAAGGCCGACCGCGATTGAACCACGCACCCGTCCGCGCACCGCAGGGTCCACGCTTGCCCGTCGTGATTGAGCTCCTGCGCGCAGATCCCACGCTCCACCTGGACACCCTGCCGCTCCCCTTGGGACAGCAGTGCCGCATCCAACACGCAGCGCGAAAGCGAGAGAGCGGTAAACGGCAGGTCGGCGGCAACCGAGTGTTTACCGACGGAGATCCGAACCCGGCGAATCCTCACCGCTCCCAACGCCATCGGGTCAACGCCGGCGCTCAGCAGATAGCCAATTGCCTCGGGACTCAGAAACTCTCCGCAAACCTTGTGGCGCGTGGTCCGCTCTCTTTCGACGAGGAGAACCTCCCGTCCCGCTGCACGCAAACGAAACGCAGCCATCGCACCGGCTAGTCCGCCGCCGATCACCAGGCATTCTGCCTGCCTCATGCTTTGCTCCGCGAGACGCAGAGGCGTGCCGGAGGATATCCGAGTACGCGCACCTCTCCATTGCACAAGCCGGCGGAGCAGCAAAGCTTTCTCCAGTCCTCGGCGGCAAAGGCGCGCGCGATCGAGACGGGCCCATCGTGCTGCACAAAAGGATGCAGTCTCATCAGCCTGGAGAACCACCGAAAGAAGTGATACGGCACCGGCGCGCGTGACAAATCATTGATGAGCCAGCTCACGACAGCGTTCTTCTCCATCCACTGAATGAAGTTGACGATTTGGGCGTTCTGCAGATGATGCGCCATCAGTTCGCTGAACACCAGGTGAGGTTGCTCAGCCGGCGCGTACTCCAGCACGTCCCCGGCGAGCCAGCGGATCTTGCTCGTTCCATTGCTCGCCTCCGCGGCAATGGCCACAGTATCTGGATTCAGATCGATGCCCGTGAGTTCAACATCCACACGCCTCTTCTCGGCCCAACGCTCAATGAGGCGCAGCGTATCACCATATCCGCAGCCTACGTCGAGAATGCGCACTGTACCCTTCACCTCTCGAAGAGGCAAGCCATCCAGCCAGTCGAACGTTGGTCGATGCCCGCGAAACCAGCGGTTCACTTTGGCAACGTCTCGCAGACAAGCACGAAGCTCATCCCGGCTGCAAGGCTCGTCCATCAGTTCAGAAAGCTGCGCACGATAGCTGAAGTCGAAGTTATCAGGCAGCATGAAAGAGCATCGTCTCCGCCGTTACACCTGGACCGAAGGACATCGCACATCCTTGTTGCCCGGATCTGGCCTGCGCCATGACTTGTTGCAAGACAAACATCACCGTGGCCGAGGACATGTTGCCGTAGCGAGCCAGCACGTCCCGGGAGTTGCTCAATGCGTCCGGCGGAAGATCGAACCCTTGTTCCACGGCATCCAAGATCGTCTTTCCACCGGGATGCACCGCCCAAAGATCGATGCTCAGCGGATCGCGGCCGCGGGTCACTTGCCCACCTGCCTCTTTCAGAGTTCGGCGAATCTCGGCAGGGACTTGCCCCGAAAGCTGCATGTCGAAGCCGCCGTCACGAATGCGCCAGGTAATCAGGTGGCTGGTATCCGGCAAGCTCACCGCAAGAAAGCTGTCGATGCCAAGGCCAACCGGCTCAGCACTGATGAGAGAAGCTGAACACCCGTCTGCGAAGAGCAGGAAGCAGAGCACCTGCTCCAGATTGGAGGTCTCTTGAAGATGCAACGTACAAAGTTCCAGGTTGAGCAACAGCACTTTGGCCGAGGGCTCTGCGCGCACAATGTAGTTCGCAGCTTTGAGGGCGTTGATGGCCGCGTAGCAGCCCATGAACCCGATCATGGTGCGCTCCACCGACGTCTTCAATCCAAGTATGCGCACGATATCAAAGTCCAACCCAGGCGCGTACAGCCCTGTGCAGCAGGTCACGATGACATGACTGATGGCATCCCGCTCATCCGCAGAGACAGCCAACCGCTTCAGCGCACATTCGGCAAGTTGCGGCGCGAATTTTTCAAAAGCCTCCATGCGCCGCGCCGTACTTGGGAACCGTCCCGGCACATAGATATCCTCCGCGTCGCGCCAGACACCTTCCCCGCTCTCCACCGGTTTCACGAACGAATAGCGATGCTCGATGGATGCAACTCGTGCCATGCGCCGGAACAGGCCGCGCGGCGTGCCCTCCGGCAGCATGGTTCCTGCAAAATCGACAAAGGCTTGGTGCACATCGTGGGGAGGAACCGCCGTAGCGATCCGATTCAGGTAGGCAGTGGTCATGCCGCTTCCTTTCACAGAACGTGTGTGCCTGGCTAGCTAAAATGCCCTGGTTGTGCCAATTGCTGCGCGCGATAGATCGACCCCGGGGGGGCGCGCTCCCTCCATACTACTGTGCGGCAGCCGCAAACCATTCCGCCACTGGGATGCATATTCAGGAGATCGTCGCCGCTCGCTATTTTCTTGCGAGGCAGCAAAAGCCCCCTAATTGCTGTCTCTCCGCGCACTCGTTCTCTACTGGGCTGAGCGCCAAGAGGCTTGATTATTGACGGCTTCAGGCGGCGTTGGATGCTACTCATCCTGCTCGGTCCGCCACAGTGACCGTCGCCACACACAGCCGTGTCACGCAGACCCGAAATTCTACCCAAGTTGACTCTAGCCCGGCCTATAATGGCCCCACACTACCTTCAGGTAAAACTTATCTGATTTCCTCCACGGGACCTTTGGGACCAGGGCCTCTTCGGCGCCTTCCTGGATTCGGGCTCCTCCGCAGGAAGTCCCGCCGAACACTGTTAAATCCCATCGAGGAGATCTTTAACCACGTCCCATTCATGCGACGAAAGGAGTCGCTGCATGCCTGTCCAGCTCCGGACTTGCTCGTCCACCATCATTCCCCTCTCCTCGCCAACCCTCACCGTGGTGCTGCCCGTCATCAACGAAACGACTGCCCTGCTGCGAACCATCGATATCCTGTTGCGCGATCTGAGCTCGCAGATATTGGAGATCATCGTTGTCGTTTGTGACGCAACCACTCCCGAATCCATGGCCGTGATCGGGGAAATGCAACAGAATCTGAGCGACTTGCTCATCGTTCATCGGCAGACCCTGCCCTACCTCGGTGGAGCTTTGCGCGAGGCCTTTGCCATAGCGCGCGGTAGTCACACAGTGCTGATGGCGAGCGATTTGGAAACCGATCCCAATGACCTTTCCGTAATGGTGGAGCTGGCAGCGCACAACCCAGGAGCGATTGTCTCCGCCTCTCGATGGCTCAAGGGCGGAGGTTTCAGTGGATACTCGCCGATCAAGCTGGTCCTGAACCGCATCTTCCAATGGGTCTTCGCCTGCCTTTACCGCGTGCCGCTGAAAGACATGACGTTCGCCTACCGCATCTACCCTACCGCGCTCCTCCAACGCATCCGCTGGGAAGAGCTGCGCCATCCCTTTCTTTTCGAAGCCCTGGTGAAGCCGCTTCGTCTTGGCACTCCGGTCATTGAAGTGTCATCCCGCTGGCAGGCTCGGACCGAAGGGACCTCTCAGAACTCGTTCTGGCGCAACTTCGCCTATCTCCGCATCGGCATCAAATCGCGCTTCGCGAACCCCAGCTCACTCTTGAAGCAGAGCCTTCCAACCCCGATCTCCCGCCGCGGAGCTGCTTTCGAGGAGACCGCATGAAGAAGGTGATCGTCACTACCACCATCAACCCTCCCACGGAGGCGATCCAGAAGTTTGATGCGATGCCCGACTGGCATCTGGTCGTGGTAGGTGATCGCAAAACACCGGACTTTCATCTGGACCGCGGCACCTATCTGAGTCCGGAAGAGCAGCAGAAGTATGATCCGGCGCTCTCTGAGGCGATCGGCTGGAACTGCATCCAGCGGCGAACCTTCGGAGTGCTATGCGCACACGAGATGCACGCTGACGTGGTCGCGCTGGTAGATGACGACAACATTCCACTCGCCGGTTGGGGAGATGACCTTCTGGTGGGCCGCCAGATCGAGGTCGAGCACTATGAGACCGAATTGCCAGCCTTCGATCCTGTAGGGGCAACAAACTATCCACAACTCTGGCATCGCGGATATCCACTGCAACTCCTGCCGAAACGCGATTACTCCTGCCACCGCCGCCGAACCGTCAACGTCGATGTTCAAGCAGACTTTTGGAACGGGGATCCCGACATTGATGCGGTCTGCCGCATGGAGCATGCTCCGGAGTGCACCTTCGATGCAGCCGCCTTTCCGATGACCTCCAACAAAATGGGTCCCTTCAATTCACAGAACACCTTTCTCAGCGGGGACTGCCTGAAAGACTACTTCCTGTTTCCCCACGTGGGGCGCATGGATGACATCTGGGCTGCCTACTACCTGCAGGCCTTGGGTCGCATCGTGGCCTGGAATCGGCCATCGGTATTTCAGCAGCGCAATCCGCATGATCTGATCCGCGACATACGCCAGGAGTACTGCGGCTATGAGAACAATTTGAACCTGGTTCGCGATCTCGCGCGCGACCCGTCCTCGATCGCCGCTTACCTGCCCGGACGCTCCAATTGGGCCTTCTCGCTCTACCGGAGGCATTTTCATGCGTAAGATGCTGGTGACAGGCGGCGCCGGTTTTGTGGGCCGGCACTTGGTTCGGCGCTTGCTCCAGTCCGGAGATGAAGTGCACGTGGTCGACAGTCTCGCGGCGCTCACCGGAGGCATCGCTCCTGCAAAGGGCTGGCCCCTCTTCGACCCGCGCGAGTACCGCGGCTTCCACTTTTATCGGGAAGACTGCCGGTCATGGTTTGCGCGAAGGAAAGACACCGATTTCGATTGCGCGTTTCATCTCGCAGCCATGGTCGGCGGGCGGGTGATGATCGAACAGAATCCCCTCGCGGTGGCCGAGGACCTGGCAATCGACGCCGAGTACTGGCGCTGGGCGGTGCAGGCCCGTCCCGCAAAGACAGGGTGCTTCAGCTCAAGCGCGGCATATCCGATTGAGTTCCAACGAAAGGAACACTATTTGCTGCTGACCGAAGACCTGATTCGCTTTGATGGATTCTTCGGCATGCCCGATCTGAGCTATGG
>CBJOJD010000100.1:0-15546 GCA_966443485.1 uncultured bacterium | reverse complement strand
GACATGGCGGATTGGGTCGTACAGGTGGCTCCGCGGCTGGCCAATGGGACTGCAAGCAAACTACACAGAATCAGCGGCTTGGCCCAGAACTTCGCAGCGAGCATGATTGGTTTCTCCCCGTCCCGGAAAGCCTCTGGCGAGCGTCCACGGGCCACTGTTAGTCTAGTACACAGACGCGGCAGAAAAGGTCGCTGCCAGGTTGACGCTCTTATGCGAGATTCGGGACACAGGACGGGGTCGAATTTGTCTGCTCGAGCACTGCGGTTGGCAGTCCTCGGTGCAGCCGCATTGACCTGCGTGCCCGTATGGGGTGTGCAGGTTACCCCTCCAACTCAGCGACATGGCGGAGCACCCATCCCGCAAAGACCGCCCGGCGGTCAGGGGGTGCTGATGACCCCACCGCCGTCCGCATCTGCGCCCGCACCATCGAATCAGCCGGCTACCGCTCCTGCTCCGAATTGGCCAGTGGACCAAGCTCCTGAGACTCCCAACGTGAGTTTCGATAGCCATGGCTTGCAGATCAACGCAACCAACGCCAGCCTGCACCAGATCCTGAATGAGGTTTCGAAGGAGACCGGGGCTAAGGTGGAGGGGTTTGCGGCAGACGAGCGCATCTTTGGCCAGTACGGGCCAGGGCAGCCTAAGGACGTGCTCTCACAACTTTTGCATGGTTCTAGCTACAACTTCATCATGGTGGGCGGCGAGGGGGAAGAAGCTCCCAAGCAGCTTCTTCTGAGCGCACGGCGTGCTGGCGGCAATGCCCCGACCGCGGCGACTCCGCCGACGCGCGAAAACCAAGAAGACGAAGTGATGGAGCAGCCTGAGCCGGAGGAACCCCTGCCGTTGCCGCAGCCCATCAACCGGGCCGGTCCGCCGCGTACTCCGCAGCAGGTAATGCAGGAGCTACAGCAGCGTCAGCAGATGATGCAGCAGCGGGAGCAGGGACAGCCGATTCAGCCCATTCCGCAGCCTGATCAACAACAATAGGCGGAAGTCCGGATTTGGGGGGCGCCAGCATGGGCGTTCGTGGAGAGGGACTGCAGTTGTGATCCGGTGCCCGGGAGATTCCCGTGGAAGCACCGGTGCCTGAAACGTGCCTAGAGAGCGACTTCGGGCTGGGGCTTGACCGCAACGCGCTGCTGTTTGGGGCGCATCAGAGCGAATCCAACGCGAAAGATCCCATACGCTGCCAAGACACCAAAGGCCATGGAGCCCACTGTTGCACAAACTAACATAAGATAATTCAACCAATCATTCATACTGCCGCCCGGGAAGTGACCTCACCCAAAAGTTCGTCGATTGGCCTTTCCCCTAGCTACAGAGGAGTGGCTGACATGGCGATTGTCGCAGAAAAGCGGCTTCGTTGACCCTTGATTCTGTTGACCAATAGAATACCTAGAGCGCGCAATTCCCGAATTGGACAGTTCCCAAATTGGAGCGCGATTCTGCTCCTGACTCCTCCATCATGTCGATCACGCACATCTCGGTTCGCGGGGCGCGCCAGCACAACCTGCAAGACATCAATGTACGTATTCCACGCAACCAGCTGACCGTGGTAACGGGCCTTTCCGGGTCCGGGAAGAGCTCGCTGGCATTCGACACGATCTATGCCGAGGGGCAGCGCCGGTACGTTGAGACGTTGTCGGCCTATGCCCGACAGTTTCTGGATCAAATCGAGCGGCCGGATGTGGACTCGATCGAGGGTCTGAGCCCGGCGATCTCGATCGAACAGAAGACGACCAGTCGCAGCCCGCGTTCCACGGTGGGCACCATCACTGAGATCTATGACTACCTGCGACTGCTTTATGCATCGGTGGGTACGCCGCACTGTCCGAATTGCGGGCGGCCGATCGCGCGGCAGACGGCAGAGCAGATTGTGCAGCGCATCCTGCAGCTCGGTTCGGGCGAGCGGGTCACCGTCATGGCGCCAGTGGTTCGGGGGCGCAAAGGCGAGTTCAAGGATCTGCTGGATGAGCTCGATCAACAGGGTTTCCGAGCGCGGATCGATGGGGAGATGCGGGATCTCTCAGAGCCCGTGGCGCTGGATCGGCGCAAGAACCACAACATCGAGGCAGTAATCGACCGGATTCTGCTCAAAGCCTCGGCGGCGGATGCGGCAGCTGCCACGGGAAAGAGCTCGGTAGAGAAGAGGCTGGACGCTGCGGTATCAAAGGCGCTGCAGCTGGCGAACGGGCTGGTATTGATCGTGCTTTCGAATGGCGAAGAGCAGCTGTTTTCGTCCTCCATGGCATGTCCGGACTGCGGGTTGGATGTGCCGAAGCTGGAGCCGCGGAGTTTCAGCTTCAACTCCACTTTCGGAGCCTGCCCAGAGTGTCACGGTCTGGGATCCATGTACGATCTGGATCCGGCGAAGGTGATCACTGACTGGTCGAAGCCGTTGCTGGACGGCGGGCTGGGGCCGGGCTCTGCATCGCAATATCTCCTCAAGCTGATTCGCGTTGCGGCCGAGCGGTACGGCATCGATCTGAAGAAGCCTTTTGAGGACCTGCCGGCCAAGCAGCAGCACATCCTGGTTTACGGACCGCCGAAGAACGAGGCTCCTCGCACGGGATTCCATGGCATCCTCAGCTACTTGCGAGACACGATCGAAGAGGCGCGGAGTGATGGATATCGCGAGTACATGATGAACTACATGTCCGCGACGCCCTGTCCGGTGTGCCGGGGGAAGCGGTTGCGGCCTGAGTCTCTGGCGGTGAAGATCAACGGCATGTCGATTGCGGATTTTACGGCGCTGCCGCTGAACCGTGCTCTCTCCGCAGCCTACGCGCTAAACTTCAGCGCCCGCGAGGCGATGATTGCGGAGCGCATTCGCCGCGAGATCCAGGAGCGCCTGGAGTTCCTATGTGCGGTAGGCCTGAGCTATCTCTCGCTGGACCGGAATGCCTCCACACTGTCCGGTGGAGAAGGGCAGCGGATTCGACTTGCTACACAGATTGGTTCGCGGCTGCGCGGAGTTTTGTATGTGCTCGATGAGCCCTCGATTGGGTTACATCAACGGGACAACATACGTCTCATCGAAGCTTTGGTCAAGCTGCGCGATCTGGGCAACACCGTGCTGGTTGTGGAGCATGACGAGGACACGATTCGGCACGCTGACTACGTGCTCGATCTCGGACCTGGAGCCGGACGGTTGGGCGGTAAGGTGGTTGCGGAGGGAACGCCCGACGAGATCATGGCGTGTCCGCAATCTCTCACCGGCAAGTACCTCTCGGGAGCCATCGGGATACTGCAGCGGGAGAAACCTCGTCCGTTGAGCGGCAAGTGGCTTGCCGTGACCGGGGCACGGGAGCACAACCTGCAGGACGTGAGCATCCGCATCCCGCTAGGAGTGATGACGGTGGTCACTGGCGTGAGCGGTAGCGGAAAGAGCACGCTGATCAATGACATCCTGTACAAGTCCCTGGCCCAGACGATCTACGGTTCGCGAGAAGAGCCGGGATCGCATGAATCTGTAGAGGGTGCGGACCAACTTGATAAAGTGATCCGGATTGATCAGTCTCCCATCGGGCGCACGCCGCGTTCCAATCCGGCGACTTACACGCAGGTATTTTCGCCCATACGCGACCTGTTCGCGATGTTGCCGGAATCGCGCGAGAGAGGCTACAAACCTGGCCGTTTCAGCTTCAATGTGGCAGGCGGGCGTTGTGAGGCGTGCGAGGGTGACGGACAAAAGCGCATCGAGATGAACTTTATGCCCGACGTCTACGTGCAATGCGAGGTCTGCAATGGGCGTCGCTACAACCAGGAGACGCTCGCGGTAAAGTTTCATGGGTACTCGATTGCAGACATTCTGGATCTGACGATCGAAGATGCCCTCACGGTTCTCAAGGACGTTCCCCAACTCAAGCAGAAGCTGCAGACGTTGGTAGACGTTGGGCTGGGCTACGTTCACCTGGGTCAGAGTGCCACGACGCTTTCCGGCGGCGAAGCTCAGCGCATGAAGCTGGCACGGGAGTTGAGCAAGCGGCAGACGGGGCGAACGCTCTACTTGCTGGATGAGCCCACCACAGGCTTGCACTTTGATGATGTGCGCAAATTGCTGGAGGTCCTGCACCGGTTAACGGACCTAGGCAACTCGATCATCATCATCGAGCACAACCTGGATGTCATCCGCAACGCGGACTGGATCGTCGATCTTGGCCCGGAGGGCGGAGAAGGCGGAGGCCGGATCGTCGCTCAGGGGCGGCCTATCCAAGTTGCTGCGGTATCGGAATCGTTCACGGGACAATTTTTGCGACGCTACTACACGTCAAAGGACGGACATCTCCAAGCCATGGAAGAGGAAGAGGCGCCTCAGTTGGCGGTGGTCTCGGGCGCGGCATTTCCGTGTGCTTCTGGGGATGAGGTTTCGAAGAAGACGTCGAGCCGATCCGCGGTCAAAACAGCCAAAGAGGCGCCCGCCAAATCAGCTGCGTCTAAGGCGCCCGCTGCAAAGAAGTCAAGCAATCGCAAGAAGCCGGTGGGCGCATGACAGGCGAACCCGAACCTATTTCGCAAGGAGACCCGGAGCCGAAAATCCAGCCAGAGTTGAGCACTGAGCCTTCTTCGTTCCAAGGAGGGGCGGATCCGAACCCACTTGGAACAGCGGATTTGGGCACTTCAGGTGCCGGCGAGGGGAGCCGTGAGTCCTTCCTCGCGTCTTATGCCTACCAGCCAGGCCGTCGCCCGCCGCGCTTCCCAAACTTTGGCGATCTCGGGATGCTGATCATTCTTCTGCTGGTGGGATGGGGCGCAGCCGGCACCGTGATTGGCATCGCCATGCATTATCACCTGTACGGGGTGACAACGCTCAAGCAAGCGATGAACGACATCCACTACACGCTTGGCAGTCAAGCCATTTGGTATGTGCTTTCATTTTGCGGGTGTCTGCTATTTTTTCCGCTCGTGTGGCATACAAAGTTTTTTGCGGGGATCGAGTGGCGCGCACAAGCCGTGGTGCGCTGGCGGTGGCGACTGCTCAGCGCGGTGTTTGTCTGCATCGTGTTGGCCATCGTGGACGGCGTTCTGATGCCGGGGCCGCCCAATACGCCGATTGACCAGGCGTTTCGGATGCCCGGAGCCGCGTGGCTGTTGTTCGGCTTTGGCGTGACTCTGGCGCCGTTCTTTGAGGAACTGGGATTTCGCGGTTTTCTCTTGCCGGCGTTGTGCACGGCTTACGATTGGGCCGCAGAAAGAATCACTGGACGACCGGCGCCATGGCCGGATGAGAATGGCAAGGCACCGTGGTCGGTTCCGGCGATGGCGCTTGGGTCCTTAATCACGAGCCTGCCGTTTGCATTGATCCATGCTGAGCAGACGGGGTACTCGGTGGGGCCATTTCTCTTGCTGGTGTGCGTCAGCCTGGTACTGTGCTGGGTTCGACTGAGTGCTCGGTCCCTGGCAGCCAGCGTCATTGTGCACTCCAGCTACAACTTCCTCTTGTTTTCAGTGATGCTGGCCGGTACGGGCGGGTTCAAGCACTTGGACCGCATGTAGTGATCGAGAGGGCGTACGGCAGGGCTATGTCTGCGGTCTGCCGGAGCGAGTCCACGGGTATTACCTTGGTACTGAAATTTTTCTGGGCTTTTCCACTCCGATTTCGCTGGTTTCGCCGATAAGACCCATAAGCACAAACAGATCCTGCATCTGCGTCTGGAGCCGAACGGCTCGAGGGGCGAGGGTTTGTTGTGGAGGTCGCGAGAAAGGTGCGTCTGAACCATGTCGAATCTTCCAGCGGAGTCGATCTGCGAACCGCTGAATGAATTTCCCCAAAAGAGGACACTGGACTGGTCCAAGTTGGAGCGCCACCTGAAGGAAGTAGGCGCCCTGCATGCGAGCGTGTATCGCCTGCTGCGCGACTTGGCGCCTGCGCTGGTGTTGAGCGCCTATTGGATCTATAAGCACCCAGGACTGCTCTTCTTTCGGGAGAACTGGTGGCTTGTTCCACGAGTGAGCGTGCTGGAGATCGGGATGCTCACCGGGGTGACCCTGCTGTCGCGCGCGGTGACCGGGCGCGGCCGGGAGTCCCGCCCCGATCTGCTGCATAGCGAAGTCTCATCCAGTTTGCTAGCCGCGCTGGTATGCTCGGTGGCGATTTATCCCTGTTTGCTCGCCAAGATCAGCGTGGGTGCGGCCATCACGGTCGACGCAGGATTCTTTGTGGCATGTTCGTTGTTCAGCCTGTTTGTTCTGGCGCTGGCCTGTTTGGCTGGATGGCTATCGATCGACACGATTATTGCCCGCCGCGATGTTCTGATTGTGGGATCAGGACGCGGGGCGCAGGCCATCTTCGAGGAATTAGCGGATTCTCCGGTATATCGCGTGGTTGGCGTTCTCGACGAGGAGTTCCATGGTACCGGCGCCATGCGCGGGCAGTATCTGGGAGGACTCGAGCGTCTGGATCCCTTGTTGAAAGAGAATCCGGTTTCGGTGGTCTTCTGCTCGCTCCCGGTGAAGTCGATGTACGCGCCGATTCAGCAGGTGATTGAGGTCTGCGAGCGCTTCGGGGTCGAGGTACGACACTCAACGCATCTGTTTCAGACCAGCATCGCTAAGTTGGATCGCAGCTCGGGGACGAATTACTCGATCTTGCGCATGGTGCGCGAGGACTGGACCCGGTATGTGAAGAGGGCTGTTGACATCGTGGGGGCTGCGGCGCTGCTGGCGATTTTTCTGCCAGTCATCGTTGGAGCAGGCATCGCGATCAAGCTGACGAGCCCAGGCCCGATCCTGTTTGCCCAAGATCGTTACGGGCTGTATCGGCGTCGTTTTCGCATGTACAAGCTGCGTTCCATGGTGACTAACGCCGAGGCGCTGCAGAAGCAGCTCGAGACCCAAAACGAGTTAAGTGGACCCGCATTCAAAATTCGCCAGGACCCCCGGATCACGAAGGTCGGCGCTTTTCTGCGGAAAACCTCGATCGACGAGCTACCCCAGCTATGGAACGTGATCAAAGGCGATATGTCGCTGGTGGGGCCGCGACCCTTGGCAGTGCGCGATGTGCTGATGATCGAAGACTCCGCTCAGTTGCGGCGGTTCAGCGTGAAACCCGGCATCACCTGCATTTGGCAGATGAGCGGAAGGAATAACACGGACTTCGCGAATTGGATCCGTCAGGATCTCGAGTACATTGACGGCTGGTCTCTTTGGCTCGATATCAAGATTCTGTTCGGTACGGTCCCGGCGGTTATCTGGGGCAAGGGCGCCATGTAGCCGTCAACACAGGTTGGAAATTGCCCGGCGTGCCCCACAGCGCGCCGGGCTTGTTCTTTATGGGGCGTCGCTGAGTCGGCGTGCCGGAGCGCTTTACAATCGAAATCGATGACCACGACCAGCTTCGCTCAGCAACTGCTCTCGTTATTGGCCCGCACCAGCTTCCGCCTGGGACAATTCAAGCTATCCTCAGGCGGTACTAGCGACTACTACATCGATTGCCGTACCACCACTCTGCACGCCGAAGGCGGTCGCCTAACCGGCCACGCGATCCTGGAGCTCTTGGAAGAGCACGGCATCAAGGCTGAAGCGGTGGGCGGGTTGACGATGGGTGCAGATCCCATTGTTTCGAATGTAGCGACCGCAAGTGCGTGGCGAGCGATCCAGCATCCCGGCTCGCCGCTAATCCAAGGCTTTCTGGTCCGCAAGGCAGAGAAAGCCCACGGGACGGGACGGAGAATCGAGGGGTACCTACGCGAATGCGCCCCGGTGGTGATCGTGGATGACGTTTGCACCACCGGCGCCTCAACGATCAATGCGATCGAGGCCGCGCGGGAAGCCAAGATGAATGTGGTCGCGGTGGTCTGCATCGTAGAGCGCGAAGAGGCGAATGGACGACCCGACGTTGAAGCAGCTGCGAAAGGGGCACCCTTTTTGCGACTCTTCACGGCGAAGGATGTTCGCGCTGAGCACGTTCGGCAGTTGGAGCAAGCTCCTCGATAAAGCTTGATCTGCGAATAGCTGAATGCTTTAGGGTTCCCACCAATCGAGGATCTTAAGACGTGGATAGTAGAGGCCAGCCCGGACGGGCTGGTCTTTACCATGCAGGGAACGCAGCACGGTCGCGTACAACTCCAATTGCGGGGCGAACAGAGATCGCAATCGCGCGAGTTCTGAAGGTCCCTCTGCGGAGTCTGCCTGCGCCGTTTTGTAGTCGATAATCCACCATGCGTCTAGCCCATGGGTCTGGGGAGTCAGACCGGCGCGGAAGACCCGATCGGCTTGAACTGTGCGCAGCTCGCCCGCGATCAGTCCGGTCCAGCGAGTCTCGCTGGCAGCGTCAGGATGGGGAAACAGAATCCAACCCGCAATGGGATCGGCTGCGGCTTGCTGTGCAATCGCGATTGCCTGCCGAGCGATGGCCGAGGCTTGACTGGCCGACAGTCCGAGGGCGCGAGAGTGCGCGATGAGAGGCGGTTCGAGCGTCGTCAGAGCCACAGAAGTTTCGACGGCAGGATGTCGTTTCGCGAGCTGCTCAAAGCAGGTATGCACGGCAATGCCAAGAGCTCGGGAGGCCAGACCTCCCTCGTGTCGAGCATAGAGGAGATGATCCTCACGCTCTGGTGCGCCAGACTCGGGTGAACGGAGGCCGACGACAGGCTTGACTGGGGCATAATCGCGGGGAAGGCGACGCAGGACCGCAGGTTGAGCGGGCGCTGGCATTGTGATGACAGGCTGCCCGCTGGCGGCGAGCGCATCAAGGCGAGAACCCTGCGGTTGGTTCTTCCATATCTCGAATTGTGCCGTTACCTCCGCGCTCAGCGCAGGCCAGGCGGTGGAAAGCAGGCTCTCGGAAGGATCGCATAATGAGACGTCTCCAGAGGGCTCTGACTTGTAGGTGGGGCGGGCGAACAGGTGGAGCGCCTCGCGAGCGCGTGTAGCCGCAACATACAAGATGCGGCGCATTTCCTGAGCTTCGCGTCTGCGAATCTCAGCGTCTACCCACGCCTTTGCCGAGCCGCGGTCCTCCCCTTTGGGGGGCTGGGGCGCGACAAGAAACTCTGTGACATCCCCCCAGTCGTCAGGAGCGGTTAGCCCGCGTTCCAGCCAGGAGAGCATGCGATTGCGAGATTGACCGCCACGAGCCTGTAACTCAGGAACGATTACCACCTCGAATTCCAGTCCCTTCGATTTGTGAATGGTCATGAGCTGCACGCCGTAGTCGCTCTCCGCGGCGGGATCTGGCTGAGCAGTGAGATCAGCTAGGGCCGTGGCAAGGGCTCTGCCCAGTAGATCCGGTTCTCCTTCGGGAAGCTGATCGAGACGACTCCACAGAAGATCAAGGTTGGCCCGCTCGTTGGCAGTGACGCAAGCGCCCCCGCCAAGCTGGGCCCACACTTGCTCCAGCCAAGTACCGAGCGCTGCATCTGGATAGGTGGAGCGATACTTTGACGCGAACGCAGCGGCCTCCATCACTCGATGTGCAGCGACTTGACCCTCATCGCTAAGCAGCGAGAGGCGCTCCACCAGCAGGTCTGGAATGGGGCGCCGCAGCAACTCTGGATTGTCATCCGCGACAAGCGTATGCAGGTCTCGGGCCGAAAGGCCGCACCATGGCGCACGAAGCACCCCCAACCAGGAGACGCGATCCTCCGCGTTGAACAGAGCGCGGGCGAGTGCGAGGGCATCGAGGACTTCAGGGCGGTCGGAGAGCCGTTCCAGATCAACTGCAAGGAATGGAATCTCGGCGTTGCGCAATGCGGCTGCGATGGGGCGGAGCGCGGTCCGAGTCCGACCCAAGATCGCGATGCGATATTTTTCACCACGAGCCCGGGCCGCCTCAATGTTCGGTTGATGGGCACGCAGGATTTCCAAGATTTCGTCAATCTGCAGGTCCAGCGATGCGTCGCGTGCTGCTGAGCAGTCCAGTTTTTGCTGCAGAGCGCCGGGGTCCCCGGTGAGATTGCGCGGGGTTTGCGGGACAAATTCGAGATGAACTTGGAAGCACCCTGCGGCGTCTGCCATGTTTGCGCGTGCGGCCTGAGCCGGAGAAAATTCGATCCCACTACCATCATTTTCAGCAAAGACATTTTCGAAGTGAGTGTTCAGCGTCGCCACGAGTTCGGGGACAGTTCGAAAATTCGAGGCTAATTGAACGAAATCCAGCAGTAGAGATTCGCCATTCGCGAGCTCCAGGCCGGCCAGCCGCACTCGAGGGAACAGCTCCGCGTCGGCATCGCGGAAGAAGTAGATGGACTGCATGGGATCGCCGACGACGAAGATGCTGCGATTTGTAGTGTCGGGCCATGCCGCGGCCAAGTTCCGAATAAGTTGGTGCTGACGGCGGCTCGTGTCTTGAAATTCGTCAACCAGCAGATGCCGGATGCCATCGGCGATGGCGAGGGCTGTATCGGTCGGGAAGCCTTCGGAGTCGGCGAGTAGCCTTTGCGCGACTTGAGAGACTTCTGTGAAGTCCACGACGCCAGCTTCGGCAAAGACAACCTGTAGCTCAGCAGCAGCCTGCCGCAGTAAGGTGAAGCACGCGCGTACAATTTGCCACTCGTCTCCAGGAAATTGCGCTGGAGGAAGCTCGCGCAAGTCGGCCAGCGCAGACTCGAGGAGAGGAATCGTGTCGAGATTGCGTATCAGGTCCAGCATGCGCTGTTTTTCGCGCTTGCGGTCAGCGGGAAATCCGTGAGTGACATTGACGGTTTTGCGATAGGTGCCGGTTGTAGTGAGCAGGAAGTTTGCCAAGCAGAGGTAGACGTGACGGGCTTGCTCCAACTGCTCCGGGGAAGAGGAGGGAGCGGCAGGAAATTCCGCCAACTCGGCCAACTCGCGATGCATGGCGCCACCGCTCTGATCGCATGCAAAGCGGGCAAGTTCCAGGACTTCTTCAATCGCTCCCGGGGCGGACTCCAGGAGTTCGGAGAGGGTGCCGAGTGCCTGCTCCACAGCTCGTGCAAAAGGTCTTTCGAGTCGGCCGCGCAGTTCTGATTCGTCTGGTTCGCGATCTAGCACGAAGCCCTGCATCCAGCGATCGCGCTGCGAGAGCATGAGGACGAGCTGGTTTTCCACCTCTTGCCAGTTGTTATCGCGCCACAGCAGCAAGCGCTCGATAGCGTGCAGCAGGAGAGGATCCGCGGTGCTGGTCTCCGCGAGCCGCTGAAGCGTTCGTCGTGCGGCCTGGCGGTAGAGCTCATGAGGCTGCTCGCTGATGTCTAGCCCGCCCCCTAGACCGGAGAGCAGTGGCTGCTGCAACGCGAGTTCCCGGCAGAAGGAATCGATTGTGGAGATACGAAGCTGGGCTGGCAAATCAAGCAGATTCCAACCATGTTGCTCGGAACGCTGCAGCGCGCGGAGTGCGAGCGCGTCCATGGCGAACTCATCTGCTTCAGCGATGCTTGTTCGGTTTGCGGCCGCCTTTTCCAGTTCCAGCAGGATGCGATGCCGCATCTCGGCCGCCGCGGCTTTTGTAAAGGTAATGGCGACGACCTGCGAAGGATCTTCGACTTCAGCGAGCAAGCGAAGAAAGCGCCGGGTAAGCAGATCGGTTTTGCCAGACCCCGCGGGCGCCTGAACCAGGATGGAGCGATGAGGGGCGAGGGCACGCTCTCGTTGTGCCTGATCGGGAGGTGCAGATCGGGTGATGCTACTCATGCGCGGCCTCAGCCAACTCCGAGTCATCATCATCCAGGAGTTCACGTTCGGAGATGCGGCAGATGGTTTGCAGGCCGCATCGCAGGCAGGTCTGAGGATACTCTCGTGGAGCCACATCAGCCCGGCCAGCAAGGAAGTCGTCTGCAAGCTGCTCGATCGCCTTGCGCCATGCGAGTAACTGCTCCGCGGTTAACGGATATTTCACCAGGGAGGACGTGCCCTTCAGGTTCGAAAAGAGAGTGGCAGCAGCATCTCCGACTCGGCCGGTGAAGCAAAGGTCACCAGCACGAACCTTGGCGAACACCAGTCCTCCCAGCGTGTCCTGCTCGTTCAGAGCGAATCCGGCATAGAGGGGCAACTGCACGTCCTCGGGTCGAGGTAGATCCCAGGAACGCTGCGTCACGTCCGCCGTTTTGTAGTCCACCACAAGCAGCGTTCCGTCCTTCAGGCGATCGATTCTGTCCAGGCGCAACTTCAGGCTGAGGCGGCCAACATGGGCAGTCGTATCCAGTTCGGTAGCGGCTACTTCGAATGCTTCTCGAGCTGATTCGTAAGCGAGCCAGGAGGAGATCAGGCGAGCGAGACGCATCTCCTCCAACTCGATATACCTGGCGGGCATTTGATCGCGTACGGCTGCAGGCAGTTCCTTCTTCATCGCTTGCCGCACGTGGCTGGCCACAAACGCAGGCTGATCTGGCAGGGATTGCAGCTCAGAGAGGGTACGAATTCCCTGGGGCGGTCCGGCCCAGATGGTATGCAGCACCGCATGTAAGAGCTGTCCGCGAAGGGAAGCAGTTAACCCTGCTTCAGCGAGTTCCAGGCGCTGGGCTCCTAGCCGAGCGACGGCGAAGGCTCTGAATGGGCACTGGGATTGTGCAGTGAGGACCGTGGATCCTCCTCGGATCTCGCGGTTGTTCGCATCCATGGGAACCGGAATTCGGAACGCGTCGAGCACTTGGGTTGTAAGCGGACCCTGCTGCTCGGATGGTTTGAGTTCGTCAGGTAAGAGCAGCGGAGGACCTGCGATTGGCTCAATCAGCCGTGAAGGCCGTGCCTCGAGCCCGTCATTCTTGCGGGCGTAGCTGAAGCAGATCTCCGCGGCCGAGCCCAACAGTCGATTGCTGATGGACTGGGCCAGCATGGCATCGAGTTGTGCAGAGGCGTGCGGCATCTCGGTTGCGCGCTGGACTTCTGCCGGCAGCAACGGATGCAGGGACCCCCGCGCGGGCCACGCGTCTTCGTCTGCTCCTAGGAACCAAATGGCATCGGCTGACAGGCCAGCGGCCTCAGCCGGACCGGCGATGAGGATGGGCGCATCGGTGGATTCCGGCGAAAAGAGAGTCTCCTGCAAGTTGACCATCAACTCGGAAAGGAAGGTGTTCCAGTCAACTCTGGCTCCGTCAAAGCCGAGCGACCCGCATTGTTCGACGAGTTGCTGCCAGCGGCGTAGAGCTTGAAACTCAGCGCTCGAAAGGCCATTCGCTCCGGGCCAGCCAGCAGTCTGCAGAACCCGGGGTACTAGCGCCGCCCAATCCAGTGGGCTCGCTGGGATTTGAGCGGAATCCAGCAGAAGCTGTTGAGCGGAAGTGATTCTCTGTTTCCAGGGAACCGGGAGTTGGGGTGCCACGGTAAGAAAGCTGGACAGGGTCCATTGTGTGCGCGCCAACCCGCGCTGGCGAAGGCTGCGCATCGCAGAGAGAAGGGCAGCGGTTTCGGAGGCATTTGCAGAAGTAGTACCCGAGGCGATTAGCCAATCCAACTCCTGCTCTTCGATCGCTGAGGAAAGCCAGCGCAGCAGGCACTGGGCGCTGCGGCCGATTGAGATCGAACCCAGTGGAACACCGAGCGAGAACTCAAAGGAGGGCGACGATTGGTCGCCGAAGCTGCTCAGGAATGCTCGCTCAATTTCGCCACGCCTCTGCGAAATCTCCTGAGTCATGACCAGGAGACGAGCCTCAGGCCTTGCTTGCAGCTGGTGCTTGCACCAGGTAGCGCACGCCTGCAACTCGCGAGATTTGTCTGCGGCAGCATAGGAGCGGACGGCGGTGTCGTCGGGGTTCAGAGCAATTTCGCTCCAGGTTCCCCAGGCCGAAAACAGGGCTCGCTGTACGGGTAGAATCCGGTCGAATCCAACGAGGAGCAGCGGCGCTCGAGGGGTGGGATCGGCCTCCAGCAATGGCAGCAGCGACCATGGCAAGCGGCACATGCTGAGCAGTTCCTCTGAACGACAGAGCTCGTCGAAGGCTGTGAGCCACCCTGAGAAGGCGGCGGCATCTTGCTGCCAGTGCCTGCGAGCTTCCCTTGGCAGGGACTCCGGCGCATAAGAAGCGAGCAGGCTGTGACCCTGCATAGCCAGGTCGGCCAGCCGGCGCTGCGAGGGGGGCAGGATGGCGGCCGTTTGGCCGCTTTCGGCTAGCACGCGCATCCAGAGGGATCGCTCCTGGATTGGACTCAGCAGGAGGCGACTATCGCGGGCACGTTCCTGCCATTGCGTCCGGACAAAGGATTGCCAGTCATGAATGGGGGGTGTCGTCCAGGCTGAGAGACCCTCAACGCGGCGCATCCGATGATAAGCAGCCATGAGCGCGCGGCAGGCGCGGTCGCTGGCGGTTACGACAATGCCGCCCTGGCGCAACCATGCGTCCCATGCCACAGAACTAATGCCCATGGCAGCGTTATACGCCATCTTGAGGAGCGGTGCATCTCTGAGCGAATGATGCCCCCCAGGTTGTAAACTAAGGGGTGATTCGCCGATCGCTTTTCGTCCCCATCTTGGCGCTTACGCTGCTCTCCGGATGCCACGGTGGATCCAACCCAGGGACACCGTCGGGGAGCGGGCAGGCCTCCTCGTACAAGACCTACCATCTGCGGGGGAAGGTAGTTTCTACCAATCCTTCGACGGCCGAGGTGACGGTGAACCATGAGGCGATACCCGGCTTCATGGAAGCCATGACCATGCCTTACAAGGTCAAGGATGCGAACGTTCTCAGCGAGCTTTTTCCCGGGGACGTGATCACGGCCGATCTGATGGTCTCTCAAGATGCAGACGCGGATGTGTTCCTGGATCACATCGTGGTTGTGGGACAGTCCAAGCCTGACCACCGTCCGCAGGTCTCCTACCATGTGCCGACGCCCGGCGACGCGGTGCCAGATTTCAAGTTGCGCAATCAGGACGGGCATCCGATCAACTTGGGCCGATTCCGCGGGAAGGAACTGTTGGTCACGTTCATCTATACCCGCTGCCCCCTACCTAACTTTTGCCCGCGTGTGACTCGCAACTTCGCCGAGGTCAACCGGCGCCTGTCCGCCGATCCGCGGCTGTATGGGAAATCGCACCTTCTGTGCATTAGCTTCGATCCCGAGTACGATACCCCGCAGCGACTGCGTGCCTACGGCGCCACGTATATTGGCAGCGACGCCAAAGATGCTTTCGCGCACTGGGACTTTGCGGTGCCGGATCAAGCCGAACTGGACAAGATGGCGCATTACTTCGATATCGGACTCACGCATGAGTCCGACGCAACCATTACCCATACGCTTTCAACCACGTTGATTGGTCCTGACGGCAAGGTACTGCATTTCTATCCTGGGAACGACTGGACCGTAGATCAGGTTCTTGCGGACATGAAGCAGGCAGCGGGATCCTAGTTCTTACCGATCTTCCATCTACAAACGAGTGAATTCAGGAGAGTGAGATGAGCCAAGGTTTGTCGATTCGCAAAGACGCAGAGCTTGATTTTCTTTCCCTGGGGGCCTTGGTACATCGGCTCGATCCGGGCATTGTGCCATTCCGGAAGGCTACGGAGTGCCAGATTCATGTCAGCGGAGGCGAGTTCAACGTCGCCGCCAATCTCTCAGACTGCTTCGGACAGCGCACCGGAATTGCCTCCGCTATGGTGGACTATCCGATAGGGGACCTCATCGCAGAGCGGGTTCGTGCCATGGGCGTAAAGC
>CBJOJD010000099.1:0-15553 GCA_966443485.1 uncultured bacterium | reverse complement strand
TGAAGAAAAACGGGGCAGGTCAGGCCTTCCGACTTGAAAGTCATAAAAACCAGACGGCTTGACTTCCAATGCATAAAACCTGCTATACGTCTAATTTTGAATTCGTCGCCTCGGCTTGTGAATGCCGATCGATGGGCCCGTCGAAGGGTGGACCGCAAAGCGAAGCTCTTCCGCAGCGATGAACGCTAGTGGCTCGCTGTTTGGCCGTCCGAACAAGTATCCCTGCACCTCGTCGGCTTGAGTGCTCAGGACCAAGTCGAAATCCTCGTTTGATTCAATTCCCTCGACTACGACAGTCATCGAGAGTGCGTGGGCGACCCCTACGAGTGCATTCATTAGTGCGGCTAAACCACTTCCGAGATGGGACTTCCTTAGAAAAGAGCGGTCGAGTTTAAGCACATCGAACGGGAGCTCGCCCAGATAGCTCAGGGAGGAGTAACCCGTTCCAAAGTCATCCAGCGCGAGTCTCACTCCGTGTTGGCGAAGCCTATTCAGAGTTTCCGCTGAGCGCGACTGCTCGTCCAGTATGATCGATTCGGTCATCTCCAGTTCCAGGGATTCCGGCTTCAGCCCGGTACGCGCCAGCACCTCCATGACTTCATCCGCAAACCGGCCGGATCGCAGTTGCGCTGAAGAGACATTGACCGCAACTGGAATGGACCGGCCCGTCTGCGATTCCCAGCGAGCAGCTTCTCTGCAGGCTCGTTCCAAAATGAAATTTCCCAGCCGCTCGATGATCCCGCTCTCTTCAGCAACCAGAATAAACCGACTTGGCGGCACATCTCCAAGTACCACATTCTTCCAGCGCGCAAGCGCCTCGAAGCGGACAATTCGTTTGGTCGCAATGTCAAGAATGGGTTGGTAGTGAAGATAGATTTCTTCGCGACCTATAGCCGTCTTGAGTTCAGAAAGTAATCGGTTTTTCTCTTGAATCTGATGGCCTAGACTTTCGCTGTAGACGATGACTCTATTTCTACCTGCCCGTTTTGCCGTGTACATCGCAGTGTCAGCTTGTTGAAGCAGCGTGATGTCATCCTTCGCAGGATCGGGAAAGACGCTGACTCCAATGCTCGCGGCAATCACGACCGATTTCCCGTCAATTTCAAACGGTGGTTGGAGAACAGTCAAAAGCCGTTCAGCAGACCTTAGCGTAGAAGGGACGTCTTCCACCGCCGTCACAATAATGGCCGCGAACTCATCTCCGCCAATTCTGCACAGCTTGTCCTGGTCACGCACACAAGATGCGAGCCGTTCCGCAACACCTTTTAGAAGCCGATCTCCTGCATGGTGCCCCATCGTGTCGTTCACCATCTTGAATCCGTCCAGATCGACATAAAAGGCTACGACGGCATTTCCCATTGCACTCGCAGACTCGATCACCTCGTTGGCATATTTTGCAAAATACCTCCGGTTCGGCAATCCCGTAAGGGCATCTCTCTCCGATTCTCGCTGCGCCGCATCACGAGCTATTTGAAGCGCGATTTTATCTCGCCGGGATTCTGAGATGTCCAGAGCAGTAGTTTCAAGAATCTGCTCATCGCCAGTCCCGACAGAAAGTGTGTTTTCGAGGATATGAAGGAGACCCCCATCAAGTCGCCGGAGAGTGCTTTCGGTCCCCTGAATTCCCTCTGTCATGCTTGCTGCGTCAAAGCTGAGGTTTGGGCTGATTCGGAGGGAATAATACGATCTGCCAATGATCTCCGCTGGATTTTTATACCCGAGCAGGCGTGCGAATGAAGCATTGCAGTCGATGATTTCCCCAGATGGTTTCCAGCTAAAAACTGCGGCGAGGTTGCGCTCGAACAACCGCCGATAGCGAGATTCTGTTTGTATCTCATGCTCAAGTTGTTTCCTGATTTGTAGCGTCTTCGCATGCAAGGCCCTCCGAAGCTGAACGATCCAAAGGAGTATAGCGGCGGCAGCAGAGAGCGCTAGTAATCCAACAAGCACCTTCCAATTAAGCGAGCGAGTGATTTTGACAGAAATATCGGAGGGGCTGGCGGTAAGGATTTGAAGCGTCTTGGGTTTTCCGTTTCGATGCCTCACAATACGCGCGACGCCATGGCACTCCACTGTCGAGCCGGGTGCCACCGTTAATAACTGGTTGGCCGGGGTAGACTCTGGGGTAAGAATCTGAAACTCTGTCCCGTGATCATCTAGGCTGAACAGATAGTTCTTTCCATCAGATTCCTGCGAGATCAGACGCCCAGAGAGTCGAACCAGTTCATTGCCTGGTCCATCCGCGAGCGCACGCGCCGCCGTGACCGAATGGATAGGGCGCTTGGCTTCAATCTGCGGACCCACTTCACGCACCATAGCCCCTGCGAGCTCAACCGCATTGGCTCGATCCCGCGGGAATCCAATCACGTCTGCAATTGCTCCGACCTTTGGATCGATCGATCCAGGAAAATCCACGTAGATCGATGCCGTTCCGTCGTATAAGACGAGGCAATTTGTCCCTTTCCAGATAACGGTGCCACGCACGTGAACGGGATGCTCAAACCTGACGGACTGTTCGGGAAGATCCGCCTTCACGATAGGTACAACAGGCAGTGAAAACGCGTCTTTCCAGTCTGGCTCCTCAACGCGAATATCTGTTGTGCTGGCGACGAACAGTTGAGAACCCACGGGATGGTTGGCAGAATCGGCGCGGGAGCCTACCACACCGCGAACATAGACTTTGGCCCCGATCATAAACTGCGAAGCGGCGCCGTCATTGGTTGGAATGAGGATCGGGACTTCATGTTCGCCGTCGGCGAGTACATAACCCAGGTGATCCCAGAGAAACGCCCCGGGCCTCAGGACACCTTCAGTCACAATGAGCCGGCTATCAAAGGATCCAGTCTCGAGAGTTGCAAGGCTGACCTTTTCGGGATTCTCAAGAGATCGCGTGCCAATCACGCGAAACCGGGTCTTAGCGATGATCGGAGCAATAGAACCCGGCGCAGCTTCGCCTTCAAGGTCGAGCATATCGCCCGGCTTCAATCCTTTGGTTTTCGAGTCGATCTGGGCAAACACCGGCCCGGTGGCATCCCGAACAAACAGGATGCCCCACTCAGGATCGGCGTATGTCACTTGGGCACGGAGGTGAACGCGGGTTCCCGTTCGGATGCCCCGATTTCCCATGGCTACGAGATCGGATACATGGGAAATGACTTGCTGAGCATTAAGGATATGGCCGACCGTGAACGGAAGAGTCAACAGCCAAGACACGGCAAAAAGGCGAAGCGCGCTCGCCATGGACAGTCGCCGGAATTGGAGTGAATCGACATCCGCCGTCATAATTGCATCCGGAGCGCCACGATGCCTTGGTCGACGAGGGTGACCAAAGGTCCCGATTGTCGAGACTCTCCAACTAATTTGAATCGGCAAAAAGAAGGTAAACCGATAGATCACCTTCGTTACCATCATGTCAGATGGGATGAATCTGACCCGCAATTTCTGGCTAGAATCGGCTCGAACTGGGCCGAAGAATCGGCCGGCTTCGATGTCCATTCGTCACGCTGGCCACGGTCCGCCAAACCTATCGATACATTTGAACCTGCTATCGAACGGCGATCGACCGCGCAAAAGGTCCTGGAAATTCGCCGGAGAATTCGGCGAATATCCGGCCGGGATCTCGAGGGACATTGGGCCGCAATGATGTCAGACCTCCTTGGTCGCAGACTGTCTCATTACCAAAGTCGTATTCCAGAGCGGTGCAGAAGTCCCACACAATATGGAACCGGGATCGGTTCGAGAGAATTCCGACGTGTGCGGCACCGCAACAAATCCTGCAGGTCGGTGTTGAAACGCTCAAGCCCTATTTCATCGGAAATAGGCCGGGCCGGGTGAGTTTAGAGCAGTTCGTGCTCCTGTTGGCAGGAGCCGATATCGTACTGTCCCATAAACTCGATATTCCGCATGGAGGAACTTAGAAATGAGAACGATTTGTTTTCGAAGCACCTTCTTGGCGAGCACCCTGACGTTCGCGGCATTGCTCACCTTCAATTTCCCGATATTTGCGCAGCACGGAGGTGGCCGTCCTGCCGGTGTAGGCGGAGGTCCCTCAATGGGAGCAGGTGCGACAGCGGGCGCCGGCGCAAATATCGGCGGTCGATCTGTTGGGTTGGGCGCCGGTGCGGATACGAACGCGATAGGGCGTGCCAGCCTCGGTTCGCAGTCGCCGAACACCGTATTGAGTACCAACGCTAAGCTCAATTCTTCCTTGACCACCGCACTCGGCAAAAGCGGAGTTACTGTTCCTGGAGGCAACCTGCAATCGGCATGCACCGGCTTCAAGAACCTGGGCCAGTGCGTAGCTGCCTTGCATGTCGCAAAAAACCTTGGAATCCCGTTCAGCGATTTGCAAGCCAAAATGACGGGGAGCAATTCGGTGAGTCTTGGTAAGGCCATCCAGGAGTTGGGTGGAGCGAATGTAAACTCCAAGGCTGAGGCGAAAAAAGCGAACAAACAAGCGAACGCAGAATTGGACGCTGCTGGATCCGCGTCGTAGATCGATTCAGAATGCTCTCTCAATCCGAAGGGGCCTCCTGCACGGACCGTGCGGAGGCCCCTTTGTATTCACCTTTCCATCTCCGTTAGAGCAGAAATTTCAGAGGTGCCTTGTCGCCGGAATGAGAGGCGTGCTCTAATTGCTCCAGTGAACCAGGGGTGCTCTACGCATGTAGGGCTGAGAAATACCCTTTGAACCCGATCCGGATAATACCGGCGTGGGAAGGTTTCAGGCGCGGTCCATTTCCCGGACCGTTGTGTGTTGGCCTCCTGATTCACGACTGTTCAGGAGGTTGATATGCGGGAAACCGCCACGACATTCGCCACGCTTCGCCTGCCGAAAGCTTTCCCAGCTTCTCAGAAAAAATACCTCACCGGCAGCCGGCCTGACTTGCGGGTTCCCTACCGCGAGATCGCACTTTCGCCCACGCATCACGCACGCGGCGTGGAACATAATCCGCCGCTCCCCGTTTACGATTGCTCGGGTCCGTTCAGCGATCCGGATTGCGTTGTCGATCTTGCACAGGGCCTTCCCAAGCTCCGCCATCCGTGGATTGAAGAACGCGGCGATAGCGAAATTCTGAATGGCCCAAGCTCCGCATACGGGCGACAGCGCGCCAATGATCTGCTGACGCAGGACATCCGTTTTCCCGCACCTTCGCGACCATGGCGTGCTCTGCCTGGACGCAACGTGAGCCAGATGCACTACGCGCGGAAGGGCATCGTCACACCGGAGATGGAGTTTGTGGCGCTGCGCGAATCCATGCGCCTAGAAGAACTCCGCTCCGATCCCGCATACGCCGCACTGCTGCGCTCGCATCCTGGCTTCGATTACGGTGCGCGGCTGCCCAAGACGATCACTCCCGAGTTTGTGCGCGAGGAAGTCGCTGCAGGTCGAGCCATCATTCCCGCAAACATCAATCACCCCGAACTCGAACCGATGATTATCGGGCGGAACTTCAAGGTGAAGATCAACGGCAATCTCGGCAACTCCGCGGTGGCGTCTTCGCTCGCAGAAGAAGTGGACAAGATGGTGTGGGGCATTCACTGGGGCGCCGATACCATCATGGATCTCTCCACCGGCAAGCACATTCACGAAACCCGCGAGTGGATTCTGCGCAATGCGCCGGTACCCATCGGCACAGTTCCCATCTACCAGGCGCTTGAGAAGGTTGGCGGACATGCGGAGGAACTGACCTGGGAGATCGTCCGCGATACGCTCATTGAACAGGCCGAGCGAGGGGTGGATTACTTCACATTGCATGCAGGCGTTCGTTTGCCTTGGATACCGCTCACGGCAAAGCGGCTCACCGGTATCGTTTCGCGCGGCGGTTCGATCATGGCGAAGTGGTGCCTGGCGCATCACCAGGAGAATTTCCTCTACACGCACTTCGACGAGATTTGCGAAATCATGAAGTCGTACGATGTGTCGTTCAGCCTGGGAGATGGCCTGCGTCCAGGCTCGATTTACGATGCCAACGACGAAGCGCAATTTGCCGAGCTTCGCACGCTGGGAGAACTCACCTCCCAGGCGTGGAAGCACGACGTGCAGGTGATGATCGAAGGCCCGGGCCATGTTCCCATGCAACTCATCGAAGCGAACATGACTGAAGAACTCCGCCATTGCATGGAGGCGCCGTTCTATACCCTGGGGCCACTGGTGACGGACATTGCGCCGGGATACGACCACATTACCAGCGCCATCGGCGCCGCGCAGATTGGCTGGTATGGCACCGCGATGCTTTGCTACGTCACGCCCAAGGAGCATCTGGGCTTGCCGAACAAGGAGGACGTTCGCACCGGCATTGTGACGTATCGAATCGCCGCGCACGCCGCGGACCTCGCAAAGGGCTGGCCCGGCGCGCAAATGCGCGACAACGCTCTATCAAAAGCGCGCTTCGAGTTCCGCTGGGAAGATCAGTTCAACCTGAGCCTCGATCCGGAACGGGCCCGCGAATATCATGACGCTACGCTTCCCCACGAAGCAGCAAAGACCGCGCACTTCTGCTCCATGTGCGGTCCAAAATTCTGCTCAATGAAGATTACCCAGGAAATCCGCGACACGTACTGCGAGGCGGAAGTTGAATCGGCCTTGGCGGACAAAGCGCGCGAATTCCGGGAATTGAACGGAGAGGTGTACCTGTAATGAAACCTGATATTGCAATCGTGGGTGGCGGGCTGCTGGGCCGCTTGTTGGCCTGGCGCGCTGCCTTGGGCGGACTTCGCGTAACCGTGTACGACGCCAATGACCGGCTCGGAAACGAGGCCACAGCATGGGTCGCTGGAGGGATGGTGACTCCGCAGGCGGAAGCGGTAGACGCAGAACCGGAACTGGTCGCTATGGGCCGGCGCGGTCTGGCGCTCTGGCCGGAATGGCTGCCTGCGCTGCCAACGCCCGTGCACTATAGCGACACGGGTACCCTGCTGTTGTGGCAACGCGCCGACGCAGGCGAGGCCCATCGATTCGAATCGCTTCTCAAATCGCGCGATCCGCACGCGAATTTTCAGCGACTCAGCGCACAGCAAATCGCCGCGCAGGAACCTGCGCTCGGCAATCGTTTTCCCGAAGCGCTCTACCTGCCAGGCGAAGCGCACGTCGACAACCGCCAGCTTCTGCCGGCGCTGGCCGATGCTCTCGATGCGCTCGGTGTCGAGTGCCATTGGAACCGGCGCGTGGAAGACTCCGAACTGCCCGATGCGCGCATCGTCATCGACTGCCGCGGCAAGAGCGCGAAGACCCGCTGGAAGGAGCTGCGCGGAGTACGCGGCGAATTGGCGCGTCTTCATGCGCCGGGTGTCGACGTGAAGCATATGATTCGCCTGCTGCATCCCCGTTACTCGATCTATCTGATCTCTCGACCCGGCGGCAACATCGTGGTCGGCGCCACGTCTATCGAGAGCGATGACAGCACGCCGGTTTCTGTGCGTGGCGCCCTCGAATTGCTCTCCGCCGCGTACGCCGTGCTGCCGGAACTTGGCGAAGCACGAATCCTCGAACTCGATTGCGATTGCCGCCCCACGCTTCCGGACAATCGGCCCGCCATTCGATACACACCCGGTGCGCGCCTGATGGAAGTGAACGGCCTGTATCGGCATGGCTTTCTCTTGTCGCCCGCAGTCGTGGAAGAAGTGCTCACTATCCTGCCGCAGATGCTCGAACACCCGGAATCGGAGTTGGGAGTCTCAGCGCGCTGGCCCTCCCTGGGAGCGCGCGAAGGGGTGCTGGCGTGTCACTGACGGTGAATGGAGAAGTATTGGCGATTCCAGATCCGCCAACTCTCGAAGCATTGCTGGCCGTATTGCATCCGCAACGGCCCTATGCGGTTGCCCGGAACGCGGAGTTCGTTCCGGCATCTGCATATCGGAACTGCGAATTGAACGACGGGGATCGCATTGAGATTGTGCACCCCTCCGCGGGAGGCTAGAACATGCAAGATACATTGACGTTGTACAGACGCAGTTTCCCTGCCCGCATCCTGTTGGGGACAGCCCGCTACGAATCGCCGGCGCAACTTCTCGAGTCCATCGAAGCTGCCGACCCGGCGTTACTGACAGTGGCGCTTCGCAAGCAGACGCAAGTAGGAGTACAGTCGGGGCAGTCCTTCTGGAACATCTTGCGCTCCGCCAATCGTGAATTGCTGCCGAACACCGCGGGATGCAATACCGTGAAAGAAGCGGTGAACACGGCGTTGATGGCCCGCGAAGTCTTCGCGACGGACCTCATCAAGCTCGAGGTCATTGGGGACGATGTCAACTTGCAGCCCGATCCATTCGGCCTCGTCGAAGCAACGATAGAGCTGGTGAAGCGGGGCTTTCGTGTTCTGCCCTATTGCACGGACGATATCGTCCTGTGCCGTCGGCTGCTGGACGCGGGATGCGAAGTGTTGATGCCATGGGCGGCCCCGATCGGAACAGGACAAGGCCCCAGGAATCCCAAAGCATTGCGGGAGTTGCGCGAGCGCCTTCCCGATGTGCCGCTCATCGTCGATGCGGGCCTGGGCCTGCCATCGCACGCCTGCCAAGTGATGGAATGGGGCTTTGATGGAGTACTCGTCAACACGGCGGTTTCGCGCGCCATCGATCCGGTACGCATGGCCAAAGCCTTTGCAGGCGCGGTGCAGGCCGGTCGTTGCGGTTATCTCGCCGGTCCCATGCCGGTGCAGGAACTCGCAGTCGCCAGCACGCCGGAGATCGGCAAGCCCTTCTGGGATGAGGCATCCCGATTTGCAGCCCAGGAGCAAGAATGAGCGTCGCCGCTTATATCGACGGTCGGCCAGCCGGCCATTTCGAGCATTACCTCGGAGTGCTCGGCCAGCCGGCCATTTCGAGCATTACCTCGGAGTGCTCGGCCAGCTTGGCGCGACTCCGGATGAGTCCGAACATAATTTCGATATCTGGACGATGCCGCCGCAACGCCGCGCAACACCGCGATCTGTCTGGCTGAATCCGCCCGCAGATGCTTCGCAGCAGGATTGGCTTCGGGACGGTGGCGCTATTATCCGTTCGCGCACAGTTTCTGGTGGAATCAAAGACTGCTTGCTTCAGGGTGACAGCGTCATCAAGGTCTGCAGTGTAGCCGGTGCGTCCATCGATCCGTTGGTGCTCGCAGCCTTTTCGGCACACGATTTTCCGATCGTGGATGCGCTGATGCTGGCACGCGCATATCGCGCGAACGGATGGCCCAACGATTTGTCCGACTACCCGGTTCCCGTCGGCGGACCTGCATCGATGGCTTCTTTTGCGCCGTTTCCGCGCCACACAGGTTTGTACGCTGTGGTGCCCACAGGCGAGTGGGTGCAACGCCTCGTTGAGGCCGGAGTCCCAGTGATCCAGTTGCGCAACAAGCGCGCGACCGCCGAGCGTCCAATTGAAGTTCGGCGAGCCATCGATGCGGCGACTGGGTCCGGCAGCCGGCTGTTTATCAACGACGATTGGCGCATAGCCATGGAACTTGGCGCCTACGGCGTACACCTCGGGCAGGAGGACATAGAAACAGCGGATCTGCCGGCCATGCAGCGGGCAGGCCTGCGGCTTGGCATTTCCACTCATGGCATCTATGAGATGCTTCGCGCGCACGCATGCAAACCGAGCTACATTGCTTGTGGCGCAATCTATGCCACCGCAACCAAACGGATGCCCACGGCTCCGCAAGGATTGCGTCGGCTACAGCACTACGCGCGTCTCATGTCGCCCCACTATCCTCTGGTTGCGATTGGCGGTATCGATCTTTCTCGAATCTCCGGCATCTTGGATACTAGGGTTGATTGCGCGGCCGCTCTGCGCGCCATCACCGAGGCGCCAGATTATCGAAAGGCCACCGCGGACCTTCTCGCAACAACGCCGCGCATGACCTGCATAAGCGGAGCCGAATGATGGACCGTATGGAGCCTCCCCGCCTCCTCGCTATCGGAGGATCGGATTCGTGCGGCGGAGCTGGTATCCAGGCGGACATCAAGACCGGCGCAGCTCTGGGCGTAGACGTCTCGACCGCAATTACCGCTATCACTTCTCAGAACAGCCTGGGCGTAAACGCGGTTGAGCCGGTGTCGATAGAAATGCTGCGCGCACAGATTGCGAGTGTCTGTTCCGATATACCGCCGCTCGCGGTCAAACTGGGAATGCTTTACGATGCGGATCGAGTCGAGATTGTGGCCCAGGCAATCAAGACATATGAACTGCGCAACGTTGTTTGCGACCCGGTGTTGGTCTCCACAAGCGGAACCACGTTGCTGGACACGAGTGGAAGCGAACTGCTCCTCTCCATGCTGCCGCTCTTTACCCTCTTCACACCGAACTCGATGGAAGCAGCCGCGCTCACGGGCATTGCGGTGCGCAATGTCTCTGACCTGCTGCTGGCCGGACGAGCACTGATCGATCGAGGTGCAAACGCCGTTCTCCTCAAAGGAGGCCACATTGGCGGGAACGACTCCACAGATGTTCTCCTTCAGTCACGATGGCCCGAACCTCTATTCCTTCGCTCTCCGCGTATCGACACGCGCAACGACCATGGCACCGGATGCGTTCTTGCAACCGCAATCGCGTCCGGACTGGCTCTGAGCACGGAACTCGTGGCTGCCGTGACATCAGGTTGCTCGTTCGTTCATCGGGCATTGCAGCGTTCCGCGCAGATATCGAACGGTGCCGGTAGAGGGTCTATGAATCTGCTGCCGTGAGGGATTTGCCACCAATGCAAACCTTGCGTGCATCTGGGCATTGATTTGAAGCAATTATTCGAGTCGCGGCAATTGAGATAGACACCTGAGATTGGTTACGAGCAGTCCACTCATTACCATTTAGTCCCAGAAAAAGATGCTTCACGTTGACTATATCCGGGTTGCTCTTCGCGGTTCAGGCGATCCCGCCGCTGAGGTTGTCGAACAACGTGCGTTGTTGCAAGGACGCAGGTGCCGGGGGCCTTTTGGCGTTTGCAGGCTGCTCCGACTCGGAGCGGTCACCATCGTGCCCGGCAGCCTCCATCTGGTCATTCTGGAAGCTCGTGTTTCCAGAATCAGGAGAGACATTAGCAGCTGGTGGCGCCAGAGCGATGTGCGCCACAGCCTTTTCCACTTCACTGTACGTTCCCGCCCAAGCTTGAATACGCTCCATCATGGCGTCTGCTATAGCCCGGTGCGTGAGATCTCCATGCTGCTCGGCGAACTTCGCAACACGCGTGATATCCTGGTCCGCGAATTCATTCAGCGTCACTGCCGTTTTAGGTGGCTGCCGATCCTCACCTTTGCAGGATGCCTTCTGCGCTCTGAAGCTCGTAATCGCTGCCTGCACGCCGAGGCGCGCGTCTGCTGCAGTCTCGTCCTCAGGCCCGCCAGCGAGGCGCGAAAGAATAGGCGCAAAGTGCGCTCTGGCAGACTCGATGCCTTCGGCGCGCAGCGCAGCCCGGCGGACCCTCGTGAGTCCGCAGGCTCGCTCGGCGTCATGCATCACTTTGTAGAAGGTTGACCGGCTCCTGCCAAGTTGCCGTCCCAGCACGTTCGCGATTCGGAGCCATGAGCGGCTCACCTTGAAGTGCAATCTGTAGCTATTGATTGCCTGACCGAGTTCGAGCCGGTCGGCGGTTAGATTTGTGAAGGCCCTGACCACTGCTCTGCGGTCGCTTGCGATTTCGGGCGTGATGTCGGGCAGGACCTCTTGTCCGACCGCTTCCAGATCGGCTTCTAAATTTCCAAATTCTGGAACATTTTCCTTCGGCATGTCTCCTCCAAGGCTGTAGCCAGGAATCGCATTGAGTGCAGCTCTCAGCTCTGTTGTCATTCTTGTGATCTGAGAACTGCGAATCAACGCTACGGGAACAAATTCGTACGAGGTAACTTACTTTCTGCTCACCGCGCACGGCATCCATGCCCCGGGAGTGTTTCTGCTCCACCTCTGTTCCCTTCTGCGTAAATGCTTGAGCTGCTGCGAAGCCAGCGCATTGATCCAGAATCGTTGCGCGAACGTGCTGAGTCTCTAAGGCGGAATGGACAGACTGTGATACTTGTGGCTGTCGATGACAAGCCGGCTGGCTTGGTAGCCGTCTCCGATCCAAGCAACGCCTCCACACCAGATGTGATTCGCGAATTGAAGAATGCAGGCCTGAAGGTCATCATGATCACCGGTGACAATGCGACGACAGCGGGTGCGGTTGCGGCCAGATTGGGCATCGAATTTGAAGCGGACGTACTCCCAGATCGAAAAGGGGAGATCGTCAAGGCGCATCAGCAGAAAGGTGAGGTCGTCGCAATGGCCGGGGATGGAGTCAACGACGCGCCGGCGCTCGCCCAAGCCGACGTGGGAATTGCCATGGGAACGGGAACCGATGTTGCGATGGAGGCCGGCGGAATTCTCCTTCATGGCGACCTTCGTGCAATTTTGCGCGCACGCCATCTGAGCATCGCAACCATGCGAAACATCCGCCAGAATCTGTTCTTTGCGTTTATTTACAATGCGATCTCTGTCCCGATTGCGGCTGGAGTTCTCTTCCCGGTATTCGGACTCCTACTCAATGCGATGATTGCAGCAGCAGCCATGAGCTTCAGTTCAGTCTCAGTGATTTCGAATGCACTTCGGTTGCGCGCGGTGAAACTCTGAAGGCAAGGCGCGCTTGCGTTATTACCGAACCGGGAGATGATCTAGGGCGTGTTCGCACTGACCGCAAAGCTTCGCCCTCATCGTCGAAGCTTTGCGGTTAGTGTGAACACGCCCTAATTGGCATCTCAAACAAATAGCCCAGGCGCTCGATGCATGCCAGATCGACGCACCCACGCCGCGTGTCCACGTGGACCACCAGGAATAGCTCGTCGTTCCCGTCTACCCTAACGCAATCACGTACGTGGAATGTCACCTCGTTCTGGTTCCGGAGGGGCTTGCTCTCCATGACACATTTGATGCGGCCCCCCGACCCTGCGCCCTCTCGGGACGTCCGGATACGTATCGTTCCACCTCAGCCATTCCGAAGACGGCAGGTGATCCAGTGCCCGCAGCGATTTGAGCAGAAAGCCGCAAATCGGCAATTTGGCAAGCACCGCAGGTGAATGCGGCTTCATCTGTCCGAGTACAAGTCGTATCCTTTAGTCTATGGTGTGCAGTTTCGGTGGCCAAACAAGGGGTCCGGCGGCTAGTCGGTGAGTTCTTGAAGAATCACCAACGCTCCGATGCGCTGACCTTGGAGGCCCTGGACTGGCCGGGCCGACATTACAATGTGCGCCCGTGTGCCGTCTCGGTTATCGAAGAGGATGTGACGATGGTCGGTCACCTGCCCGAACTGGATAGCCCGGATGAGGGGTATGTCTTCGACTTGAATTCGAGTACCGTCCAGGTTGAATACGGGGACATGCGCATATTCAACAAGTTTCTGTCCGGGAAAAACTCTACCCCGGCAGATCTCGTACGCCTTGGTATTCACGACCACCACGTTACCATCGACCGCATCGACGAGAATGATACCGAGTGGAACCTCCTCCACCGCGGCTTGTAGCTCTAGATGGCAACGCTCCAAATCTTCCGATACCTGTGCTCCTTCATCGGGCTCCGCTACGCCATAGATCCCGATGATGCCGCCCGATGGCGAGAATCTGGGCGAGCCGCGGGAACGCATCCATTTCCACTCCTCACCGGGACGGCGAACCCGGTATCGAATATCGAGCGCTTGGCCAGTATCGATTGTGTGTCGAATGGCTTCTCGCGTGTGCTCGACATCATCCGGATGCAGCATCCTCAACCATCCGTCGCCGAGGAATTCTTCATGCTCCTGTCCGGTGAAATCTCGCCACCGGTCGCTGGCATCGATCACTCTGCCTTGATTATCGAGCACCCACGGTACGTGCGGGCTCAGCTGCATCAGGTGACGATAATGGCCTTCCGCATCCTGCAGAGCCTGCTCAGTGCGTTTCGTGTGCGTCTCATCCATCACTGCGACTGAAATGCCCAAGATTTCCCCCGCCTCGTCACGAGCCGGCTGATACGAGATCCGCAGGAGCGCCTCGCCACCGTCCGGCAAAGGCTTTTGAACTTCGACTCCGCTCATCGGCTCGCCCTCAAGCGCTCTACGAAGCAACGGCTCAAGACGAGGGAAGAATTTCGGGAGAACTTCGGACACACACTTACCAATGTGTGCAGAAACCGGAACGCCGTTCAGTTGCGCGAGGCGCTTATTGAGGCTCACATAACGCAGCTTACGATCTAGAAAGCACAATCCCACGGGCGCTCCATCATAAATTGCCTGTAGCTGGGCAAGCCGCTGCGCCGGCAGGGCCTCGAGAGGCATCAAATTCGCCTCTTCTCCACATCCCTGATCCAGCGCGACCAAACGCGACCGAATCCTTGCAATCAAGGTTGAAAGCTCTGCTGCCGGCACTGGCCTGCCATAGAGCCATCCTTGCCCCAGATCGCATCCCAGACAGTGGAGCATGTTAGCCTGCTCCTGGGTTTCAACTCCTTCCCCAACTGTCAGGACTTCAAGGCTTGTTCCGAGGCCAACAACCGCCGCGACAATCTTCCGGCTCTCCCGCTTTTCCGTCATCGAGCTTACGAAGCTGCGGTCCACCTTCAGTTCCTCAAAAGGAAGACTTTGCAGATGCTGCAGACTCGAATACCCCGTGCCGAAATCGTCCAACGCGAGTTTACAGTGAAGCTCCTGAAGTTCGGCGATCATCTTTAGGGCGCCGCGAAGGTCGCTAATGAGTGCATTCTCGGTGATCTCAATGGTCAGCCGGTCGAGCGGAAACCCGGCTTCTCCTGCGGCATTCGAAATCTGAGCGGGCAAATGGGAGGCGTGCAGCTGAACACCCGATAAGTTCACGCTGAGCATGAAATCGCCGTGGGCTAGCTCTGACACTGCAAAGGTCTGTCTAATTAAGGCGATGGTCATACCATCGCTTAAACCACTTTTCTCCACCGCTGAGATGAAGTCAGCTGGCATCAGAAGTCCATGTCGGCGGTGGCTCCAACGTGCAAGCACTTCGAAGCCCGCAAGCTGACCTGTCCGGAGTTCGACGAGAGGCTGAAAGACCGGGAAAAAGTCACCGTTTCTAAGTGCCTTGGCGATTTCTGATTTCTGGAAGAACATCAGCTAAGTTCCCCCCGGCAATAGGCCCCATCCATCGATGTTTTGATGTCTTCTCTCTGAGAGTGTGACTCTGGTATCTCACGCACTGAGAGAGGAGTTCGTCCATTTTAGATGCCTTAGAGCCAATAAGGGGCCATATCATCCCCGTTGCTCCTCCGACCTGGAGGCGATCATGATATATAAACGCCTCCTATCGCCGCCGCCTAAAAGGGGAAGGGAGCGATGCGGTCTAGTCTCCCACCCTGGGCCGATTCAGGCCATGAGTTTCATCCCATCGAAGGTCCAGTGGGAGGTGCTGGGACGATGACTTAATTGACGAGTTTCAACCAGAGACTCTATAGAGTGAAGCTCTTCTGTGCGGTGCGGTTCGGTTCGATTCAATCTTCGCAGATATTCAGGATTTGCTGTCGGGCCATCGTTTGCCACGACGAGGTCAAAGATGCAGTTTCCCTGGACATTCGTGCGACTGTACCGGAAGGATTTCGATCCAGATACAGG
>CBJOJD010000098.1:0-15606 GCA_966443485.1 uncultured bacterium | reverse complement strand
TGCGGCGCGCGCGCTCGGCCAGGGCGAAGACGCCGAAGAGGATCAGGAACAGCGGCCAGGCATGGCCCCAGCTGAGGATGTCGGCCTGATGAAGCAGGGCGATGACACCGACCAGCAGCAGAACCGCAGGACCACGCAGACGACGGATGATGATGTAGCGGTTCATTGGGAACCTCCCTTGGTCTCGCCAACCCGGCGAATCATGAGCCACACGCCCAGCCCGATGAGGAAGATAGGCCAGGAGAACTCAAAGAGCCGGCCGTGAAAGATATCCATTTGCCCGAGCAGGAACATGAGTCCGAGAGCGATCAGGACCACTGCTCCGACCGGCTCCTTGCGCCGCCAGTAGGCGGGCGGGGGAACGGGGGGCACCGGCGGCATATTGGGATCGACGTAGCCGGGTGTGGGCGTGAAGGGGGGCTGGTAGGGGGCCTGGTACTGGCCCGCATAGGGTGCCTGATAGGCCGCATTTGGGGTGCCAGGAGGTACGCCAGGGGCACCCGGGAAGGGTCCAGTACCGGGTTGGGGGGGGTAGTGGGGCTTGGCACCCAGGTTGAGCCAATTGCCTACCTCGTTCAGTCCCAGCGGATCGGGCAGGGGCTGGCCATCGCGACGCGCTTTGGCGGTGTGGAAGGCCTCAAACGACTGATAAAGGACCCAGGCGCCGATGAAGATACCGAAGACGCCGTAGTGTTCGCTGATGCTGACCAGCACGGCGAAGATGACGACGTGGATCAGGCCCTTGAAGAACTGCCCGTTGTACATGGCGCCGACGCCGGGGATCAGGCCCAGCACGGCGGCGGCCGCCGGGTTCGGCGCACCGATGGGAGGCGCGGGGATGAAGGGGGGCGGTGGAACGCTCTGCAGGGTCATCCAGCAGGGCTCGCACAGAATTTGGCCTTGAGCGCCGGTGCGCACGCAGTGGGAACAAAGAGCCTTGCCGCAGTTCTGGCAAAAGGCGGTCGCGGTCACGCCGCTGTGATTGACGCAGTCCATACTGTGCTCCTTTCGCAAATTGCCTTCGCGGAGCCGCCGGAATGCGCGGGCTGTTCGTGAAGTGAAAGCGAACTCTCTAAATAGTCTTCATCACCGGCTGCCGGGCCCACCGACTGCTGGGGAGGGTCCACCTTGGAGCCTCCGTCTTTGCGGGGGGTCTGCTGGGACTGGCCGGGCTGGGGCTGTTTGTTGGGTTGCGACTGTTCCTGATCGAGCTCCGTGGTGCGGCGCAGTTCGCGCATGCGGGACTGCACTTCGTAAACAAACCGGAGGTGATCGTAATAGCGCACGATGGGGGTAGAGGCGATGGTGAACTGCCGCTGTACGTAGGAACGAACGGCGGAGGGGCGCAGATTGGCCAGCCGCAGATCGGTGAGGCGCACGCCCGTGAGGTTGAGGGTAAGGGCGATGGAGAAGAACGCCATGGCGGCGGTCATCATCAAGCGCGGCTCGGCGAAGCGGCGAACGAAGCCCATGAAGCCGGGTTTCTGCCAGGCCGGGACATTGAGAGCCGTGCCACGCTGGAGGGGAATGCCGCCCGGTCCAGCCTGCAATCCCAGCCCATCGCCGGCAGCCACACCGAGGGTTGCCGTCTGGCCCGGGCCGGTCTGGGCGAGGATCTTATCGAGGAGTCCGGCCGGGGTTTCTGGTTCCGGGGAGAGGAATTCCAACCATTCGCGTCCGCGGCGGGCCTGCTCAAAGAGGGCGGTGCAGGCGGCGCAACCGGCCATGTGGTTCTGAAAGGTCGACTCATCTTCTGGGCGCAGCAGGCCATCGAGGGCATCGGCGAGCAGAGTTTCCCATTGGCCGCAGGCGGGGGAAGTCGGAATGTGAATGTGGTCGGCCATGTTACATCACCTCCCGAGAATTACGTTCCAGCAGCCGGGCCAGTTCCGCGCGGCCGCGGCTGATACGGGACTTTACGGTACCTTCGGGGATGCCCAGGACCTGGGCAATCTCTTTGTAATCCATATCCTGCAAGTCTCTAAGAATGACGGCCTCGCGCAGCTCCACGGAGACATGAGCGAGAGCCAGTTGCACCATTTTTTCCAGTTCTTTGCGGGCCGCCATCTCGTGGGGGGAGGGATCGCGAGTGACAAGCCGGTCGATGGGCTTGAGCTCCTCGGTCTGATCCCAGCCGTCGTCGAGCGAGCTGGTGGCGCGCAGGTGTTTGGAACGGCGGAAGTTATCGACAAGCAGGTTGCGGGTCATGGTGGTGATCCAGACCTGCAAGCTGCCGCGGGCACAGTCGAAGCTGCCCAGGTTGGAGTAGATCTTCAGGAAGACGTCCTGGGTGAGGTCTTCGGCGTCGGTGGCGGAGCCGGTGAAGCGGTAGCAGAGTCCGTAGACACGACGGTGGTGGGTCCGGACCAGTTCGGCCCAGGCCGCCGAATCGCCGTCCATGCAGCGGCGTACGGTTTGCGACCAGTCGATCTCCAGCGGTGCTACCTCCGCGCGCCCAGGGCCGGCTTGCTCGCCGCGGCGCGTCTCGGGGCGCATGCCCTCGCCGGCGTAGGCCGAAGCGGTCTTCGGCTGTGGCGGTGGGGTCTTGCGGCCCTCCGCCTCTCGCCGCTTGGGTTCAGCCGCAAAGCCAAACCCCGCAACGCTCCAGCTTAATGTACCAACGCATTGCATAGGCGCCTATACGCAGCGTTGGTACGGATGGTTCCCCTGCGGCAGTTTTGGAAGGCGAAGGCGGCCCGGTGAGGGGTGCTCGACGGGGACCGCCAGGGCAATCGAGGAGCTGACGAGGGCGGACTTGGCCGGGCCGACGGAGACGCGGCGGCGCTCCGGCCGGTGGGTGCGAAAACTGCGCTGTTCTGTGACTCATATAAAGGATGGCATAAACAGGGCAATTGATCGGCAAAACTGCGGGAAGTTTTTGGTGAATGGAATGAGCAGTTTACAAGCTTTCTGAGGGGCGAGGGGCTTGACAAGATTTCCACAAGGGAGCGGGGCGGGGTGGAAAGCTGGACTGAAAAGGATGGCTGCGGGAGTCAAAAAGAGAAAATACTTGTTGCAACGAATATATCTCTGCTGCATCCAAGAAACTGAAAAGGAGAGACCCTCTATGAGCACAACCACTGCCACCCCTGCCTCAGTGATCACCTGGAAGCTGGATCCGGCCCACTCCGGCGCGGAGTTCAAGGTGAAGCACATGATGATTTCCAACGTGAAGGGCAGCTTCAGCGCCCTGAGCGGCACGCTGCATGAGGACCAGGCGGACCCCACACGGTCGCGCATCGAGGCCTCCATCGACGTGTCCAGCCTGAACACCGGCGACGCGCAGCGCGACGGGCACCTGAAGAGCGGGGACTTTTTCGACGTGGAGAAGTATCCCACCATGACCTTCAAGTCCACTGCCGTGAAGCAGAAGGGCAAGGAAGAGTTTGAGGTGACGGGCGATCTGACCCTGCACGGCGTGACCAAGCCGGTGACCTTCGCGGTAGAAGGGCCGAGCACGCCGGGGAAGGATCCCTGGGGAAACACGCGCATTGGGTTGTCGGCGACGACCAAGATCAACCGCAAGGACTTCGGGCTGAGCTGGAACGCTGCGCTGGAGACGGGCGGCGTCCTGGTGGGCGAGGATGTGCAGATCACGCTGGACGTGCAGTTCATTCAGGGATGACGCTGGGGCGCGCTCTGAAAAGCTGGGGGGCGGCAGGTTTGTTTGAGCTCTGCGAGATGACTCCCAGCGGCGCGCGGCGCCCCTAACAAGCAGCAGCTTTGGCAAGAATCAGACTTTGGAAAGAGCCCCCAGGCTCGGGTCTGGAGACCCGCGCTACAGCCGGCTTGGAAGCCGGCGCTACGCTTTGATCCGCGGCGGGTCGCAAACAGTCGGGAGGACTAGAGCGTCGGTGGCCGGCGCCAAGCCGTCGTTGCGAAGCCAGTCAGAAGAGGTGGATACTTGTCGCATGGCGACTCAGCCCATGGAACGCGATCGTACCGTTCCGCTCGAGGAGTATCTCTCCACCTCCTATGAGCCCGATTGCGAGTACGACGAGGGCGTGCTGGTGGAGCGGAACTTGGGAGAGTTCGAGCATTCCTTTCTGCAGACCCTTTTGGCAACCATCTTCACCGTAAACATGGACCGCTGGGGTGTCTTTGGCCTTACCGAGCAGCGGATGCGGATCGCCCCACGCCAGTACCTGATCCCCGACGTCTGTGTCTTGCGCATGGGAACGCCGCGCGAGAAGGTGCTCACGCGACCGCCACTGATCGCGATTGAGATTCTTTCGCCGGAAGATACGATCTGCCGCGCCGAGGCCACATGAATCTAGACTTAGATATACGATCGTTAGCGCCGTTCTCCGCGGAAATACCTGTTGCAACGAATATCGCCCTCGTGAATCACATAGGTGTAGGTCAGGAGGTCGTACATGTCGCTTCGTGCTGTGAAGGAAGTCTTTGAAACCAAGTCCACCATCGAGGGTGCGGGGGTGAAGTTGCAGCGCGCCTTCGGTTTCGGCAAAACCAAGGAGTTCGATCCTTTTCTGCTGCTGGACGACTTCCGCAACGACAATCCCCGCGACTATGTGGCGGGATTTCCATGGCACCCGCACCGCGGCATTGAGACCATCACCTATGTGCTGGCAGGCGAGGTGGCGCACGGCGACAGCCTGGGCAACAAGGGGCGCATGACCGCCGGCGACGTGCAGTGGATGACGGCGGGCAGCGGCATTCTGCACCAGGAGATGCCCAAGGGCGATGAGCAGGGACGCATGCACGGCTTCCAGCTGTGGGCCAACCTGCCGGCGTCGATGAAGATGACCGATCCGCGCTACCAGGACATTCCGTCCAGCGCCATTCCCGAGGTCACGGAGGATGACGGCACCAGGGCGCGCATCATCTGCGGCGAGTTCTGGGGCAAGACCGGGCCGGTGGAGGGTGTGGCCACGGGGCAGTACTCCGCGGACGCGCGCTATATCGACATCTCCGTGCCGCCGGGCAAGAAGAAGCGCATCCAGGTGGAGGTGGAGCGCAATGCCTTTGCGTATGTCTTCGCCGGGGCGGGGACCTTCCGCGACGCCTCCGATCCGCGGGCAGTGTTGACGGAGTCGGGCGTGGATCCCAATGCGGCGCCGGTCTACGATGCGAAGAACCACTCCCTGGTGCTGTTCGATCGCGGCGATGAGATCGTGGTGCAGGCCGGGCCGGAGGGGATTCGCTTCCTGCTGGTCTCAGGCAAGCCGCTGGAAGAGCCGGTGGCCTGGTATGGTCCGATCGTGATGAATACCCAGGCAGAACTGCAGCTGGCGATGAACGAGTTGCAGAGCGGGAAGTTCATCAAGCACCGGTAAGAAATGTGCTCCGCGCATTTGAAGCGGAGCATACTTGGGCTGATCCCGGAAGGAGAGGGTAAAGGGTCCTTCCGGGGTTTGGCTACTGCAAAAGTAGCGCCAGGACGAGAAGGCCATCGCAAATCGCCAGTCAATGACGATCGTGAGGGCGACTCGCATCCAGGATGATTTTCCATCCATGTCCTCACCTCGGTTGCACAACACGGCCCGCAGGTCGTTGTGGCGGCCTGCGGACCCACAACCCGATCTTCCGGGCTGATCTCTCGCATTGCTACTAACAAGAAACAAGCTTTGGAAAGATTCCCCAATGCGCGGGTCTGGAGGCCCGCGCAACAGCCGGCTCGGAAGCCGGCGCTACGGTTTCATCCGCGGAGGGTCGCAAACAGCGGTGGGGAACTAGAGCAAGACCGAAGCCCGCTCATGTTAATCGCATGGGCGGGCTTTTTGCTGTGATTTTCCCTTAGGTTAGGCAGGAATTGGCAACACGGTATTCAGGCGGACACTGGCACATCCGCCGACAGAATGCGCATCGGGGTGATGCCTTGTTCGCGCAGGGTGCGCAGGCTGAGGGCGTCGTGGCGCTTGGCCAGGCGGCGGCCGTGGTGGTCGAGGACCAGGCTGCAGTGGAACCAGGCGGGCGGCTCGAGGCCGAGGGCGCGATAGAGCAGGATCTGGCGGGCGGTGGACTTGAGCAGGTCGGCGCCGCGCACCACCTCCGTGATGTGCATGGCCGCATCGTCTGCCACGCAGGCCAGCTGGTAGCTGGGTGTGCCGTCGCGCCGCCAGGCGAGGAAGTCGCCGAAGTCGACTCCGGCGGTGTAGCGCTGCGGTCCAAGGTTGATGTCGTTGAATTCGATGACCTCGCCGTCAGGAACGCGGAAGCGCCAGTTGGTGCCTTCGGGATTCTCATGATCGATGCCGGTGGGGCCGCCCATCTGACGGTCGCCGGCGAGATTGAGCCGGCAGGTGCCGGGGTAAATGGGTTCGTCGTCGAGCGGGTCGGCATCGTGCGAAGCATTGCGGTGTTCGTGCGGCGCGGCCAGGGCACTGGCCAGATCTTTGCGAGAACAGCGGCAGGGATAGAGGAAGCCGTCGCGGAGGAGCTTGCGCCACGCATCAATATAGAAGCTGTGCCGTTTGCTTTGTAGGTAGGGCGCGTAGGGGCCGCCTTTGTCGGGGCCTTCCTGCCAGCGAATGCCAAGCCAGTGCAGGTCTTCGTAGGCGGCATCGGCATAGATAGGCTTGCTGCGCTCCGGATCGAGGTCCTCCATGCGCATGATCAGGGTGCCTCCCGCGTCGCGGGCGCGCTGGTACGCGGTCCAAAAGGTGCGGGCGTGGCCCACGTGGAGATAGCCGGTGGGCGAGGGCGCAAGCCGGCCGCGATACGCGGGGTCGGGCGGTGGAGGAGAACTTGCCATCCTGGTAGAGATTGTAGGGAAGGGAAGGAGTGCGGACGAACTAGAAACGAACTTTGGAAAGATCCACAAGGCGCAGGTCGGGAGACCCGCGCTACAGCCGGCTGGGAATCCGGCGCTACGGTTTTAGCCGCGGCAGGCCGGGAGCAGAGATGGGGACTAGGGCGGCGAAGGCCCATCTTTCCAAATTAAGCAGCAGGCGTCAGCTTCCATCGGCTGCGCCTCACTGTTCTGGACGGACAAACGTGCCTCTCTCTCCATCGTAGAGTTGCAGCAGTGGGATGGGATCGTTGGGGTGCTTCCGCTCCAGGTGAATGTCGGAGATCGCATCAACGACGAAGATGATCCCGAGTCCTCGCGGTGGGGGTCCCACGAGAGTGGACTGTTGCCGGGACATCTTCCTGACGATCGTCCCGCGGAAGGTGGCGAAGGCCGTTTGACCAGCGAGGGGGACGCTGGTGGCTGGAAGGAAGCGACACACCTTTTCTAATTGGAGCGAGACTTCATTCATCCAGAAGAAGTTGGGATTGCGATCGTCGGGCCAGATCTGGGCGCGAATCTCAACGGTCTTGCCGACGAAGCTGGTGGGCTGGTTCACAATCTCGCAGACCGTACTATGAACCAGTCCGGTTTCCGCGGAATGTGCAAGCGAGCCAAAACTGAGCACTCCGGTCACAAGCGCGAGGATGAGTACCTGGAGCTTCACGCGCGGAGTATAAACCTCACAGCACATCCGCAGCTTCGGGTTCGGGCTGAGCGGTTCCGAGCAGAGCGGCGGAGGTAAGTTCGTCCGCGTGGCGGAGGCTGGGGAAGAGCACGGACCAGAGTCCTGCCACCACCAGAGAGCCGACGCCGCCCACGATGGTGGCGCGCACCGCTCCCCACCACTGCGCGGTGAGACCGCTCTCGAACTCGCCTAGTTCGTTCGAGGCTCCGATGCAGAGCGAGTTGACCGCGCTGACGCGGCCGCGCATGGCCGGCGGTGTGGCGAGCTGCAGCACCGAGCCGCGAATGATCACGCTGATCATGTCGGCGGCGCCGCTCACGGCCAGGGCAATCAAAGAGAGCCACAGGCTGTGCGAGAGGCCGAAGATCACCGTTGCGGCTCCGAAGATGGCAACCGCGGTGAAGAGGCGCGGCCCGGCTTTGCGGCGCAATGGGAAGCGCGCCAGGGTGAGCGAGGTGCACAGTGCTCCGACCGCCGGCGCGGCGCGCAGCAGTCCCAGTCCACGCGGGCCGGTGTGCAGTACCTCGTTGGCAAAGATGGGCATCAGGGCGACGGCGCCGCCCAGCAGCACGACAAAGAGGTCCAGCGAAAAGGAGCCGAGCAGCATCGGCATGCGGCCAACGTAGCGGAACCCGGCGAGCACGACGTTGAGGGAGGCGGACCGGTGCTCCATGCGGCCGGGGCGCACATGCAGGCTGCTCACCAGAATGAGATAAGCGACCAGGCTGAAGAGGGTGAAGATGTAGACGATGCCTGCGCCTTCCAAGCGCCACGTTGGCGCATACCGGGCCAGCGGCAAGGTAAAAAGAATGCCGCCCATGGCCGGGCCGACGGTGTTAGCGATCTGGAAGATGGCTCCACCCCAGGTGATGGCGTTCACGAAGTGCTGCTCGGGAACCAGGTGGGGGATGAGGGCGGAGCTGGCCGGTCCGGAGAAGGCGCGGCCTGTGCCGATGAGGAACAGCACGGCGTAGATGGGCAGGACGCCGTGGGTGCCGAAGTGGGTGAGGGCCAGCAGCGCGGAGGTGCACACCATCTGCAGCGAGTAGCAGATGAGGATGACCTGGCGGCGATCGAAGCGATCGGCCACGTGGCCGCCGGGCAGCAGGAAGATCAATCCCGGCAGAAAGAGGGCGAGGCCGGTATAGCCCAGGTCCAGGGGGCGGTGGGTGATGGAGTAGACCTGCCAGGCCACGGCCACCGATTGCGCCTCGGCTCCCAGGATGGCGGCGAGACGGGCGAGCTGGTAGCGGCGGAAGTCGCGGAAGGCGAAGGACTCAAGGCCGCGAACGGGCGGCCGTTGGGAGGGGGAAGACATTACCTGATTAGGGTATCGGACCGGGCAGGTATTGGGGCGGCAGGTGAGTTCAGGCGGCTAGGTTCGTCCCCGCTGTCCGAGGCGGCCGCGATCGAGAGGTTCCGGCTCGGCGTGGGCTTGCGCAACCGGGAAGCGCACCCGCAGACCCGACCACTTTTCCGCAACCAGGATGCTGTTTTGTGGATTTCCCGGCTGGTAACGAACCGAGCATGGAAAGCCGGCGCGAATCTGCGCGGGATCGATGATCTCGTTGAGGGGAGTGATGTCTTGGGAGCACTGATAGTCGACGCCACCGATGCGGTAGCCGTAGAGCAGCATGGTGAGGGTGCGGCCGTCTTCGGTAGGGACCTCGCAGACATCGAGGACGGTGCCATCGACCAGGCGTCCACTCTGGGTAAGGGAGTCGCGACGCGCCCGTTCCAGCTCTTCCGGAGTGGGGCGTTTGCGATACACCATCCAGGCTCCGACGGCGCCGACGCCGGCTAGAACGGCCGCTCCGGCGGCTATCTCCCAGATTTTAGCGTCCTGGAGGTTCATGCTCTGCGGGACTCCGTAGCAGAGGAGACCCCGACCTCAAGCATAGCGCAGGTCGGAATTGTGCGAACGCCCAGCTTTGGCAAATACGATTGGAATTCGCTTAGAAGCTTGGAAAGAAGATTCTTATCTCGTCACAGGCAACGCGTGACGAAGACGCGGATCAGAGCGGCAGAGTCGAGGCTCAGCTGAGCGGAAGAATGGCGCCGCATGCGAGGCAAACACGCGACTTCGAGGGTGCTGGGGAGAGGCAGTGGGCGCCAGGCGGTGAGCTATACTCGACTCTGCAAGTTGTGGAGTTCCGGCCTGCCGGACGCGCACTTCCGGAGGTTTTTTCTTGGCGTCAGAGAAGGGTTCCGCTGCGGCAAAACGTCCGCGCATTCGCTCAACAACAGTTATCTGCGTACGCCGCAACGGGCAAGTGGTGATGGCCGCCGATGGCCAGGTGACTTTGGGCGATCACGTACTGAAGCACTCCGCAAAGAAGATCCGGCGGCTTTATCAGGAGAAGATCCTGGCTGGGTTTGCGGGATCGACCGCCGACGCCTTCAATCTGTTTACTCGCTTTGAGGCCAAGCTGGAGCAGTTTGCCGGGAACTTGAACCGCTCGGCGGTGGAGCTGGCCAAGGACTGGCGCACGGACAAGATGCTGCGCAACCTGGAAGCGCTGCTGGTGGTGGCGGACAAGAATCAGACCTTCATGATTTCGGGCTCGGGCGACGTGATCGATCCGGATGAGCCGATTGCGGCCATCGGGTCGGGCGGCAGCTACGCCACCGCGGCCGCTCGCGCGCTGCTGGAGAACACCGATCTGAGTGCGATGGAGATTGCGCAGAAGGCAATGAAGATCGCCGGCGAGATTTGCATCTACACCAACGATCGCGTGACCATAGAGGAGTTGAAAGGCTGAGCCAGGCAGCCCTGCTCAGCAAGCGGATCATGGCAGGCTATTCCGGCACACCTCTGCTGAAGAAGCTCGGCATCCAGGAGGGTCACCGGGTGCATCTGCGCCATGCGCCAATGGACTTGCCGGACGAGCTGAAGGGCTATTCAAATGCCAGAGCCGGCAAGGATCTCGATGTGGTGGTGCTCTTTGCCAAGTCTCTGGCGGTGTTCCAAGACGAGTTTGCCGCGCTAATGAATACCATCAAAGCCGAGGGCATGATCTGGGTTGCGTGGCCGAAGAAGAGTTCCGGTCTGAAGACCGATGTGACCGAGGACGCCATCCGCGAGCAGGTGCTGAAGACGGACTTTGTTGACGTCAAGATCTGCGCGATTGACGATACCTGGTCAGGATTGAAGTTCGTGATTCGCAAAGAACACCGGCCCGCCATGGTACGGCAGCAAAATAAGAAGTGACGACTGGAAACGAAATGGCCATTTATCTTCCCGCATCCGCCGAAGAACAGGATCTCTCGCTGGACGAGCTGACGCCGCGCGAAATTGTTGCCGAACTGGACAAGCATGTAGTGGGCCAGCGAGCAGCCAAACGCGCTGTCGCGATTGCTCTGCGCAACCGGCAGCGGCGGCAGAAGCTGCCACCCGACCTGGCCGACGACATCATGCCCAAGAACATCATCATGATCGGGCCTACGGGCGTGGGCAAGACGGAGATTGCGCGCAGGCTGGCCAAGCTGACCAACTCGCCCTTCCTCAAGGTGGAAGCTTCGAAGTTCACCGAGGTGGGCTATGTGGGCCGCGATGTGGAGTCGATGATTCGCGATCTGGTGGAGATCTCCATCGACATGGTGCGCGAAGAGCGGCTGGAAGAGGTGGAAGACAAAGCGGAGATGAACGCCGAGGAGCGGCTGCTGGATGTGCTGCTGCCGCCTCCGCCAGCCACGCCCGGCGGCCATCAGGAGGGACAGCTGACGCTGCCCGGCGCGGACAGCCATCAGAGGTCGCGCGAGAAGCTGCGCCAGCAGTTCCGCGAAGGCAAGCTGGACGAACGCATGGTGGAGATTGATGTCCGCGAGCGGAACATGCCGCAGTTCGGCATCATCAGCAATCAGAACCTTGAGGACATGGAGATGAACCTCAAGGACATGCTGCCCAACATCTTTGGCGGCGGCAGCAAGAAGCGCAAGATGAAGGTAGGCGAGGCCTTCGACTACCTGGTGCAAGAAGAAGAAGGCCGCCTGATCGATATGGACTCGGTGAACCGCGCGGCGGTGGAGCGCGTGGAGTCGAGCGGCATCATCTTTCTGGACGAGATCGACAAGATCGCAGGACGCGAGGGCAGCCACGGCCCGGACGTGTCCCGCGAAGGCGTGCAGCGAGACATTCTGCCTATCGTGGAAGGCACGACGGTCAACACCCGCTACGGCATGGTGCGGACGGATCACATCCTGTTCATTGCCGCGGGAGCGTTCCACGTATCGAAGCCGAGCGATCTGATTCCGGAGCTGCAGGGACGCTTCCCTATCCGCGTGGAGCTGCAATCGCTCACGGTGGAGGACTTCCTGCGCATTCTCACCGAGCCGAAGTCGTCTTTGACCAAGCAGTATGAGGCTCTGCTGGAGACCGAAGGCGTGCGGCTGGAGTTTGCCGCGGAGGCGCTGCGCGAGATGGCGGAGTTTGCCTTTCGCGTGAACGAGACCACGGAGAACATCGGCGCGCGGCGGCTGCACACCATCATGGAACGCGTTCTGGAAGACGTGAGCTTCCTGGCGCCGGATGTAGCAAGGCGTCCGAGCAGCGAAGAGCAGGCGGCGGTACTGAACGAGGCAATTCGGAGCGAGGCGTCGTCGCCGTTGCCCTTTGAAGAGCGCATGACCGCCTCGGGGCCGGAGAAGGTGTTTCTGATTACCGACGCGTACGTGAAACAGATGGTGGCTTCGGTGGTGAAGGATCAGGATCTGAGCCGGTACATTCTGTAAGAACTTCGCTTGGATGCGCAGAGATCTCGCCATCCCAGGTCTCAAAATCGAGACCTGGGGCACACCCGGGCGTTCAGTGTGGAGACGGATTGTCGCAGGAGAGATCTGGTCTCCCGCTCAAGCTCCGCTTGAACGGGGCACAGACCTCCGCACATCCACCCGCCCAAGCAGAGCTTGGACGGGGCACCCCCTCCTCTAGCGTAGGGCGCGCTTTTCCAGCTTGCGCAGGGTCCGCAGCATCTCGCCCAGCGCGGCTTTGCCGGTCTCCTTCTCGAACTCCTTTTGAAGGCCATCGAATGCGGCGATGACGCGCAGAGCACACTTCTTGCCCTGGGGCAGCAGGCTCAGCAGGTAGGCGCGGGCGTCTTCGGGGTCGATCTTGCGCTGCAAGTAGCCGCGGGCCTCGAGACTCGACACACAGTGGCTGATGTTGCCGCGGGTGGTGCCGAAGGTTTCGGCCAACTGCGAGGGCTTCACGCTGCGAGGTGCCTCAAAGAACAGCGCGGCCAACACCAGTCCTTCCAGGAAGTTGAGATCATCGGCGGCCAGCATGCGGCTGCTCAGGGCTTCAAATTGCCGGGCCGCGCGGCCCACCGCGAACATAGGGCTCTCTTGCAGGAAGGCGTCGATGCGCATGCCGTCATTCTAATTGGTTGAACCATTCAACTATTCGAATGCAGATCAAACCATGCTTGCGCTCCGCTGGCTTGCTGGTCAGCATGGAAGTACATCATGAGAGATCGCTGTTTCTTCGTTATCCCAGGTTTTCTGCTCTGTGCAGCTCTAGGCGCAGCCCAAACGCAACCGACGGCCGCTCCGGCATCCCACGCAGCGCCGGGTGGCGTGGGCAAGACCACCGAGACCATGGTGGTGCTGGGCACGGCCACGCCCGTACCGCTCGCGGAATCGCCTTCGACCGTGGAGGTGATCGCGGTCGAGCCCGAGCTGCTGAAGGTGAGCACCCCGCAGGATCTGCTGCGCGAGGACTCCTCCCTGTTCCTCGAGGATCGCGGCGCGGGCGGGGCGCAGTCCGACATCGTGTTGCGCGGAGGCAGCTTTGAGCAGACGCTGGTGCTGCTCAACGGATTACGCATCAACGACAGCCAGACCTCGCATCACAACCTGGACCTGCCCGTGCCGCTGGAGACGATGCATTCCATCCAGGTGCTGCACGGCGCAGGCTCGACCTTGCACGGCGTGGATGCCTTGGACGGGGTGGTGGACTTCTTGACTGCGGCGCCCAACAGCACTTCGCTGCTGCTGCGGGCGGGCGGTGGGAGCTTTGGAGAAAACGAAGAGTCGCTGATGGGGGGAGCGGTCCACGGGCGGTTCAGCGGACGAGTTACGGCAGATCGCAACTTCTCCACCGGGTTTATGACCGACCGCGACTATCGCAATGAAGACAGCGCGGTGGAGGCCTGGGCGGGATCCCGGCTCGGCGTGACCGATCTCCTCTTCGCGGGCAGCGACCGTGCTTTCGGGGCCAACAACTTCTACGGCAACTTTCCTGAGTGGGAGCGGACCAAGGGGTGGTTCGCCTCGATTCGCCAGGAGCTAGGTGAGCGCACGCAGGCGGCCTTTGGCTATCGCCGCCACACGGATGAGTTCGTGCTGTTTCGCAATGATCCGGCCATCTACGAGAACAACCACATCGACGGTTCCTGGCAGGCGTCGTTACGGCATACGGAAGAGGTGCGGCCGGGTAGCCAAGTTCTGATGGGGTTGGAGTCGGATGGGGACAGCATCCACAGCAACAACCTGGGACTGCATGCGCGCAATCGCGGCGCTGGCTACGTGGATGTCGATCTTCATCCCGCGAAGCGGCGCTGGAGCATCTCGGCCGGCGCGCGCGAGGAGATCTTCTCTGGTGGTCCCACCGCGGCGTTTGCTCCGCACCTGGCGGGAAGCTGGCGAGCCTCGGACAAGATCAAGCTACGGGCCAGTGGCGGCTATGGCTTCCGCATTCCGACGTACACCGATCTCTACTACAGCGATCCCGTTACGATTGGCAATGCCAAGCTGAAGCCGGAGTCGGCGTGGTCGGGAGAGGGCGGCGTCGACTGGGCAGCATCAGCACGACTGATGATCTCAGCCACCGGGTTCTACTCACGGCAGCATAATGCGATCGACTACGTGCGGGCGGATGCAATCGCACCCTGGCAGGCGCAGAACTTGAGCGGACTGCGCTTCAGCGGCGTGGAAGCGCAGATGACCTGGCTGGTCGCGAAGAACAACACGGTCCGCGTAGCCTGGACGGGTTTGCATGGAGCTCAAGATGCGCTGCATGGGCTGCAGTCCGAGTACGTCTTCAACTATCCGGTGGAGAATGTGCACGCATCGTGGACGGCCAACCTGGGCCGATCGATTGTGATGACCCATGCGGTGCAGATCGCGCAACGGTATCAGCGCAGCGCTTACCCGGTCTGGAACGGCTCGTTGATCCGGGATCGCGGAATGATCCGCCCGTACCTGCGCATGAGCAATATCAGCAACACGGGTTACCAGGAGATCGAAGGGGTCAACATGCCGGGCCGGACGATCGTGGCGGGGCTCAGTGTGTGGATGGGAAGATCAGGGCAATGAGGTAGGCGAGCACAAGCCGAGAAGAGCAAAAGGAGGGCGCCGCGTCAGCGAAGGCCCTCCTTCTATTTGCTGGTCATTCTCAGTTGAGCACCTCCGGGGAAGAGATGTGTGGAGTAGCGAAGGAACGGTGGACGGCCAAGGTCAATCTGCGCACCGATCGATGGTCAATCAAGTGGCTCGATGGATCCTGGTCGCTCATCGCGTGCCGCGGATCTCGTGGTATGCGGAGTCGTCGCCATTCTGCTGCTTGTGGTCGATGCGCGGAGTGACTTGCGCGTCGTACTGGATGGAACGCAGCGCGTAGCCGGCGGCAGAGTGGTCGAAGCGCAACACCACGCCCTTGTCGGTGGGGGAGGGCTCACCTGGGGTAAGAATCCAGGACATGTTGGCGGAGGCGCAGGCGCACTTGAGCTGAACCAGATCGTGCTTGGCATCGCGCTGCACCTGATAGTCACCGGCGGGTAACTGCTTTCCAGCGGCCACGAAGCGGAAGGGGACGTGCAGGGTTTCGGCGAACGCGGAACCAGAGGTCAAAGCAACGGCCGCCAAGAACGCCGGGGCCAGGATGGGGAAGCGGGGTGTGAAGCGCATGTCGATGTCCTCCTACGAAAGCAACAGTACCTTTCCTGTGAGGACAAATGCGTCAAGTTCCCGTCTAGAAGTTGTCAAGCTTTCTAGACGGTGTCATCCGATTTGAATTGCACCGTTTCCAGGGCTTGCTGCTGGGCGCCCAGTTCTTCGAGAACCGCGGCGCGTTCTGAGCCATGCAGGTTCTCCGCAATGCGCTGGGCCTCAGAGAGCAGGTCAGTCACCTGGGAGCTGGCCTGGCGTTGCTGTGCGCTGCGAGCAGCCT
>CBJOJD010000097.1:0-15607 GCA_966443485.1 uncultured bacterium | reverse complement strand
CCGATGTGCTGGAAGCGCTCGGTGTCCCCGTCACCCTCAGTCCTGAGCTGGCTGTCGAGTGTCTGCGCGCCACCGGCTTCATGTTTCTCTTTGCGCCGCACTATCACCCGGCGATGGGCATCGTGCAGCCGTTGCGCAAGGCTCTGGGATTCCGCACCATCTTCAATCTCTGTGGTCCGCTCAGCAATCCGGCTGGAGCGCGCACCCAGGTCATCGGCGTGTTAGCTCCCAGCCGTGTGCTGCTGGTGGGCCGGACTCTCGTCGCGCTGGGCGCAAAACGCGCCTTCGTCGTCCACGGCACCGATGGAATCGATGAGTTGACCACCACCGGCGAGTCGGTGGTCGCCCGCATCGAGCAGCCCGATCCCGCTGCTCCACCGGAGATGAAGGCGGCCCGCATCACGCCAGAGATGGCGGGAGTTCCGCGCGCCACGCTCGATCAATTCACTGGCGGGGACGTGGAGACCAATGCCGCGTTGCTCTACGACGTGCTCACCGGGATTCCTGGAGCGCGCCGCGAAATCGTGCTCTTGAATGCCGCCGCTGCGCTGGTGGCTGCGGGCTTGGCCGGCGACCTGAAAGAGGGTGTGCAGCTGGGCGCGGAAGCCATCGACTCCGGCCAGGCGGCGGCTACGCTGGCCAAATTGCGGCAGTTCGGCGCCAAGTACGCCACCGCGCAGTAATCACATCGGTTCTTATAACCTGAGCAACTGGCGCTGCTGGTGCGTCCAAAACTGTGGAGGGTAAGAGATGAAACTCCCTTGGAAGCTGTCCGTCCTCGCTTTTGCTTTATTGTTTGCGGGGCAGGTGATTGCTCAACAGACCAACCTGCCTCAACTGCGCATCGATTCTGCCAATCGCACCCTCTCCGTGAATGCTGAAGAGGAAGTCACGGTCGAGCCGGAGATCGCTGTGCTGCACATCGGATTCGATACCCAGCCGGGCGACGCCAAGTCCGTCTACGCAGAGGGCACGCACACCTCCAATGCCATCATCGACGCCTTGAAGCAGGCGGGCATCGCGGAAGGCGCCATCCGCAGCGAATCGCAGCATCTCGATCGCGACTACACCAAGCCGCACAAGTTCAAGCTCATCCAGCAGTGGACCGTACGCGCCCCGGCCGCCCGCGCTGCCGAGATCCTCGACGTTGCCATCACCGCCGGAGCAACCAGCAGCGGCGAGATTGAGTGGACCGTCAACGACGAGCGCGCCCTCGAAGAGCAGGCCCTGGAAAAGGCAGCGGAGCGGGCCAAATCCAATGCCGCGGTGCTGGCCAAAGGAATGGGCGTGAAGCTGGGCGAGCTCCTCTTCGCCAGCAACCAGGTCACGGTGGTGCGCCCCATGTTCCGCGCATCGATGGCCATGGAAGCCAAAGGCGCAGCAGCGCCGCAGCCCCTTTCCATCGAACCCCAGAAGGTGAGCCGCCAGGCCACGGTCTACGCCGTGTTCGCGATGGAGTAGGCGCCGGGCGGCTCAGCTCCGCGGTATTTCAACTAACCGCGATCCGCGAATCCATCGCGCCCCAGCCGGCATCTATGAAATAGTCGTCGCAACAACTATTTGCTGCGGCAAGGATGCAATTATGGCTCAGAATCCCGCACGTCAGCCGTCTATCTTTCTCCCCCACGGCGGCGGTCCCTGCTTCTTCATGGATTGGACCTGGGGACCAGCCGATACCTGGCACACTACGCAGCGATTCCTTGAAGGCCTTCAGGCCACCCTCCCCGCTGTGCCCAAGGCTTTGCTGGTCGTGAGTGGGCACTGGGAGGAGCCGGTCTTCACGGCCAGCGCCGCCTCGCACCCGTCGCTGATCTTCGATTACCACGGGTTCCCCGAGCACACGTACCGGCTTACCTGGCCTGCACCGGGAGATCCAGCCCTGGCCGCCGAGGTGACTGCACTGTTGCAGCAGGCCGGCCTTCCTGCGGCCCTGCATCCGAACCGCGGATTCGATCACGGCGTGTTCGTGCCGCTGAAGGTCGCATTTCCAGAGGCGCAAATCCCGGTGGTCACGCTCTCTCTAGCCGCGTCACTGGATCCGGCACTGCATCTCGCCGCGGGCCGGGCGCTCGCGCCTCTGCGCGAGGAAGGTGTGCTCATCATCGGCAGCGGCATGAGCTTCCACAATCTGCGCGCGTACATGCGGCCGGAGACGCTGGAGGCATCGCGTGCCTTCGACCAGTGGTTGACGCAAGCCATCGAATCGCCTGCGACCCGCCGCGATCAGCTGTTAGCCGACTGGCGCCAGGCGCCCAATGGGCCGTTCGCACATCCCCGGGAAGAGCATTTGATTCCGCTGTTGGTGGCTGCGGGAGCCGGAGGCCACGCCCCGGGCCATCGCATCTTCAGCGGCGAGCCCATGGGTGCGGCCATCAGTGCCTATCGTTTCGATGGATGAGTGGCGCGTCCAGCAGGGAAGGGCTAGCCAGGGCGGTTCAGCGTTGATACCACTTGCGCGTCCGGCCCACGTGCACCCCGGCGTCAATCAGGATGGCCACCAGGCAGAACACCATGGCCAGATCTGTGCGGGATTCGTGCAAGAAGCCTAGCCAGCCGCCCACGGCCAGATCTTTCGGCGCATGAAATGGCCCCAGGGAATGGCCCAGCAGGATGGGAATCTTGGTCGTCACCAGCGCGGTGAGAGCCACGCACAGCAGCAGAATCGCCGCATCCCCCGCATAGAAGCCAAAGATCACCGCGACCGATGCGGCAATCTCCACCCCGCCCACCACAGGAGCGAGTACGTGCGGGAAGGGAAATCCGATGTGCGCGAAACGGCCCGCGCCCAGGGCTGCGGGTTCCATAAACTTCAGAATGCCTTCGCTGAGGAAAACGATGCCGACGATGATACGGACGAGGATGAGAGGAAGGTTACTGCGCATTCCCAATCCTTCTTTAGAGTGTCAACCAGGGCCGGCATTCGTGACCACCGGGCTCTCAACCCGAGCATAACGCACGCGGGTGCAGGCGGTTAAACTCAGGTGCTGTATCAGTAACTACGCCTGCTGCCATCTGGACCAGAAAGGGCTGGAGCGCGATTAGCCTTGCTTCACCACAGCTTCATCGCACTTCAACCCGCTAGGCTGGTTCGGCCAACAGGGCCTCGATCTCACCGGCCAACTTCTGCGGATCGCTGCTGGGCGCATGCCGTCGCACGACCTGGCCTTTGCGGTTCACCAGGAATTTGGTGAAGTTCCACGGGATGCGCTGCATTCCAAGAAATCCTCGTCGTTCGGCCTTCAGGTAGTTATAAAGAGGATGCGCGGCGGACCCGTTCACATCCACCTTGGCGAACATGGGAAAGCTGACCCCGTAGTTCTTCTCGCAGAAGGTGCCGATCTGCTCCGCCGAGCCCGGCTCCTGCGACCCAAATTGATTGCAGGGGAAGCCTAGTATCTCCAGGCCGCGCGGATTGTAGCGCCGGTAAAGCTCCTCCAACCCGCGATATTGCGGGGTAAAACCGCATTTACTGGCGGTGTTCACAATCAAGAGCACCCGGCCGCGGAAGTAGGACAAGGGCAATACTTGTCCATCGAGCAGCTCGGCCGAGAAGTCGTACACCGAGCCCTCGTTCCCGTACATGAGTGGATTCCCTCCGTTTTCAGGATGTCATGTTGCGCTGCCGTGCGTCTAAGAGCGTGCAGCGCAAACTGTGTGAATCGACGCGATTGCCCGGCTGCGTCCGTTAGACTGGGGACTGGGTCCCAAACAGCCGAAAGTCATTTCGGCGGGGGCCAGCTCAAGTCCGAAGAGGCAGCGTGCTCTTCCGGTGCGGTGATGCAACTGTTCTTTCTGCGGAGACGAGTTTTACCCGGAAAAACAGCAGATCGGCCGGAATGAAAACGTGAGCGCGGCAGGAAATGTAGAGGAAGGCAGGATTTCCGAGCCGACAGGCAGCCCGGCGGGTTTGGGCGGGGTGGCTGCGGTCCAATATAATCGATCTTTCCTCGATGGCAGCAACTGATTTTGTCGAGCAATGAGGGTGTGCATATTCTTCCCGTGATTTTGAACCAAGGATCGCACCAGTTCGATGGGTGCTCTGCGCAGCCGAAGTGCTCCGCGCGGAGACGCTCCATCTTCCGTAATCGAGCTTTCCGGCCGGTACTCTTTCTGACACGCACCCTTCTGATCCTGGCCGCGCTTTGGCCCGCTGTCACGGCGCTGGCCCAGCAGTCGCAGACCATTGAGCAGATTCGTGTCATCGGCAACCGGCGTATTCCCAAAGAGACGGTCGTCGCCCGCATGTTTACCCACATCGGCGATCAGTACGACCCCATCTCCATCGAGCGCGATTTCAACTCGCTCTGGAATACCGGCTACTTCGAGAACCTGCGCATCGAGCGCGAAGATACGGAGAAGGGCATCATCCTCGATGTGTATGTGCAGGAGAAGCCCACCATCCGCGAGATCAACTACAAGGGCCTGAACTCGGTCTCGCAGTCCGATGTGCTCGATCGCTTCAAGAAAGAAAAGGTCTCTCTCTCCGTGGAGAGCCAGTTCGATCCCACCAAGATCAAGCGCGCCGAGTCTGTCATCCGCGAGATGCTGGCCGAGCACGGCCACCAGTTCGCCACCATCAAGACCGATGTGAAGACCATTCCCCCGGCCTCGGTGCAGGTGAACTTCAATATCAAGGAAGGCCCCACGGTTAAGGTCGGCCAGATCCGCTTTGCCGGCAACCAGCATGTCAGCGGGCGCGTGCTGCGCCGCTCCATGGCCAACCTCAAGCCCATCGGCATCCCCTACTCGCTGATCTTCGAGAACCTGTTCTCCAAGACCTTCGACTCCTCCAAGCTGGAAGAGGACTCCGAACGCGTTCGTCAGGCATATCGCGATCGCGGCTATGCCAACGCCGCGGTGGAAGAGCCCAAGACGCAGATTCGCGACCAGGGCGGACTGAACTGGTTCACCTTCCGCCCCAACAAGGGCAAGCGCATTGACATCCTGATGCCCATTGAAGAGGGCGAACGTTATCGCCTGGGCACCATCAGCTTCTCCGGCAACAAGGCCTACACCAACGTACGCGCCCTGCGCGCTCAGTTCGCGCTCAAGGACGGCGACTGGTTCAGCGCTACGCTGATGGGCAAGGGCCTCGAGAACCTGAAGAAGGCCTACGGCTCGCTCGGTTACATCAACTTCGCTGCCATTCCCAAGCCGACCTACGACGAACAGAAGAAGACCGTCTCCTTCGATATCGACATCGATGAAGGCAAGCAGTTCTACGTCTCCCGCATCGAGTTCCAGGGCAACACCATCACCCGCGATCGCGTGATCCGCCGTGAACTGATGCTCGATGAAGGACAGGTCTACAACTCCCAGCTGTGGGAGTACAGCCTGCTGCGCCTCAATCAGCTCGAGTACTTCGAACCCTTGAAGGTGGATCAGGACTCCGAAGCCCACCAGGATCCGGAAGCCGGCACCGTCGACCTGCTGCTCAAGGTGAAGGAAAAGGGCAAGAACTCCATCGGCCTCAACGGTGGCGTCAGCGGATTATCCGGAGCCTTCCTGGGCATCAACTACCAGACCAATAACTTCCTCGGTCTGGGCGAGACCCTGAGTCTGCAGGGCAACCTGGGCAACGTCAACCGCCAGTTCACCTTCGGCTTTACTCAGCCCTACATCAAGAACCGGCCGTTGAACCTGGGCTTCCAGCTCTACAACACCAAGCAGGATTACAACGCGGCGAAGAACTATCAGAGCACGACCGGCCTGGCTGCGAATCTCTCGCAGGCCCAGCAATCCCTGGTGCAGAACTACAACCAGTCGGCCACCGGCCTGAGCTTCTCCATCAGCTATCCGCTCAAGCGGCACTCGTTCCAGCGCCTCGGCTTCACCTACTCGCTGAGCCGTTCCACCATCACCGCCTTCAGCACCGCGTCGCAGACCTTCTTCCAGACCATCAGCTTCCGGTCCGGCATCCAGGGTTCGAATGCGCTGAACGGCATCGTCAACAGCTCTGCCTCGTTCAGCTACGTATACAACACGGTGAACAATCCTGTCCGTCCGCGCGAGGGCAAGGAGTACACCGCGGTCTTCCAGTTCTCCGGTATCGGCGGCAACTTGCGTTACGTCGCTCCCTTCGTGGCCTACAAGAGCTACCGCTCCATGCACTACCTCACGCCCTCGCCGAACGGCCGCAACGTGCTGGCGCTGCGTGCGCAGTTGGGATACGTGCAGGGCTTCGGCGGCGACGTGGCTCCGCCTAACAACCGCTTCTACGCGGGTGGCGAAAACGAGTTGCGCGGTTTCGACGTGCGCGGCGCCACGCCTTACGGCTGGGTACCGACCCGCACCACCATGCAGCTGACCAATCCTGACGGCAACTGCGTGCCCCGCGATCCCTACAATCCGCAGCTGAACCAGTGCATTCAGGTGCCGATCCCGATCTACGGCGTCGCTTCCATCGGCGGTGACACCAGCTTCACCGGGAACGCCGAGTATCGCATTCCCGTAGCCGGCCCGGTTACCTTCTCGTTCTTCGACGACTTCGGCATCGACTCCGCCCTCAATCGCGGACAGTTGAAGCAGAGCCCGGAGGGCTTTGCCTCGCTCACTGCTCCGCTCTACGGCTGCCCCGTCTTCAACAACGGCTCCTGCCAAGGCGGAATCCCGGGATCGCAGATCGGATTCCAGCGCGATATCCGGCCCATCTCCGGCACCAACTTCGTGCCCCGCATGTCGCTGGGTGGCGAGCTCTCGGTGATGATGCCCATCATCAATGCGCCGTTCCGCCTCTACTATGCGTACAACCCGCTCCGCCTCTACGAGCGGCCGTATTGCAACGAGTCGCACAACGGTGCCAAGAACCTGAGCTGCTCGGCGCAGCTGATCACTCGCGATCTGTTCCCCCCGGGCGGCGCGGGCGACTACACCTACGAGCAGGCGATCCAGGGCTACGGCGCGCAGAACCTCTTCCGCGAGCCGCGCAAGACCTTCCGCCTGACCGTCTCCACCACGTTCTAAGCCGTTCTTCTCGCAACGGATGAGGGCCACTCTCCTGGAGTGGCCCTTGTTCTTTGCGGACCATCCGCCTTCGCGAGTTCGTCAATGGGTGACGAATAGCCCCACAATTTACACTTCTGCGGTTTGACGCTCCCCCTCCCGCCCCATATAATCCCCTCAGTTCCTGCTGTTATCTCCGTCCGCGTCTTTTCCTGCCTGTACCACCCGGTGCAAAGTTTCCGAAAGACCGACGTTCTCCGGCAGCATGGGTGATCTTTGTGTGTCCCGTGCGTCGAAACTGCAGGAATCCAGAAGGAGTTTTTCATTCGCATGAAGCGTGTACTTGCATCAGTCGCCGTTCTTGCTTCGGGCTTCGCCCTCCATGCCCAGGCCGCCCCTGCTGAAGCTGCTCCGAAGGTGGCCGTCATCGCCTTCCAGTCGGCCGTAACCGCCACCAACGAATTCCAGCGTGAGTTCGGCGACCTGCAAAAGAAGTTCGAGCCCAAGCGCACTGAGATCAAGACCCTCAGCGACGAGGTCGAGAGCCTGACCAAGCAGCTGCAGACCGACGGCGCCAAGTTGACCGATGCCGATCGCGCCACCAAGGCCAAGTCCATCGACGACAAGAAGAAGCAGGCCCAGCGCTTGCTCGAAGACGCCCAGAATGACTACCAGCAGGCTCTGCAGGAAGCCTTCGCCAAGGTAGCCAGCAAGGTCGACGAGCTCTTGCTCAGCTACTCCAAGGAGAAGGGCTACACTCTGGTGATCGATGAGACTGAGCAGCAGCAGCAGCCTCCCACGGTGCTCTACGCCAATCCCTCTTCCGACATCACCAAGGCCGTGATCGAGGCCTACAACACCAAGTCGGGCGTGCCCGCTCCCGCGCCGCAAGCGCCTTCGGCTCCCGCTCCCAAGCCGGCTTCCCGCTAAGCCTAACCTGGATTCCGATCCAGCGCCGGAGGAGATCTCAGCATCTCCTCCGGTTCGCTATTTAGGCCGCCAGAATCCTCTCTTTGGGGGTTTGACGCTCCCCACCCGCCCCCCTATAATCCTTCTAGTTCCTGCTTGACGTTGTCGTTCGCGTCTTGTTTTGCGCTGCTCCGACCGGAGCAAGCGTCCTCCAAGAATGACGAGAGGTTTCGGAGAGAGGAAATATTCCTCCAGCTCTCTCAGGCGCGGCTTACTCAGGAATCATGAAGGAGTTTTCGACTCGAATGAAGCGACTGCTTGTTCTCTCTGCTCTGCTGGCCTCTGGCTTGGCTCTCAGCTCCGCCGCTCAAACCCCCGCCGCTCCCGCGCCTGCCGCTACCTCCGCAGCTGCTGGACCGGCCAAGATCGCTGTCATTGCCTTCCAGGTGGCCGTAGGTCAGACCAACGAGTTCCAGCGCGCCTTCGGCGATCTGCAGAAGAAGTATGAGCCCAAGCGGGAGCAGTTGAAGTCTCTGAACGACGAGGTCGAGCGCCTCACCAAGGACCTCCAGGCCCAGGGCGACAAGCTGAGCGACACCGAGCGTGCCACCCGCGCCAAGACCCTGGACGAAAAGAAGAAGCAGCTGGACCGCTCCGCTGAAGATGCGCAGAACGACTTCCAGGGCGAGATGCAGGAGCTCTACTCCACCACCGCCTCCAAAGTGTATGACGTGTTGAAGTCCTATTCCGAGCAGCACGGCTTTACCGTGGTTCTCGACATCGCTGCGCAGCAGACCCCGGTTCTCTATGCCGTTCCCTCCACCGACATCACCAAGCCCGTCGTGGAAGCCTACAACGTGAAGTCGGGTGTGCCTGCGCCGCCTCAGCCCGCTGCTGGCGTTCCGGCAGCTCCGGCTCCCCGCCCGGTGACCCCCAAGACCACGGCTCCTGCCCACAAGTAAAGAATTCCGGCCACGGTTCGCCGTGGCCGGAATTTCCCCTGCATTTCCAGTTCAACCGTCGTTCCCGAAACCCTCTTTTCCCGGTCCACCGCACCCCGTTTCCGTGCCCCTGGCGGACGGCCTGATTGGCCTCGCCAATCCACAGCCCTTCTGTGGAAAAAATTGTGGATCGCCGAGCACGTTCGGCACACTTTCTCTAGCAATTGCCCCTTGCCAAGCTGCGGCGCTCTCTGTTACTCGCGCTAAGTTGCTCATTTATAAACATGATTGGCGAGATTGTGAGCGGCGGCCCGTGCCCGCACAAGATGTGGGGCATCTTCCTCCGGAAAGGGAGCTTTCCACAGGTGTCGATGAAAGGAAGATGAACATCTAAATACGGACAAGCTGCGAAGAACTGCCTATTTTTGTTGGTCCTCGCCCACTCGCAGCACTGCCAGGAAGGCCTCCTGGGGGATGTCGACCTTGCCGATCCGCTTCATCCGCTTCTTGCCCTCTTTTTGCTTTTCCAGCAGCTTGCGCTTACGCGAGATGTCGCCGCCATAGCACTTGGCCAGCACGTTCTTGCGCAGCGCGCTCACTGACTCCCGGGCGATGATCTTGGAACCAATCGCCGCCTGAATGGCCACCTCGAACTGCTGGCGGGGAATCAGCTCCCGCATCTTCGATACCAGCGCCTTGCCGCGCTCGTACGCAAAGTCCCGGTGCACGATGATCGACAACGCATCGACCGGCTCACCGGATACCAGAATGTCCATCTTCACCATGGGCGAGACCCACTCGCCGGCAAGCTGGTAGTCCAGCGAGGCATAACCGCGGCTGATCGACTTCAGCCGGTCGTAGAAGTCCAGAACGATCTCGTTCAGCGGCAGCTCGTAGGTCAACATCACCCGCGTGGGCGTGACGTATTCAAAGTTGACCTGCTTGCCGCGCTTCTCCTCCACCAGCTTCAGGATTCCACCCACGTACTCTTCATTGGTGAGAATCTTGGCCTGGATGACGGGCTCGCGGATCGCTTCAATATTGGTGGGCTCCGGCCAGCGCGAGGGATTGTCCACCTCGATCACCGATCCGTCGGTCAGCGTAATGTGGTAGCGCACCCCGGGGGCGGTGGTGATCAGGTCCAGCTCGTATTCGCGCTCCAGCCGTTCCTGGATGATCTCCATGTGCAGCAGCCCGAGGAAGCCGCAGCGGAATCCAAAGCCCAGCGCCGCCGAGCTCTCCGGCTCAAAGAAGAACGAGGAGTCGTTCAGCCGCAGCTTCTCCAGCGCGTCGCGCAGCAGCGTGTGCTCGTGCGAATCCACCGTGTAGAGGCCAGAGAAGACCATGGGCTTGATGTCTTCAAAGCCGGGCAGCTGGTCCGCCGCCGGGTTTGCATCATCCGTGACCGTGTCGCCGATCTTGGTATCGCTGACCGTCTTGATGGTGGCTACAAAGAAGCCCACTTCGCCGGCTACCAGTTCCCCAATCTCAACCGGCTTGGGAGTCAGCACTCCCATCGACTCGATATCGAAGGCCTTGCCGATCGACATCAGGCGGATGCGCTGCCCCTTGCGCATGGTGCCCTGCATGACTCGCACCAGCACGATCACCCCGCGATAGGGATCAAACCATGAATCGAAGATCAACGCTTGCAGGGGCGCATCGGGATCTCCGGTAGGCGGAGGCAAACGATGCACAATGGCTTCCAGCACCTCTTCCACGCCCAGGCCCGTCTTTGCGCTCACCGGAATCGCATCCGTAGCGTCCAAACCAACGGCCTGCTCGATGGCCTCTTGCGTGCGCAGGATGTCGGCCGAGGGCAGATCGATCTTGTTGATGACGGGGATGATCTCCAGGCCGTGATTGATGGCCAGGTAGGCATTGGCCAGCGTCTGTGCTTCCACGCCCTGGCTGGCGTCCACCACCAGCAGCGCGCCTTCGCAGGACGCCAGCGAGCGCGAGACCTCGTAGCTGAAGTCCACGTGACCCGGCGTGTCGATCAGGTTGAGCTGATAGACATTGCCATCCTTGGCCTTGTACATCATGCGCACGGCGTGAGCTTTGATGGTGATGCCGCGCTCGCGCTCCAGGTCCATGGCGTCCAGCACCTGGGCCTGCATCTCGCGGGCGCTGAGCGAGCCGGTCAGTTCCAGCAGACGGTCGCTGAGCGTCGACTTGCCGTGGTCGATGTGGGCGATGATGGCGAAATTACGAATGAAACGTGCGTCCATGCAAACCGATGAAGGAAGGATTCGAGGCGTTGGTCAGCGGGCCAGGGTCCAGGCGGCGCCCCTTACTGCAAATATCAGAGGATACTTCACTCCGGCCATCTCGCCGGGTGGACGCGACCCGCAGGGACAAATCTCTCCGCCGAGCTACATCGTCTCTGGTTTTGCTCTCAGGAACCCCGCTTGATCAGCTGCAGTGCCGGCTGCGCCAGTGGCGCCATGGGTGTCCGCCGCAGCGGACCTCCTTGGCATAGCTTATCATCGCGTAGGGGTCCTTCTTTATCCCAGAGCCGATTCGCCGCGGCGATCGGCCGCCGCCTAGATTGCGCATGAGTTTGATTCAGTATCGATGGTTCGGCTGTGCCGCTCTGGCCCTTGGGCTGGCAGGCTGCGGTCCCTCTCAAGGTAAAGTCGCCTCTTCCAGCCAGAAGCCCCAAGCCACCGCACCCGCCTTGCAGGCTCCGGCCGCGCAATCCACAGCCCCCAGCCAGCCAGAGAGCGCTCCCCCTCCGGCGCAGCAGGCACGGGTACAGCAGCTCATCCAGCAAGTCGAGAAGGCCTATGCCGCCGGCGACGCCGACTACCGCAAAGGCCGCCTGCCGGAGGCCAAGGCCGAATTCGATCATGCCGTCGACCTCATGCTGGAAAGCGGTATCGATATAAAGACCACTCCCCAGCTGCAGGATGAGTTCGATCGCATCGTCGATCAGGTGAACGCCCTGGAGATGGAAGCCCTCAAGATCGGCAACGGCTTCGTGCCCAAGCAGGAACCCACGCCCGCCGATGTCGCCCAGGACGTTACCTTCCAGATCGATCCCAAGTTCGTAGCCAAGGCCGCCGCCGACCTGGCCACTACCAAGTCCGACCTCCCTTTGATGATGAACGACTACGTGGCGGCCTACATCAACTTCTTCGCCAACACCCAAAAGGGACACAACACGCTGATGCACGCCTTCCAGCGCAGCGGCCGCTACCGCGCCATGATTCAGCGGGTGATGGCCGAAGAAGGCGTACCTCAGGACTTGATCTATTTAGCTGTAGCCGAGTCCGGCTTCAATCCCCGCGCCGTCAATCCCAAGTCCGGCGCCGGCGGCATGTGGCAGTTCATGCCCGCCGCCAAATACTACGGGCTGGTGCGCAACGGCTACGTCGACGAGCGCTTCGATCCGGAGAAGTCCACCCGCGCCTACGCCCGCTACATGAAGTTCATCTACAGCGAGCTCGGCGACTGGTATCTCTCCATGGCCGGCTACGACTGGGGAACTGGCCGCATCCAGCAGGCGGTGCAGAAGACCGGCTACGCCGACTTCTGGGAACTCTACAAGCGCAACAACCTGCCCGGCGAGACCAAGAACTACGTTCCTGAAATCCTGGCCGCCATCATCATCGCCAACAATCCCAAGAAGTATGGCTTTGAGGACATCACCTACGATCCTCCCATTCTGACCGACACCGTCACCATCAACTACTCGGTGGATCTGCGCCTGGTCTCCGATCTGGTCGGTGCCCCGGTCGATGAGCTGATGGCGCTCAATCCCAGCCTGCTGCGGATGACGACGCCTCCCGACGCTTCCTTCGACCTGCATCTGCCTGCCGGCACCAGCTCTCTCTTCGAGCAGCGCATCGCCGGCATCCCGGAAAGCAAACGCAACTTCTGGCGCTATCACCGCCTGGGAGCCGATGACACGCTGGCCTCCGTGGCTCGCGACAATCACGTCAGCATAGCGGAGCTCGCCGCCGCCAACCAGCTCAGCGAAGGACAGAGCCTTCAGGGCATCGAAGGCCTGGTGATCCCGGTTGCTCCCGCCTCCGCACCTGCTGCGCGTACTGTTCTCTACACCGTGCGCCGCGGCGACACCCTGGTCTCCATCGCCGATCGCTTCGGTGTTTCGCTCGATCAACTGCGCCGCTGGAACAAAATTTCTTCCGGCATCCGTGTCGAAGCGGGACGTCGCTTGCATGTGGCCGAGCCCGCGACCGTGCGCCGTGTAGATGCGCGCAGCTCGCGCCGCGGACACGCCGGTCAGGCGAGCAATACGCGTGGAACCCGCTCCAGCAGCGGCTCCGCGCGTTCTTCGTCGAGCGCCAAGAAGGGCTCTGCGCATCGCTCCACCGGCAGCTCCAGCCACGCTTCTCCCAAAAAGACTCAAGCAAAGAAACAAAAATAGTGGAAGTACCTCATTCCACACTTGTCTTTTGATGGTCTTTGCAGGCAAGCTATTGCTACAATGACTTCCGCGCGCGGAACTTTTCCATCCGAAGCGTGAAGCAAGGAAGCACAGCGCACGAGCGCTGGAGGCAGAGCCGATGGATGAAGTGTTCAAGATGTTCGCGATGAGTGACGATAACGGGGATGCCGAGCCGGAAGAAGTGGACATGGACCGCGACAACGGCTTGGATGACGAAGACGAAGAAATTGAAACCTCCAGCGTACTCACCTCCTCCGATGACGACGAGGGAGTGCCTGAAGAGAACTCCACAGGGATGTCCGACATGCCGGTAGCCAAGTCCGCACGCCGCAAGAAGGCAGCGAAGAAGGCCACCAAGAAGGCTCCCGCGAAGAAGGCCGCCAAAAAGGCAGCCCCCAAAAAGGTTGTGGCCAAAAAGGCCGCGAAGAAGTCCGCCGCGAAGAAAAGCAGTACTGGCGCAAAGGGCGGAAAAGCCGTAAAGAAATCTACGGCTAAAAAGAGCGCCAGCAAAATCACTAAACGAGGTAAACCGTTGGCCGTTAAGAAAGCAGCAAAGAAGGCGCCCGCCAAGAAGGCAGCAGCGAAGAAGTCAACTGCAAAGAAGGCGGTAGCGAAGAAGGCAGCCAAGAAGGCTCCGGCGAAGAAGGCAGCCAAGAAGGCCGCAAAGAAGTCGGCAGCTAAGAAGTCGAGCAAGTAACACCGGCAACAGCAGTACCAAGGCAAGCAAAAGAGCCCGGCACATCGCCGGGCTTTTTTGCGTCTGTACTCGGATAGCGCGCTCAGCCTCAGGCAGGCTCGGCGCCCGCCGTGAGCTGCTTCAGGTGCCAGAGCTGGTGCTCGATGTAGTCCTCAATGAGGAAGCGCAGTGTCACCGGGCTCTCCCCGCCCACCACGCAGATCGCTTCCAGCCTATCCTCAGGGACACGATCCACCACCGCGGCCAGAATCTCGTGCTCCACGTCCCACCAGCGCAGCAACGTATCCCAGCTCTGGCTGGCATAGCCGTGCGCCGCAACCCACTCCTCCTGGCCGTACTGTGGTCCTTCATAGGAGCCTGCGACGGAGGCGCGCACAAAGCGCTGGCGGTTGTTGGTGGCCGAGTCCAGCAGATGGCCCATAATCTGCTTGCGCGTCCACCCGCCCTCGCGCCAAGGCAGCTCCGCCAGCTCGGGTGAAACAGTGAAGAGCGCTTCTCGAATCCTCCGCAGGTCGCTCCGAAACTGTTCGTCAAGCCTCATTGTCATCCTCAGATCCTTTCCTTGTGTTGGCCCAAAATAGCAGCGGCCCCAAACCCGGGGCCGCCTCCGTCACCAAACATCGTTCCGCTTACTTCTTGAGCTCGCTGAGCGCCGCCAGCACCTCTTCGGAATGGTGCGCAGGATCTACCTTGGTCCACACCTTCGCGATCTTGCCCTGCGGATCGATCAGGAAAGTGTTCCGCTGGGCGATGGTGAACTGGTTGTAGTGACCGAGCGAGCCGTACTCGTCCACCACCTTGTGCTCGGGATCGGCCAGCAGCCGGAAGGTTAAGCCTTCCTTCGTGCAGAACTGCTTGTGGCTGTTCGGATCATCGACGCTCACGCCCAGGATCACCGCATTGTCCGCCTCGAACTTCGGCAGATCGCGCTGAAAGTTGTGGGCCTCGATCGTGCATCCCGGGGTCATGTCTTTGGGGTAGAAGTACAGCACCACCCACTTGCCGCGAAAGCTGTCCAGCGAGATCTGCGAGCCGTCCTGCGAGGGAAGAGTGAAGGTGGGAGCGGCCTGCCCGGTTGCTGGCATCGATGCGTCCGCTGCCCGAGCGCTTAGGCTGGACCCGCCCAGCGCCAGCAATGCCGCCATCGTGAATAGCGTTTGTTTTTTCATGAAGGACCTCCTGAGGGACAGCGGCCCGCTATCGGAAAGGTCCCGTCCCACACGCAACCAGTATCTGCGCCGCCCTGCGGGTAGCGCAATGAATTTGGCTGGCCACTGTAAACGGCGAAGCGGGAACTTCGAGCCGATCTAACTCCGCGGAACCGCCACAATCGCGATGCCCGCCTCATCGGCACGCTTCAGCAGCGACTCGCGGTCGAACAGCAAGGTGCGCTCCGCCTCCACTGACAGGCAGCTTGCTCCCGCTGCCGCCATCGTCTCGATGGTGCGCATACCGATCACCGGTACATCGAAGCGCATGTCCTGCTTGGGCTTGGCCACCTTCACCACGGTCAGACGGCGCTCCAGCGTAGAGGCCGGTCCGCCGGACTCCTCGTCAATCGAGCGCATCAGCTGCCCGGCGCGTTCAATCGCCGCGTCCGTGCCCTCCATGGCTTCCACCGCCACGCAGGCCTGTGCAGCCACCACCACCGTCTGGCCGATATCGAATCCGGCCACAGCGCGTGCTACTCCCAGTCCATAC
>CBJOJD010000096.1:0-15885 GCA_966443485.1 uncultured bacterium | reverse complement strand
CCGCAGGCTACCGCAAGATTGACGCGGGATTTTTCAAACGGCGCTTCTTCCGCACGGAAGCGACAGGACCGGAGCCAGCTTTTCATCTGCACCTGGCTGTGGCGCCGGAGTGGCCGATCAAGAACGAGATTCTGCTGCGCGACTGGCTGATTGAACACCCCGAGATCGCGCAGGCTTATGAGGGGCTAAAACTGCGATTGGCTGCTGTCTACGCCGACGACATGCCGCGCTATACCGAGGGCAAGACAGCGTTTCTGCGCAAGGCTGTCAATGATGCGCGGTTAAAGCGAGGGCTCCCGGTTGTATCCGACTGGACTGAATAGCCGAGACAGACAGGAGCCAGCGAGCTGCCCCCGCTGTGGGGTTGGGCTCGAACTACTTCTTTGCCGAGGAGGTTAGCGGCTTGACCGGCTTGAAGTCGGCGCAGTCTTTGCCGTCGCACATGGCCGCAGTGAGCCCCACACCTTCTTCCAGGGTGTAGATCCGGTTTACGTCCGGCAGCTTGATGGTCTCGACCACGCCATCCGGCCAATGGACCTCTGCTGTTCCGGCATCGGTGGCATCGCCCAAGCCGAAGTGCAGGCGGCGATCGTTGGCGGAGATGTAGCTGCCGCTGGAGAGTACATCCCGGCGCATCCTCGTGCCATTGGCTTTCAGATAGACGGTGGCGCAGGTGGCGTCACGCGGGCTCGATTTCCCAGTGGCCGAATTCGTGCCGCCTACCAGCTTGAGCTCTACCCAGTGATGGTGATCCTGATTCACGTTGCGCAGCAGAACCGGGGGGCCGTCGATCGGGTTGATCACTACGTCGATCTTGCCGTCGTTGAACAGGTCGCCGAAGGCGGCACCGCGAGCCGGGATTACGCTCGCCAGGCCGCTGCCCTTGACGGGTGGAATGTACTCGAAACGACGCTCCTTGGCGGTCGCTCCGGGGATGTTGTGAAAAAGCAACGGGCGCTCTGCCCAGCTGGTGCCCCAGTCATGCTGGTCGACCTGCGGATACACGTGGCCATTCACTTCGAAGAGATCGAGCCAGCTATCGTTGTCATAGTCCAGGAAGCCGTCCCCCCAACCCACAAACGGGATGGTGGTTTGAGCAATCCCCGCCTTGTAGCTGACGTCGGTGAAGCTGGCGTCGCCATCGTTGTGGTAGAGGACCTTATAGTCGTCACCGAAGTCGGTCACGAAGAAGTCCAGCAGGCCATTGTTCTCGTAGTCGCCGGCGGCAATGCCCATTGAGGCGATCTCGCGACCATCCTTGTTCAGGGCGAAGCCGGAGACGTAGCTCTGATCGTCGAAGGTGCCGTCTCCCTTGTTGATGTAGAGAAAGTTTGGCTCGGAGTCGTTGCCGACGACCAGGTCGGGTTTACCGTCGTTGTTTACGTCCGCGAAGATGGTGCTGAAGCCGTAGTACTTGTCCTTGTCTTCCACCCCCGCCTTCGCCGTGACATCGGTGAAGGTGCCATTGCCATTGTTATGGAAGAGATGGTCGGGCTCGCCCTGCAAACCGCGAGGCCCGCAGTTTACGCTGGCTCCCCGGTACTGGCATTGAGCGTAGCCAACCGCTTTGGTACCGGCGATGGGCAGGTTATTGCGGTCAAAGTGCACGTAGCCCGTCACATAGAGGTCGAGCTTGCCGTCTCCGTCGTAGTCGCCCCAGGTGGAGCCGGGCGACCAGTTCCCCAGGGCAACGCCGGCCGTCTCCGCAATGTCGGTGAAGGTGCCGTCGTGGTTGTTCTTGAAAAGGCGGTTCTTGCCGTAGTTGCCGACGTAGAGATCGGGCCAGCCGTCGTTGTTGAAGTCTGCCACGGAGCAGCCGTAACCCCAGCGGTCATTCTGGACGCCGGCTTTGGCGGAGACATCGGTGAAGGTGCCGTCGTGGTTATTGCGGAACAAGGCAGCGTGCGGCATGGGCTCTTTGCCGTCCAGCGCGTTAAAGCTGGCGCCGTTGACCAGGTAGATGTCGAGCCAGCCATCGTTGTCGTAGTCGATCAGGCACAATCCCGAGCCGTTGGTCTCGACGATGAAGTTCTTCTCGGGCACGCCCATCTTGTGGACCCAGCCTGAAAGGCCCGCAGCTTTGGTGATGTCCTCAAAGACGATGGGGCCTTTGTCTACGAAGCCGCCGGCGGTGATGGGGCGTTTCTGCTCGTCGTAGACGGGGGCGGATCCAAGGCCGCCGGCGATGCCCCCCATCCCCCCTTGGTCCGGTTTCTGTGGCGTCTGCGATTGCGACCAAACCGGTCGGGCCAAAAGGATCAAGACAAACAGACAACCGCCCCAAAACGTGCGCACAGCCACAGAAATTTCTCCCAGGGCCGCAGTGTATCGCATTGCTGACAAGCTTGGCCGGGCCAGAGTGAGCGCGCAGTCGAAGCTTGCGAGCGCGGCCGATGTCGTCCAGCAAACATAAGGGGAAAACCAAAGCGCATCTAAATTGCAGGGCGAGGATCGCATGAGAAGACGAATACGGATCGATCCGGAGGGCAAGCTGGCGGCCGATCGCTTCGGCCAGTTCGCCGGCATCACCTCCACGTGGCTGGGGTCCAAGTGGGGTTTTCTCTGCGCTGGGCTCGCGATCGTTGCCTGGGCGCTTACCGGGCCGATCTTCCACTACTCCGAGCTGTGGCAGCTGATTGTGAACACCGGGACGGACATCGTCACGTTCCTGATGGTGTTTCTGATTCAGAACACTCAAAACCGGGATGCGCGCGCCATCAATCTGAAGCTGGACGAGCTGATCCGGGCCGTGGACAAGGCCAGGAACCACATGATCAACATCGAGCGCCTCAGCGACGACGAACTCGACCTCCTCGAAGACCAGTTTGCGCGCATGAGAGCGGCTGGCACCCGTCGCCAAAAGGGAGGGGAGAGCGCAGCCGATTGAACTGGGCTCAAGTTGGACGACTCACAGCGGCGGAGCGCCATCCCAGGTAGAGTGGAGTTAGGAGTAGCCGCTTGACTGTGTCCCCCACGCAGACGCGCCGGCAGCAGCCGGTCCGCAGATCCCGTACCCGCCGCCCTGCGCGGCGCCGCCGGCATCTTGGCTGGCGGGGTTGGGTCACCCTGGCCGCTTTGTTTTCGGCTACGGCTTCAGTGGTGTGGGCCCTGGTGGAGCGTGCCACCGCGCCTGCAGGCAATACCGCAAGCAATCACTTTGACGCCATCATTGTGCTGGGCTCCCCGGCGGATGCTGAGGGAAATCCGCGGCCGCTGCAGCTGGCGCGGGTGAGTGAAGGCGTCCGGGAGTACGAGCGCGGGGTCGCGCCCCGCCTGATCCTCACTGGCGGCGCGGTCAAGAACGAGTATGTGGAAGCCCGGGTGATGGCGCGGGTGGCCGAATCCCAGGGGGTTCCGGCCGATTCCCTGGTCTTGGAGCCGGAGGCCCGCGACACCATCCAAAACGCCTGCTATGCAGCCCGGCTCATGCGCGAGCATGGCTGGCGATCGGCAGAGATCGTGACCAGTCCCGACCAGCTGCCACGGGCGGAGCTTATCTTCAGCCGCCTGCCCATCGAGTGGCGGATGCATGCTGCTCCCCCAATCGAGCCGGCCTCGGACCTGACCGTTCGTGCCCGCAGCGTGGTGGACGTGCTGAAGACGGTTCGCTATCTGATCTATGCCCGGTGGGCCGAGGACTGCTCACTTTAAATCCCCGGAACCGTCGGTTTGAGCATGTGTTCTGAGTGCTCTCGCTGCGTTGTCCGCCCTCGGCGCGGTCCTGTAAGCTGGAAAGCGATGCGTTTCCCAGCACGTTTGTCCTCTTTGTTTGCAGTCGCCGCACTATCGCTGTGCGTTGCGGTTCATACCCAGGCCCAGGAGTCGGGTTCGAGCAGTAGCCAGTCGACCTCCGTGCAGGCGCCTGCCGCCCAACCCTCGCCGGCCTACATCACCATCGATCCGCTGGCCAAAGTCCGCTATGACAATCGTTATGACGTCTCGCTGGAGATGGCCTACGACCATATGAAGGCAGGTCCGAACCTGCTACAGGGATCGAACCTGGGCGGACTCAATCTGAGCGCCTCCTACTGGCTCACCAAGCGGTTGGGCATTCAGGGATCGGGACGCGCCTATCTTGGAACCAGCGGCGCGGCGCCCAATGCCGTCAATATCCAGGGACCTTTTGTGGCGCAGTACTTCTTTGTGGCCGGACCGGAGTGGCTGGGGCCGCACAACAAGCACGGTGACCTGATTGCGCACGTGCTGGTGGGCGGGGTCTACGGGGACTTCGAACGAGATCTGCGCGGAAACTCGCCTGCAGTGGTGGGCTTCTACAACAACCAGGTGGCTCCCGCGGTGATCATGGGCGGTCACTTCGATTTGAACCGCTCGGAGCATTGGGTGTTTCGCATGACGCCGGATGCGGTGTTGACCGACTACAGCACCAACTACGGCAAGAAGGACCGGCAGATCGACATCAACGCTGCGTTTTCTGTGGGCGTGGAGTATAAATTTTCGAAGAAACGCTAGTCGCAAAGACTGAGCGAGTAGCAGACGAAAACGCCGGGGCGGTTGCCTCGGCGTTTCTCTTTTGCGGAATGTGGGACCGGATTGTTGCGGTTGGGTGCATAGTTTCTTTACCGAACGGTGACAACCCGGGGCTTCGCTGGGTAGACTTCAGCTTCATCGGTCTGTGGTATTCTTCGCGTTCGACCCTGGGCTAACGCTCAGGTCGAAGCGAAAATTGGAGTGCCGGGAACGAACCATGCCGCGGCGCGCATCGAACTAAGTCGGATCACAGAAGAGTGAACGAAGGCAGGTCGAGAAGCACATGAGAGATACGCTTGGAGTATTGCTTGCGGGTGGAGCGGGTGAACGGCTTTTCCCACTGACCCGGGATCGTGCAAAGCCGGCTGTACCTTTTGGTGGCCATTACCGCATCATCGATATCACCCTCTCTAACTGCATCAACTCCGGATTGCGACGGGTGTTCATTCTCACCCAGTACAAAGCGCTCTCTCTCAACCGTCATGTGCGCGAAGGTTGGACGAGCATTGTGGCCCAGGAACTGGGCGAGTTTTTCGAATTGCTGCCGCCCATGCAGCGTACCGGCGCCAACTGGTACATGGGCACGGCCGATGCGGTCTACCAGAACATCTACTCCATCGGCAGCGAGCAGCCGAGCTATGTGATCATCCTCTCCGGCGACCACATCTACAAGATGGATTACAGCCGCATGCTGGAGTATCACAAGGAGACCAAGGCTGAGGTCACGCTGGCCACGCTTCCCATTCCGCCCGACGAGGTCTCGCGCTTCGGGGTGGTGGAGGTGGGGCAGAGCGGAGAGATCATGGGCTTCCAGGAGAAGCCGCAGTCGACCAGCTTCCGCTCGCCGTTCAATCCCAATTCGGTGGATGCTTCGATGGGCATCTACATCTTCAACACCGAGGTGCTGTTGAAGGCGCTGATTGCGGATGCCGAGGATCCGGATTCGAAGCACGACTTCGGCCACAACATTCTGCCGGCCATGCTGGGCCAGAGAAAGATGATGGCCTACAGCTTTGTGGACGAGAACAAGCAGCAGGCGCTCTATTGGCGGGATGTGGGCACGCTGGATGCGTATTACGACGCCAACATGGACCTGTGCTCGGTGTCGCCGGTGTTCAACCTCTACGACCGCAGTTGGGCCATTCGCACCCGCGTGCGCCAGTATCCGCCGGCCAAGTTTGTGTTCGGCGAGCCGGGACGTACGGGATCGGCGGTGAACTCGGTGATTACGGCCGGTGTGATCATTTCGGGCGCGTCGGTGTCGAACTCGGTGCTTTCGCAGGACGTGCGTGTGAACTCGTATACAGACGTCGACCAGAGCATCATCTTCTCCCACGTGAATATCGGGCGGCACTGCCGCATTCGGCGAGCCATCATCGACCGCGATGTGCACATCCCGGAGGGGACGGTGATCGGCTACGACCAGGTGGAGGATAAGCGCCGCTACTTCGTGACGCCGTCGGGGCTGACGATTGTGACGCGCGACGCCAGCCTGTTTGAGAATCCCGTGGACCCGGACTTCATGCAGCGCTACTGATTTGAGTGCCGCCGCTCTTGCGAGTGCGGCGGCGTTAGCCCAAGGGCTGACCACAGCTTCACAGTTTCACAAGGTGTGTGAAGCTGTGAGGCTCGGCCACGCCTAAGTCTCTGAATAACAGCATCTTCGCGAATACGCACAGGCGAAAAACCGGATTTGAGAAAGACTACGGGGGCAGGATGGCATGCGGCTCCCGCGGGTTCCCGGGCCCTTCGATTCTTCGTGGCCTGAACCGCTGCGCACCTGCAATCGCGGTTCTGCATTCCGGGTCAGAAGGACGATTGCGAGGGACCGGTGCGCGTCTGAGGGAGAGATTGATTCCATTATGCCTGAATCCGGGTAATTGATCGGCAAAACGCGGATATTTGGAATCAGTCACTTACAAGAATTTGCTCTTGACAAGTTCGGGGCAGAGGCTTGAAGTGGAGTGGGTGGGTCCGGTTCAGCCCCTACTGCGCGGGTCATCGAGACGGGGACGCCAACATTGCCCGCCCAACCGGGCTTTTTCGAATTTCATGCTGTGGAGGAGAAGAGATGCCGATCGCGCCTGCGATTGCCCATGCCGCCGAGGATTTTCGCCATAACGACGGCTTCCTGGTGAACACCGTGAAGGATCTTGAGCCACAGGAGTGGTTGAAGCATCCGGAGGGATGCGCGAACCACATGGCGTGGATTGTGGGCCATGTGATCTGGACGCGGCACCGGCTGCTGAGCTTTCTAGGCACCGAGTGGTCGGCGCCCTGGCTGGGTTTGTTTTCGCGGGGGTCAAAGGTGGAATAGCCGGGCAAGTATCCGTCGCCGGAGGTATTGCTGGGGGCCTGGCAGGAGATCGGCGGTGTGCTCGCGAAGGCACTGGAGAATGCGTCGGAGGAGCTGCTGGCGCAACCCGCGGTGAAGGGTCCTCCGAGTGCGGATGGCAAGATGAGCGGGGTGGTGCGGTTTCTGGCGTATCACGAGACGTACCACGTGGGACAAGCTTCGTATCTGCGCGGATGGCTGGGGCACCAGGGGCTGATGGGGTAGCGGGTGATCCTCCGCGGCTGAAGCCGCGAGGCTGTGATGGTGCTTTTTGCAGGCTTAGCCGCAGGTCCTTCCCTTCGGTCAGGATGACAAAACTCAGGAGAGCCGCGGGTCCTTCCCTTCGGTCAGGATGACAAACTCATTGCCAGAGCCAATCCATTGACTGAGCAAAATCCACCTGCTTGAGCAAATCCGTTGCCTGAGCAAATCCGTGACTGAACAGATCCGCTGCCCGAACAGATCCGCGACCTAAACAGTTCCATGGGGGTGGAAGAAAGCGGTTGGTTGATTTCGTGGGGGCGGGGGTGCGACAGCTCAGGGTTTATGATCGAACAGGGTGTGGCGGGAACGTCGCATCCTATTCGTGTGTCTGGGTGCTGCCGTAGCGCAGGGGCGTACGAAATCTCAAAAGAAGCAATTTGCGGAAGCGGTTCAGTGATGCGAGCGAAGACGGCGGTAGTGCTGGGTGCCCAGTGGGGCGACGAGGGTAAGGGCAAGATTGTGGACGTGCTGAGCGAGAAGTTCAGCGCAGTCGCACGCTACGCTGGCGGGCATAACGCCGGACACACTGTCATCCACGGCGACAAGCGCTACGTGTTGCAGCTGCTTCCTTGCGGCGTGCTTCGTCCCGGCTGCAAGAACGTGGTGGGGAACGGGGTGGTGGTGGATCCCATCTTCTTCCTCTCCGAGGTGAACAAGGTGCGCGATCTGGGCGTGGCCCTGGAGGGACGGCTGTTCCTGTCGAACCGGGCGCAGGTGATCATGCCCTATCACCGCATGATCGAGCTGGCGGCAGAGCGTGCTCCAGGCCGCAAGAAGATCGGCACCACGTTGAAGGGCATTGGTCCCGCCTATGAAGAGAAGATGGCGCGCTCGGGATTGCGCGTGATCGATCTGCTGAACGCGAAGCTGCTCAAGACGCACATTGAGGCGGCCTGCAACGAGAAGAACACCATTGCGCACGCGCTGTTTGGGACCGATCCGCTGGATCCGGCCAAGATGTACGACGAGTACGCGGCGGCGGCGGAGTCGATTCGGCCTTTTGTGGCCGACACCGGCCGCCTGTTGTGGAACGTGCTGCGCGAGGGTGGCAGCGTGATGTTTGAGGGCGCGCAGGGCACCATGCTGGATATCGATCACGGAACCTATCCTTACGTGACGTCTTCCTCCGCGGGTGCGGGTGGAGCGTCCACCGGCTCCGGACTGGGGCCGACGGCGATTGGCACGGTGATCAGCGTGACCAAGGCTTATGTCACTCGCGTTGGCGAAGGGCCGTTCCCCACGGAGATTCATGATGCGGTGGGCGAGCATCTGCGTGCGCGGGGGCAGGAGTTTGGCGCGGTGACGGGGCGTCCGCGGCGCTGCGGCTGGCTGGATATGCCGCTGCTGCGCTACTCCAACCAGGTGAATGGCACGGAGTGGCTGGTGATCACCAAGCTGGACGTGCTGGACGAGCTGGAGGAGATTCCGGTGTGCGTGGGTTACCAGATCAACGGCAAGACGACGGACGAGATTCCCGCCGATGTTTCGGGGCTCGAGTCGATCCAGCCGGTCTACACCAAGCTGAAGGGCTGGAAGACCTCGACGGAAGGGATCACGGAGTGGGAGAAGCTGCCCATTGCGGCGCAGGAGTATCTGCGCTTCCAGGAGCGGGAGAGCGGAGCCAAGGTGGGCATGATCTCGACGGGACCCGATCGTGACCAGACCATTGTGTTACCAGAATTCGCCTCGGCGCTTACCCAGATTCACGGATAGACTGCATCAGTACCGATAGGCCTCGAGAGAAGGGACCAGACTCAATGATCAGCTTCACGGTCCGTATGACCTTTGCTCCGGAAGACCGCCACGAGGTGGCGGAGATGCTGAAGGCGCTGGCGCAGGCGTCGCGGCAGGAACCTGGCTGTGTGACCTATGTGCCGCACTGCGTGCAGGGGGATCCGGACTCGGTGCTGATCTACGAGCAATATCGGGACGAGGCCGCGGCGGAAGCGCATCGCCACACGCCGCATTTCCAGAAGTACGCGGTGGGTGGGCTGTACCAGAGGATGCGGGAGCGGACGCGCGAAGACCTGGTCGCTCTCGTTTAAGGGCGGCGCAGCGTCCAAGCGGCAGGGGAGTCCCCATTGGTAAGCGGTTGGCTAACAAGGACCGTGAGTATAGCGATTGACCTCCGCGCTGACCGAGGTCTACTATCCGGGAACACTCCTATGTCCTGGATTCGTCTCCACTCTTCTTGTCGCCGGAGCACCCCGGTGGTGCTGCTTGTGCTGTTTGCTCTTGCGGCCAATGCGGCACAGGCTCCGGCAGGCATGCCGCGGGCGCAACGCCACGAGAGCCGGCACGAAATCGACAGGCTGGAGCAGATCTGGGCACACGCGCTGGTGCACCGCAACGTGGGCGAACTGGAGTCGCTGCTGGCGGAGGACTACATCGCCATCATGCCCAGCGGCAATCTGCAAACCAAAGATGAAGCTCTGGACAGTCTGAAGGCGGGCAGCGTGCAGATTGCGACGCTCGATCTCTCCGACCGCAAAGTGCGCTTTTACGGGCAGACGGCGCTGGTGACCTCCCGCGCCGCGGTGACGGGGAAGACGGCGGGGCGGGACATCTCCGGGAGCTATCGCTATACGCGGGTTTATGTGAAGGACGCGCGCGGGCGGTGGCGCATTGTGAGCTTCGAGGCCAACAAGATCCGCGAGTTGGGCGAGCGCGAACACCGCTAGTCGACGCGGCAGCGAGGGGCTGCCAGTTCCCTGCCTCACGCGGCTAAAGCACAGTTTCGGGTTCCCGTTGTCTCGCCGAGGCAAAACGGCTCTATACTTCTTGCGAACCGGTTCAGTTCACTTTTCAACGTCATCGGCAGGACGAGTGTCTCCGTCTTCATCTTCGGGGGTAACTGGTCGGCAGAGATGGCGTCCACACGCGGGATCGTTCGGTGTTGTAGCGCCGTGTGGATGGCGGCCAGGGTGCGCGGGCCGGCGCAGGAGTCGCTGTGGCAAAGAGGGTGCAATTGGGGATGCTTCGATTTTTCGCGCTCTTGTTTCTTCTGCCTGGGTTGGGCGGGATGATCGTGGCGGCGGGAATCTCGACGCAGTATCTGGAGCAACTGCCGCGCATGCCGGTTCCGGAGGAGTTCCGGATGACGCCGCGGAACATTCACGGCACCATCGTGTACCAGACGGTGGATGAGGACCGGAAGCTGACCTTGATGGAGGACGGCTCAGTGGGCGTATTCCTGGTGGGTCTGGTGCTGGGCGGAGTGTATTTCCGCAAGTTGGGCATGGCCCAGGCCATCGGCGCGGAAGAGGAAGAGCTGGTGGTGGAGCAGAGCAAGTAGCCACGGCCAAGCCTCTTTTACCATGGGAGTATGCCGGAGCTGCCCGAGGTAGAGACCATCGCGCGTGGAGTGCATGCGCGTGTGCAAGGCGATGTGATTGTCGAGGCCTGGTTCGGCTCTCATCGTGAGCCCTTCAAGACACCTGCCGCCCGGCAGGCGAAGGGACTGGAGGGCCGCACCATCCTGGCGGTTCACCGAACGGGAAAACATATCGTGTGTGAGCTCGGGGAGCGCGGAGCCGCGGAGCCGACGGCGCAGTGGATCGTTCACCTGGGCATGACGGGGCGGTTGCTGGTGACCACTCCGGACGCGCCATTGGCGACGCATACTCATGCGCGGCTGCGGTTGAAGAGCGGGCGCGAAGTGCGGTTTGTGGATCCGCGACGCTTCGGACGGCTGGAGTTTCGCGATCTGGTCAAGACGGCAGGGTTTGCTGGGCCGGGAGCGGAGCCGCTGACAGTGGAGGCGGAGGAGTTCGCCGGGCTGTTTCGGGGACGCAAGCTGGCCATCAAGGCGGCGCTGCTGAACCAGTCGTTGCTGGCGGGGGTGGGCAACATCTACGCCGACGAGAGCTTGTTCCGGGCGGGGATTCGTCCCAAGCGGGCGGCGGGGCGGCTGAGCCGGGCGGAGCTGGAGCGGCTGCGGGTGGCGCTGAAGGAGGTCCTGGAGCACGCCGTCCGGCTGGGAGGCTCGTCGGTTTCGGACTATGTGGATGCCGAAGGAGTGAAGGGATTCTTCCAGCTGGAGCACTGCGTGTATCAGCGGAGTGGCGAGCCGTGCCGGAGCTGCGGGAAGCCGATTCGGCGGATCGTGGTGGGGGGGCGAAGCACGCATTATTGTCCGCAGTGTCAGCGGTAGGGCGGGGCTTTCGCGGAAGGAACAGAGAGATCTAGTTATTGTTTTTGGAAGAAGATGAGCGGAGGCTCTCCATATTTCGGGGAAGGCTGGCGAAATGTCGTCTGCAAGTGATTGAAAATAAGAACAGCATAAATGGCACGCCAATTGCTATATAGAGGGTGCCAGTGATGTACGGGCTGCCAGGACAAAAGTTTTGCAGCAGCCAAGAACGCAGGCCCCCGGTACGAGCACCGCAGCAGCGGACCTCGACAGAAGGACAACCGGCCGGGTAGCCGCAGAGCAGCGATGGATCACCATCGCGCCATATTTCGGGAGGCCAGTGACCCTGGCGAGGAATCGCCGCAGGACCCACTCCAATTGGAGTGGGTTTTGTGCGTTTGGGGGCAATCTCCGAGGCGCTGCAAGCTCTCCGACATTCAGAACAGGTCGGGGATGCTGTGGAAGGCGATGCGGGTGGGGGCGGCCTTGTAGGCGGTGAGCATGCTGGCGGGGGCCAGGGTGTGCATGCCGTATTTGTGGTTGAGCTGATCCATGGCGGCGAGCAGGCGGGACCGGCTTTGTTCTTCTTCCAGACCGTCGAAGAGGCTGAGGGTATGGAGGCGGTCGGGGACCAGGTTGCCGAGGCTGACGCCGACGAAGTGGGGATGGGCGTGCTCCGCGCCCTTGGGCTGAGAGTCCCAGAGGTGGCGCAGGCCGGCGATGAGGATCTGGTTGTCCTGGCACTCGGTGAGCTTTACTTCGCCATGCCAGCCGCGGGAGGGTACGCCGAAGCGGCTGACGGGCAGGTTTTCACTGCGGGGAACCGCGAAGCCCACGGCGAGCCCGATGCTGCCCGCCCATAAATGCTGGGTGCGCAGGCGCATGGCGGCTTTGTGCAGGAGCTTGTGGGCCACGGCCCAGGCCTTTTCGGGGTTGCGCATCTCGGGGGCGAGGACGTGCTGGTGGCTGATGGATTTGAGGTGGTCGGTCTCGGCCATCTCGAAGTCTTCGCCGCGCAGCCAATGCCAGAGGCGCTGTCCCCAGACCGAGCCCCAGAGCTCGCCGGCCTGCTCGCAGTCGAGATCCATGAGCTGATCCATGGAGTGGATGCCTTTGTCGTTGAGGCGCTTCTCGGTGCGGGCGCCGATGCCGGGCAGGTCGCGCAGGGTGAGGCGGCGGAGGGCCTCGGGCAGCAGGTCGAGGGGGAGGGCGACGAGGCCGTCGGGCTTCTCCATGTCGCTGGCCACCTTGGCCAGGTAGCGGTTGGTGGCCAGGCCGACGGAGCTGCGCAGCATTTCACCGGCACGTTCGCGGATGGCCTTTTTCACCTTGCGGCCCAGTTCCAGGGCGGCGAGGAGGGGACGTTCCCGGCCCATGAGGCGGCAGGCCATCTCGTCGATGGAGCAGACGGCGGAGACGGGCAGGCAGCTTTCGACGGCCTCAATAACCTTGTGATGGTACTCAACGTAGAGCTCGTGGCGGCCCTCCACAAAGATGATTTCAGGGCACAGGCGGCGCGCGTCGGCGACCAGGGTTCCCGTCTTCACGCCGAAGGCCTTGGCCTCGTAACTTGCGGCGATGCAGCAGGTTGTATCCGCGAGCATGGGGACGACGCCGACCGGTTTGCCGCGCAGCTCGGGGCGCACCTGCTGTTCGACGGAGGCGAAGTAGGAATTGAGGTCGACGAAGAGCCAGTTGAGCTGGGGTTCCGCGACTTTGGGGGTGGGAAGAGGGTTTACTCGCTGGGCAGCGGATTGCGAGATCCGCTCGTCTAAAGAAGTGGAAGGATGTTCCGAAATGGAGGTGTCATCCATTCTCTAGTAAGTTTCGCCCTTTATTTGCCATAAGGCAAACAAAGAGTCATGGTCAAGGGGAAATTTCCGATGGTACACTTGGGACCAACGAGTTCCCCTGGAAGCCGAATCAGCGATCAGCCGCGGTGTCTGTGAATCCCGGCGAGACGCTAGAGAGAGTTGGATTATGCATACTCTAGTTCATTGGATCGTGGCGAGCGGGAGCTTGGCTGCAATCGTAATCACCACCGGGGTGGCGGTGCTGTTGGCCTGCTGCCTGGGCTGCGCGAAGTGCCCGTGCCGCGAAAAAGATAACATTTTCAGCCGTCACGAGATCTGATGTAGCAGACCTCGTCCGCGGTGCAGATTTTTCGGGGCGGCAGGTTTTTGCTGTCCGGGCCGGTTCTCTGTTGGCCCGTCGCGGGAATCATCGTTTTCTCCCGCCCAAGCAGAGCTTGGACGGGGCACCCCGGATGGTGCGGGAATCGGCTAATTCGAGTTCGCTGATTGGAGCGCACGATCGATGGCCAGCTCCGGATCCTTGATCGAGGTGAGTCCTCGCACGAGTTCGCCGTTCACGATCAGCGCGGGCGTGAAGTTCAATCCCAGATCTCGAGCTTCCTTCATGGACTGTCGCACGGGCGTCTCCTCCTGTAGCTTCAGACAGGCAAGGAGCACCGGCTGATCCACCTTGTGCTCTTGCGCCGATTGGGTTGCGAGACGGTCGAGTACGACAAAGCTCCTATTGAGATTCCGATCTTCTCCTGAGATCTCCTGCCCGTGCGTGTGAACGTAATCGACGAAGTTCCAGTACGCTGCGGGGTCCTGTTGCGCCAAGCAGCCCGCATCGACAGCCGCGTGCATGGCCCAGGGATGGATTTCGGTGAGCGGGTTGTCCTTGTAGATCAAGCGAACCTTGTTGCCGTATTTCTGCGTCAGTTCGGTCTTCAGGATCTCGTGCATGCGAGCGCACACCGGACACTCCAGGTCATCGAAGTTAATGACCGTGACTGGCGCGCTGGGGTTACCGCGGATGGGACGATTTTGCGTGTCGATGGCAAGCGCGGGATTATGACCCAGATCGAAGCTTTCCAAACGCACGAGCGACGTGTTGTCCTTTGAGATCAAGAAGTCGATATCCGTCGACCGGCCAGCTTGGGAGATGACCACGCGAAGACTGTCGTATCCCGAGAATTGACTGGGGGTTCGTGATTGGATGTCGATGGTGCAAGCGGTGGGCAGATCGAACTTGAGACGAACCATGAGTTCCACAGCCCGGCGCAGATCTTCCTGCGGAGGTTTCAGAGACGGAGTACCTGGAGTTTGGCCCGAGGCCAGCTGAATCGCCAGAAGGCCCATCGAGAGCCAACCCATCTTTAGAAGTCTTCGCATCCGTCCTCCCTTGGGGTCTTGTCCATTCTGGCATGCACAGTTGAAGAGGCTCGGTATCCCGATGTCCGGATCTTCGATCCTGGTTTGCCGTGGGCATTGTTCTATCCCGCCCAAGCGGAGCTTGGACTGGGCACCCCGGTCCTGGGAGAGCTGGAGTCGGTTTCGACGCTTAGATCCCTCCCACCCAAGCTGTCCTTGGATGGGGCACTGGCACTTCCATGCACGCGCGTCGGCCTTCCGGGTTCCGCTATGATTCCTGTATTTTGCGGAACTGAGATTGAGAATCGCGTCATGACAAGCTCGTCTTCGCTCGACACCAAGGCGCAGCTGCGCAAAACCATGGGGTTTTGGGATGTGCTGCTGTTCAACATCGCCACCGTGCTGGGGCCGCGGTGGATTGCCGCCGCTGGCCACAACGGGACCTCCTCGATCAGCCTGTGGGTGATTGCGGCGGTGTTCTTCTTTGTGCCCGGGGCGCTGGTGATCAACGAGCTCTCGTCGCGCTTTCCGGAAGAGGGTGGGCTGTACGCGTGGTCGCGGGAGGCGTTCGGGCCATTTCACGGCTTCATCGCCGGCTGGACGTACTGGATCTACACCGTTTTCTACTTTCCCGGACTGCTGCTGGCCAGCGCCTCCATGGCTGCATACATCATGGGCGGACGAGGCGCGGAGCTGTCGCAGGACCGCACGTTTTTGCTGACGGTTTCAATCGGCCTGCTGCTGGTGGCGGTGGGGCTGAACATCATCGGATTGAACATCGGCAAGTGGCTGCAGAATGCGGGCGGCGTGGGCACATATGTTCCGCTGGTGATGCTGGTGGGAGTAGCCGCATTGGTGGCGTGGAAGTTTGGGCCGGCGACGCACTTCACTGCAGCCAATATGCTGCCGGCGTGGAACTGGGACACGGTGAACTTCTGGTCGCAGATTGCCTTTGCGTTCACCGGGCTGGAGCTGGTTTCGGCGATGAGCGAGGAGGTGCGCGATCCGCGGCGGACGCTGCCCCGTGCGGTGTTTGGCGCTGGAGCGCTGATCGCGTTGATGTACATCGCCGGGACGTTTGCGATTCTGGCGCTGGTGCCGGCGGCGCAGCTCGATCCGCAGAGCGGCGTCTTTCATGCCATCACGATGGGATCGATTGCGTTGCGCGTGGGCGTGCTGGGCGTGCTGGCGGCGGTGCTGGTGACGTTCGGCAACGCCGGCGGGGTGGGCAGCACGGTGGCGGGTATTGCGCGGGTTCCGTTTGTGGTGGGCATCGACCGCTATCTGCCGGAGGCGTTCGGCAAGATCCATCCCAAATGGAAGACACCGTATATCTCGATCCTGGTGCAGGCCACGGTTTCGGGCGCGATCTTGCTGGGCAGCCAGATCAACGACACCACGCGGGGCGCGTACCAGTTCCTGATCGACGCGGCCATCATTCTGTACTTCATTCCCTTCCTCTACATGTTTGCAGCCATCATCAAGCTGGCGGGCAGGCGCGA
>CBJOJD010000095.1:0-15923 GCA_966443485.1 uncultured bacterium | reverse complement strand
GAGCGGCAAAATGGACGCGGCAAACAGCGAGGCATTGAACAACCCAAAGGCAAACAGCAGGAAGGCGTAGTCTCCCGCTAGCGGCCGCATGGCGTCTGCCGCATCGCTGGCTACCTGGATCGCCCCCATGCCGTGTACAAACAGCGTGGCCGCGCAGGCCACAATGATGAACCAGGCCACCAGGTCGGTGTAGAAGCTGCCGACAATCACATCCAGCCGCGACGCCGCATACTCCTTCACCCGGATTCCCTTCTCCACAATCGACGATTGCAGATAGAACTGCATCCACGGCGCAATGGTCGTGCCCACAATGCCGATGGCCATGTAGATGTAGTCGCCGTTATGCCAGACCGACGTAGGAGGCAGCTTCACCGTGGCGATCAGAGCCTCGTGCCAGCTCGGCTGCGAAAGCACGCCCGCAAAGATGTAGGCGATGTAGACCACGGAGGCAACCAGGAAGATCTTTTCTGTGCTCTTGTAGTTCCCTTTCACCACCATGAACCACACCAGCAACGCACACAGCGGTACGCTGATGAACTTGGTGACGTGGAAAAGATGCAGGGACCCGGCGATGCCGATGAACTCCGTCACCACGTTGGTGTAGTTCACCACCACCAGCAGCAACATCAGTACGAAGGTGAGGCGCAGCCCGAACTCTTCGCGGATCAGGTCGCTCAGGCCTTTGCCCGTCACTACCCCCATGCGCGCGCACATCTCCTGCACGACGATGAGGGCGATGGTGATGGGAAGGATGGTCCACAGCAGGCCGTATCCATACGTGGCGCCTGCCTGCGAATAGGTGAGGATCCCACCGGAATCGTTATCCACGTTGGCGGTGATGAATCCCGGGCCAAGAACAGCCAAAAACAGCAGTATCCGGGTTCGCCAGCGTTTCCACATCCGCACGGGTTCCTAAGGTGGGTTCATGTATTCCTTCCTGACCATAACAGGCCAACCCCCTCCCGTGCGAAACCCCTCCTCAAAATCAGTTCAGTCTTTGAAACGGGTTGGCTTTTGGTTGCTATCGATGTACATTTGTACCATGGTACACGAAAGATCGGAACGCGAACCCATCGAGGTCGAACGCGTGCAAACCGGCGTCCGCCTCGAAAAGCGCATGCTCAAGGTCCTTAAAGCGATCGCTGAGCAGAAGGACATGACCCTGGGAGACCTGCTCGAAGGCATCGTCCTTCACGCCTTCGAGGGCAAGGCTCCCTTCTCCCAGCAGACCCTTAAAGAGATTGAACAGTTCAAGACGCTGTACGGCATGAGCCTCAAGGCCGCCGACAGCCACAACCTGAAGGAGCGCCGGCGATGAGACCCAATCCGTGGCTTCCCGCTGCCCTGCTCGCGACCGCATGCCTGACGTCCCTTGCGCCGCGCGCCGCCGCCCAGGAGGAGAACCCCATGCACCTCACCACCAGCTTTGACGTGGTCGTCGCTGCGCCTTACGAACGGACCGCCGCTCTCTTCACTCCGGAGGGAGAGCGGGCCTGGGCGGGCAAGCACTGGAACCCGCAGTACATATTCAAGGGAGATTCCGGCGACGACTCCGTGTTCACCATCGACCACGGTTCGTGGAAGGCGGTCTGGGTTGTCTGCTCGCACGATCTGGCGGCGCGACACTTCCAGTACGTCTACTTCATCGCGGACCTGCTCGTCACCAAAATCGACGTGCGCTTCGCCTCGCCCGATCCGGGCACGACCAAGGTTCACGTCACCTACGAGCGCACCGCCGTCCGCCCCGAGGGGAAGGAACACGTTGCGGCACTGACAGAGCAGGACCGCGCTGCGGGGAAGGAGTGGCAAGCGGCGATCGACCGCTATCTCGAGACGCAGATCCATTCCCCAAAGCCGTAACCGCCGTTCCGGTGGGCCGAACAGAGCTTGGGCGAATTGCTGCTCAAGCGCGCCAACATAGAACGCGAAGGATAAGCCGCTTGGTCGGGCCAGGACAAGTAGATCGCTGAGAGAACCGCTACATCTTGTATCGGCCCAGGTCCTCGTCGTTGAGCCCCTCGAGCCAGCCACGCAGTTGTTCTGTCGTGGGGCCGTCCGCCGGCCCGGTGGTATTCAGCTTGGCCAACTGCAGCACTTGTTCAGTCACAAAGATCGGGCAATCCGCGCGCAGCGCCAGCGCAATCGCATCCGAGGGACGGGCATCCACGGTCACCGGTTCCTCGCCTTGCCTGAGCCACAATACGGCAAAGAAGGTATCGTCCCTAAGCTCAGAAATAACAACCTTTTCCAGGCGGGCATTCAAGTGGCCGATGAGGTTTCGCGTAAGGTCGTGCGTCATGGGGCGCGCTGCCGAAAGCTTCTCGATTTCGATGGCGATGGCATTGGCTTCAAAGATCCCCACCCAGATGGGCATCACCGTATCCGAGCCGACATCCTTCAGCACCACGATAGGCATGTTGGTGGCCGGATCCATCATCAACCCGCGAATACGAACTTCCACGTCCATGGATTCCTCTTTCCGCGCCAGCGGATCAGACCGCCTCGCCCACCAGGCTATTAGGATGCGTCGCCGTGATCCGCACCTGCATGTAGCTCCCCGGAGCCGGAGCGATGGGCTGAGCGCAGGTGAAGTTCACCGGTTTGTTTTGGCTGCTACGCCCCACCACCTGGCCTCGTGCCGCATTGTGGCCTTCAACCATCACTTCCATCATCTGCCCTAAGTGATTGGCGTAATTGATCCTTTGAATCTCACGCTGGCGATCAAGCAATACTTGAAGCCGGTGCGCCTTCTCGCTCTCCGGGATGGAATCAATCATCACCAGCGCCGGCGTGTTCGGCCGGGGCGAGTACTTGAACCCGAAGACGCCATCGTACTGCACCTCAGCCAGCAAATCCATGGTCTCGATGAACTCCTCGGCGGTCTCCCCGGGGAAGCCCACGATGATGTCTGTGGTCAGCGAAATCCGCCGCCGGGCCGACTTGATCCATGAGATGCGCTCCAGGTACCAGTCGCGGCTATACTCTCGCGCCATTGCCTTCAGTACCCGGCTCGAACCGGACTGCACCGGCAGGTGCACGTGGTCGCACAGCGTCGGGAAGGCGTCGATCGCCTCCACAATGTCCTTTGTGAAGTGACGCGGGTGGCTGGTCGTAAACCGCACCCGGCGAATGCCCGGAACCTGCCCCACCGCCGCTAGCAGCTCCGCGAAGCTCATCTTTCCGTCTGGATCGCGGTAGCTGTTCACGTTCTGCCCGAGCAGCTGGATCTCCGAATAGCCCAGATCCGCGATTCGCCTGGCCTCTTCGAGAACCGACGCCGAGGTCCGGCTGCGCTCCTTTCCGCGTGTATACGGAACAACGCAGTAGGCGCAGAACTTGTCGCAGCCCTCGATGATGGTGATGTATCCCCGGTAGGGATTCTGCCGGGAGGTGAACTCCGTCTCGAAGGTCTCATCGGTCTGGCGATCATCCAGCCCCGTGATCCTCGACTCCCCCGCCTCCAGCCGGCTCAGCATCTCTGGCAGCTTGCGGTACGACGCGGACCCCGACACCAGCGAAACGTACGGCGCGCGCTCAAAGATCTTCTCGCCCTCCTGCTGGGCAACGCATCCCAGCACACCAAAGCGTTTGCCCGCCTTGTAGAGCTTCTTGTAGTCATTGAGCCGGTTAAAGACCTTTTGTTCCGCCTTGTCCCGGATGGAACAGGTGTTGTAGAGAATCAGCCCCGCCTCCTCTTCGGTGTCGACCTGGCGATATCCCTCACGCTGGAGTGTGCCAATCACCTTCTCGGAGTCATGGGCATTCATCTGGCAGCCGAAGGTTTCAAGATAGAAGGTTTTTTCGGGTGCCATAGCAGTCCTGAGTATATCGTGACCGCAGCTCGAACCCAAGCTGCGCCCGTTGTCCGGTTCCGGACAGAAGCAGCTGTGGTTCGGACAGTCTCAGCACCGTCGTTGCTGCTCCCCGCGAACAGAATGTGCGACTTACCGCTCCGCCGTGCTGGAAGCGCAAGTGCTTCTACATAGATGCCCTCGGCAATCGGAGAGGACTTCCCTTTCATGCCCATTGCAATCCACGGTCTCGCGCCGCTCGTGCAGGTCTTCGACATGCCTCGCTCGATCCGCTTCTACTGCGACCTGCTTGGCTTCACGATCACGGAGACCTCAAAGCCCCTCTCAGGCAACGCAGACAACGTGGGCTGGGCGATGCTGCGCCTCGGCGGCGCCACCATCATGCTGAACACCGCCTATGACCCCGACGACCAGCCCGGCCAGCCCGACCCTGAACGCTGGTCCGGCCACCAGGACACCTGCCTCTACTTCGCCTGCCCCGACGTCGACGCGGTCTACCTGCACCTCTTAGGCAAAGGCATCGCCCTCAATCCTCCCAGGGTCGCGGGGTACGGAATGAAGCAGCTCTACCTCACCGACCCAGATGGCTTCGGAATCTGCTTCCAGTGGAAGGCTTAGACCCGTTCAGTCAAAGGAGCCCCGATGCGGACCGTACTCCACGATCTCCGGTATTCCTTCCGGCAACACCGTAAGATGCCCGGCTTTTCGCTCACCGCCATCCTCTCCCTGGCTCTGGGCATCGGCGCCACCACCGCGGTATTCAGCATCGTATACGCGATCCTCATGAGCCCCTATCCCTACCTGGGATCGGACCGCATGGTTCACCTACGGCTGTTGGAGGACAAGAGCACCGAACCGCACGGCTTCGGCCTCACTGCGGCACAGTTCCAGCAGATGCGAAAGTCCCCGGTAGTTGAAGACGCCTTTTGCTCCGACGGTTGGAGCCTCACCGTCACCGGCTCCGATGTGCCTGAGAACGCCGAGGCCACCTACTTCAGCTCCAACGCCTTCAACTACTTCGGAGTTCCCGCCGCTCTCGGCCGCGGACTGCAACCCTCCGACGCAATCGACGGCCAGGATCCTCAGCCCGTGGTCGTCCTCAGCTATAAATTCTGGAAGCGTCACTTCGGGGGAGATCCCGGTATCATCGGGAAACCCATCCAGCTCGTCCACAAGAACTACATCGTGGTCGGCGTAGCTGCGCCCCGGTTCACGTGGAATGACGCCGACCTTTACACCCCGCTCAAACTCACCCAGGACGCCAACCATAGTTATTACGTTGGCGTGCGCCTCAAACCCGGAGTCACACATGAGCAGGCCGATGCCACCCTGCAGCCTCTCATCCAGCAGTTCGCCAAGGAAACTCCCAAACACTTCCCGGTGGGCAATTTCCGCCTTCGCATCGTGGGGCTCAATGAGGAATTCCTCAACCAGATCGGCGGCACCCTTTACCTGCTCTTCGGCTCGGTGACCCTGCTGCTCCTCATCGGTTGCGGAAACGTGTCGATCCTGCTTTTGGCGCGAGCCACCGCTCGCCAGCATGAATTCGCCGTCCGTTCGGCGATCGGTGCGGGCCGTTGGCGTATCGTGCGCCAGCTCCTCACCGAATCCGTCCTTCTCTCCTTCAGCGGCGCCGCTCTGGGAGTGCTGCTCGCCTACCAGTCCCTGGACCACATCGTTGCTAATCTTCCTCCTTACTCCTTCCCCCACGAAGCCGTCATTCGCATCAACTTGCCCGTGCTGGTGTTCAGCGTATCGGTGGCCCTCATCACGGGCATCCTCTTTGGACTTTGGCCCGCGATTCAGCTGGCGCGCACCCCCGCCACCCAGTCCCTGCAATCCAGCACACGCAAGGTGACCGGCGACGTGCGTAGCCGGCGCCTTCACGCTACCCTCATCGGCGGCCAGATTGCACTCACCCTGCTGATGCTGGCCGGAGCCGGAGCTGCCATCCGTGGCTTCCTGCGCCTGGCCAATGTCCCACTCGGCTACGACCCCCGCAACGTCATCTCCGTAGGCATCCCCGTCCACGACGGCACATACAAGACCTGGGCCGAACGATCCGCCTACTTCCAGGAACTGCGCCAGAAGGTCTCCCAGGTCCCGGGCGTCACCATGACGGCGATCTCCACAAACGCCACTCCACCCTCCAACGGATGGCCGACCACCTTCGAGACTATGGGCCGCTCCTCGCACCAGGACCAGGCCGCGCAGCTCAACTGGGTCAGCGCCGAATACTTTCCTCTGCTGCGCATCCCGCTCCGTCAAGGCCATGTCTGGAGCGAGGACGAGGAGCATCGCGGCGCTGCCGTCGCCATCGTCAACGAGAGCTTCGCCCGTAAGTACTTCCAGAACGGAGACGCGCTCGGCCACGCCATCAAGCCCCTCCAACTGCGCAATGAGCCCCCGTACAACCTGGTCTCCCCGGGCGGCGATGGCTGGCTGCAGATCATCGGAGTGATTGCCGACAAGCGCGACGATGGACTGGCCAAGCCGATACTGCCCGAGGTCTTCACTCCCTACACGCTCTCCGAGCACATGTGGACACAGATCCTGGTGCGCTCCGAGACCTCTCCCCTGGCCTTGGTCCACGCCATTCAATTGCAGATCAGTTCTGTCGATCACGACCAGCAAACCGGCCACTATCTTGAAGACCTGGATCGCTGGATCAAAGATCAGCCGGAGTGGGCGCGGGGACACCTCATCTCCTGGCTCTTCGCGGCCTTCGCCGCCCTGGCGCTGGCGCTGGCCGCCGTGGGACTCTACAGCGTGGTCTCCTACACGGTCGTTCAACGAACCAATGAATTCGGCATCCGCATCGCTCTAGGAGCACGGCGCAGCGACGTTCTCGGCATCGTCTTCCGCTCCATGTCGCTCTGCCTGGGCGCCGGTGTCGTGGGAGGCCTCCTGCTCACCTTTGCCCTCAGCCGGGTCATGGCCCACTGGGACGCGGAAAGCGCCAGTTCCACCGACCCGCTGATCTTGTTGACTGCTACCTTCGTCTTGGCCGTCGTGGCGAGCATCGCCTGCGCTCTTCCCGCCCGCCGCGCTGCCGCCGTCAATCCCATGATCGCCATTCGTTACGAATGAGAGGACGCCCTCCGGCGGAACACGGGATCTTCGCGCCATAGCGAACGGCTGGGCCCGCGTTCGTCGCGCCTTCTTGTCTTTTCTTCAGCGCGAACGTCTCAGCGTAGGCCGGTGTGAAGATAGGCGAGCAACGCGTCCATCTGGTCCTGGGTGAACCGCCCGGCAAAGCCCGGCATCATGCCCTTGCCTACCAGCACCTGGCGCACCACGTTTGCGTCGGTCGCCGCAATCCCGCTAGGCAGGGTGCTATGGGAGAACAGGTTGTGCAGATCGGGCGGCACCTTTTTCAGCGCCAGGTCATTGTCTTCGTGGCAATGCGCGCAGCGGCCCGCATACAGGTGTTTCCCCTCCGCCTGCTGGGGCGTAAGCGGCTGCGCAGAACGGCACCCGTCCGCTCCTACCACAAGACCCGCGGTTATTCCGGCAACCGCTGCTACGGCCATCCAGGATCGAATCTGCTTCCGGAGATAGAGCAATGAGGAACTGCACAACCAGGCTCGACTCATCTCCTACCAGTGAACCACGGTTGGCCAGCAACAGAAAAGCGCCGGCGATTCTCACCGGCGCCTTCGCTTCAAAACACTCGTCTCAGTGAATGCGTATGTCCCCCGACCCAGTCTGAACTCGAACGGTGGGCCCGCCTCCATTCACCTTGCCCGTAATATGATGACGGTCGAAGACGCCCTGCACCGCCAGCTCCCGGTCGCTCTTCACCGATCCCGATCCCGTCGAAGCGTCCAGCACGAAGCCCGAGGCCTCCGGCCAAAGTTCGATATTGCCGGACCCGGTCTCCAGTTTCCAGTCGCCGCTCGGCGCTCCGCTGACCTTGATACTGCCCGAGCCTGTGGACGCGCGCAGCGCTCCCCGCAGACCTCGCAACTCGATATTCCCCGAGCCCGTCTGCGCCTTCACATCGCCGGCCGACGATTGCTCGGCATAGATGTCGCCCGAACCGGTATTCAGAGTCATTGCCCCTTGTAATCCGGTCGCATGAATGTTTCCTGACCCTGTGCCCAGCTTCGGATTTTCGCCGACGCCGTCGTCCGTGATCTCTCCGGAACCGGAGTTGGCCTCGAGATAGGAGTCCGCCGGCGCCTGAATCTCATAGTCGATGCTGATGTTGTGCAGATTCTGCCGATGTCCGATCTTGATGATGTTGCCGACCTGCTCGATAGGCGGATTGGCGGCTACCTCTCGCACCCGGTCCTCACTGCCCCAGTTCGACTTCACCCGCCCGAAGATGTGGACCTGATTGCCTGGGCCGTGGGTCAGGTGGACGTTCCCCGAGCCCGTTGAGACCGAGAGCTCCACTCGCCCGTTCACGGAAAGATTACGCTCGAACGTGGCTTCCGACGCCAGCGCTGGAAGCGCGGTAGCCACGGCCAATACCGCTGCCGCAATTGCATATCTCATTGCATTCCTCACAAGGTGGTGAAAGGATCGTTACCCACGGCGGGCCTTCGCAGGATGCGCACCCATTCGTGCTTGCATGCCTGCAGACACAAGTAACCAGGCAATGTAGAAGCACGTCACAATCCAAACCACGGGATCCAACAACCCTATTGAATGGCGCACTCCGCAAGCGATTCCAACGGCTGTGACCCGCTCCGGCCTGTGCGATTTCGAACGATCCCGTGCGCGCCCGAACAGTCTTCGGCTCCGTGATACCTACTGCTGGAGCACCACCTGGTCCCCTTCCTTCAGTCCGCTCACCACCTCGGTGACCGAACCATTCGACAGGCCTACTTTAACGGGAATCTTGCGCTTTCCTTCCTTGCGGCTTTTGTCGGGAACCTCGACCGTCGCGTTCTTCTGGTTGTCGTAGATCACCGCATTCTCCGGGACAGTCAACACACCCTTATGCTCATCCAGCATGATCTCCGCGTTGGCGGTCATGTTGGCCTTCAGCAGTCCCCCTGGATTGTCGATGGAAACGCGCACCTCGAAGGTGGTGACATTGTCCTTCTCCACTCCCAAGGGAGAGATCTTGGTGACCTTGCCGTTGAAGACGCGGTCCCGGAAGCTCTCCACCTTGATACGCGCCGGCTGATTCAGATACACATGCGCGATATCCGCCTCATCCACCTTCCCCTGCACGTAAACCTGGGTGGTATCGCCCTCGGTCATCACCAGCGTGGCGGTCGAACCCAGCACCAGGATCGAGCTCACCGCATCGCCGCGCTCCACATCGCGCGACAGAATCACGCCATCCATGGGCGCCACAATGGTCGTATAACTCAGCTGTTCTTCCAGCTGCTTCAGGCTGGCCTGGCTCTGCATCACCTGAGCCTTGGCCTGCTTCAGCTTGGCTATATCCACGCCCACTTGCGCCGCAGCCGCATCGCGCTTGTTCAGAGCCGCGAGATAGTCGCGGTTCGCGTCGTCCAGCGTCTGCTTACTCACGACGCCCGCCTTCTGCATCTGCAGATTGCGATCCAGCGTCTGCTTGTACATAGGCAGGTCCGGAGCTGCCGCATTCACCTTGTCCTGCGCGATATTGGCCTCGTAGGTGCCCACATTCGCCTCAGCCGCTGCAAGCTGCGCACGCTGCGCCTCTACCTGCGCCACAATCTCCTGCTGGTCGAGTTGCGCCAGGGGCTGCCCGCTGCGTACGTGGTCGTTGATGTCCACAAACAGCTTTTCAACAATGCCGGAAGCCTTGGACTTTACCTCAACCTTTGTGATGGGCTGAATCTTTCCTGTAGCCACGACGGATCGCGCCACGTCCCCCCGCGATACCTTGGCGATCTTGTTGGGATCGATCGAGGACGCGGAGACCATCTTGGTCAGTGCGATCCCGGCCACTCCCACCACCACTACCACCGTCACCACTAACCAAATCCAGAACCGCTTGCCTTTGCGCGCAGTCACCACATACCTCCCGCGGCCGGCTCAGCCGCAATCTCGCTTAAAGATACATTTCTCCGGAAGGACCCTCTGATAAGACGGAGAACAACACCGCTGAGTCAACTCCGCTATCAATTAAACCCGCATTTCCGCTCTCTTTTCCTCTTTACGCAACCTTGCCCGGCTTGGTTCCCCACAGAGATCCCGGCGGCCGCGATGCTATCCTCACACACGAGATGCAAGAGTTGGTGCTTCTCCAAATTGTCGCCGTCACGATGCTCATTCTCGCCAACGGCTTCTTCGTGGCTGCGGAGTTCGCGCTGGTCTCCGTGCGCGAAACCCGCATCGAGCAACTGCTTGCCGCGGCGGTCCCCGGATCCCGCGCCGTGCGCCGCCTTCAGCAGGAGCTGGACGACTTTCTGCCCGCCGTCCAGCTGGGTGTGACCCTCTGCTCCCTGGCCCTCGGCTGGATTGGCGAGCCCCTGGCTGCTCAATTCTTCCTTCATGGAATGCAGTGGCTGCCCCATCCCCCCACCCATGCTGTCCTCTACGCCAATATCCTGGCTGGCACCGCCGTGGTTCTCGGCTTCTGTGCCATCACCTACTTCCACGTGGTGTTGGGTGAACTCGTCCCTAAATCGCTGGCTCTGCGCCGCGCCGAGGCGCTGGCCGTCGCCGTCGCGCCGCCCATGCTCGTCTTCATGGCCCTGGCACGGCCGGCGGTGCGGCTGCTGAGCCGATCCGCCGCCATTGCCCTGCGCGGGTTCGACATCCCTATCACCGAGCGCGCCTCCGTCCACTCCCCGGAAGAGCTCAAGCTGATTGCCACCGCGGCCCGCCGCATGGGCCTGCTCCCCAAGTTTGAGGAGAGCATCATCCACCGCGCCCTGGAGCTGGACGAAGTTCCGGTGCGCGAGATCATGACTCCGCGGCAGCAGATCTTCTCCCTGCCCTCCGACATGCTTCTTGAAGAAGCCGCCGCCAAGGTCATCGAGATGCAGCACTCGCGCGTTCCCGTCTATGACGAGACTCGCGGACCCGAGCACATCGTGGGCGTGGTCTACTCCAAGGACCTGGCCCGTCTCATGTTCTTCCGTCCCGCCGGCCCCGGGTTCCGCTCGGCGGCGTTCTCTCCCTCGACTCCAAGAATTCCCCTGGCCGGTTCCGCAGCCATCAGTCCGGGCAGCCAGATCCGCTCCGCCGCTCCTGCGCTCCGCAGCAGCCTGACGCCCTTTGTCGAACTGCGCCTGCTTCAGGTCATGCACGATGTCCTGGTCGTCCCGGAGACCAAGACCGTCCTCGATCTCATTCTCGAGTTTCAGCAGCGCCGCCGCCAGATGGCCATCGTGGTCGACGAGTACGGTTCCACTGTCGGCCTGGTCAGCGCCGAAGACGCTATCGAACAGCTCACCGGGGAGCTCGAAGACGAGTTCGACGACCCCGCGCGCCCTCTCATCACGAACGCCAAAGGCGTGCTGCTCTTGGACGGCAGCGTCAACCTCCGCGACCTGGAAACCCAGATGCAATGGAATCTGCCCCGCGAGGGTGGCGTCGAGACGCTCGCCGGATTTCTCCTCATGCGCCTCGGTCACATCCCCCGCCCCGGCGAATCGGTGGACTTCGAGTCTCGCCGTCTCACCGTCACCGAGATGGAAGGTCGCCGCATCAGCAAGGTCCGCGTGGAGCCCGTCGAGAAGGACGATTCCGAGGAGCCCTGAGGCACTCCCTCTAGTTGCCCGCTGGATTGCTGGCCCGCGGTCCCGGAAATAGCGCTATACGCGCGGCGTGTCCTCCGCCAGCTCTTCGAGAATGCGCACCACTGCCTCGTTGGCAGCCATCTCGACCCGTTCCGAAAGCTCCAACGAGATGGACTGCCGCGGATCGATGCTGATGGCGTAAAGAACCACCCTGCGTTCTCCGCCCTGCATGTAGAAGGCATCGAGCAGATCTTTCACGCCAATATCGTGCGCCGTTAATGTAGGCGGATAATCGCGGGAGAACTCAGGTGTAGTGCGCGTCACCGTGCCGACCGCGTTTCCATCCGCGGCGGCGTCGATCAGGATGATGCGGTCGGCCTGCTGCAGCGGCTCCAGCAGAATGAATCCGCCCGTTCCCCCGTCCAGACACTCCACCCCAGCCGGCAAAGCATGCTGTGCGATAGCTCGCACCACATGCACCCCGACTCCTTCATCTCCCATGATGGTGTTTCCCAGCCCCAACACCAGGGTCTTCTTCTGCGATTCCACCTGAACTCCCCGGCCCAAAACCCGATCGACTAATCCTTGCTCTTCTCCCTATCGAACTTCCACCCGCCGATGATCGACGACACCGTTCCTCTGCCCTCGATGTAGTCGTGATAAAACGCCAGGTAAATATGCACAATGATGAACCAGACAAAGAACCAGAGGAAGAGATGGTGCCAGAAGCGCACGCCCATCTCGCCGCCCAGCAGTGGCACCACCCAGACAAACATGCGCGGCAGCCACGACGTGCTCATGCTCGAATACAGCGCGAAGCCGGTTACGGTCTGAACCACGAACGCCACAAAGGTGAAGAAGTAAACCAGTCCGGCCACCGCGTTATGACCCGTTGAGATGGGTCCGTGCAGCTTCACCTGCAGCACATCGGCCTTGATCACCTCCACCATCTCCCGCCGTTGCGCCTGCGTAAACGGCAGAAAGGCGCTCCACCTCGCGTATTTGTTGCCGACGAAACCCCAGTAGAGGCGCGCCAGAAAGTTGAAGACGTACACGAAGCCCGCTACAAAATGGATGAACCTCACCCATCCAAACCAATACTGCTGATAGGCTTCGCTGGCGTAAAACGCGCGAATGGGAGCGCCGATCAGGTAGCCGGTAATGCACAACGCCACCAGCGCTACCGCGTTGATCCAGTGATAGACGCGAACCGGCAGCTCCCACACATACACGCGCCGAAACTCAACCGGCCGCTCGCTCCCCGGCCGCAACACATCGCCCATGCTTGGAGTACTCATCGCATCACTCGAAAGAGATCTGGTAAAGGTGCCGCCCCTGCGGATCGTATAAATGGACCGCGCAGGCCAGGCACGGATCAAAAGAATGAATCGTGCGTAAAATCTCAACCGGCTGTTCGATCGTGGCCACGGGCGTCCCGATCAGCGCCTCTTCGAAGGAGGATCGCTGATTCTTCGCATCGCGGGGCGAGCCGTTCCACGTGGTCGGCACCACCAGCTGATAGTTCTCAATGCGGCCAGCGTGAATCCTGATCCAGTGCGCCAGCGCTCCGCGGGGCGCCTCAACCAGGCCAACACCCAGCGCGTCCATCGGCCAGCTCTTCGGCTCCCATCGCTCGCCGTTAAATGTGGCGGTCTCGCGGGTCTTCACCCGGTCCATCAGCTCGCCCTGAAACTCCTTGAGCCAAATCATGGCTAAAGCGGCATCGATGCCCCGCGCTGCCGTACGCCCCAGCGTGCTGAACAGGGCCTCCAGCGGCACGTTCAACTTGCCCAGGGTAGCGCCCACAACTTCCTTCACATCCGCATGACCGGCGGCATACGAGACCAGCAGCCGCGCCAGCGGCCCCACCTCCATGGCATTTTCCTTCCAGCGCGGCGTCTTCAAAAACGAATACTTGTCATATCCGGCCAGCGACTCAAAGGGAGGCTTCGGTCCCGAGTACTTAAGCTGTGTCTCCCCCGTCCAGGGATGAAGCCCGTTCGCATCGCCGCCCTCATACGCGTACCAGGAGTGAGCAATGTACTCCTTGATCTCCTGGTTATCGCGCGCATTCACTGGATGCACCGTGCTCAAATCGCGATTGAGCACCGCTCCCCGCGCATATTTGAACGACTCCGGCTGGTTGTATCCCTTGGTAGGAAACTCGCCGTAGCTCAGGTAGTTGTGCAGCCCGCCGCCATACTTCGACCAATCCTTGTAGAACGAGGCCACAGCCAGCAGATCCGGAAGGTAGACCTGATTCACAAACTCGTCGGCCTGCGCGATCAACTGTGAAACCAGGTTGAGCCGCTCCGAGTTGATCGCTGCCACCTCATCCAGGTTGATCGAGCACGGCACCCCGCCCACCAAGTAATTGGGATGAGGATTCTTGCCGCCAAACACGGCGTGAATCTTCACCACCTCTTTCTGCCACTCCAGCGCATCCAGATAATGCGCTACCCCAATCAGGTTCACCTCCGGCGGCAACTTGTACGCCGAGTGTCCCCAATAGCCATTGGCGAAGATGCCCAGCCCGCTCGCCGCGAATGCCTTGATCTTGTCCTGCACCGCGGAAAAATAGGCCGGCGTGTTCTTCTCCCATTTGGAGAACGAGCCCGCCAGTTCCGCGGCCTTCTTGGGATCCGCCTTCAAGGCGTTGACGATATCCACCCAATCCAGTGCGTGCAGATGATAGAAGTGCACCACGTGATCCTGCACGTATTGCGTCGTCAGCATGATGTTGCGGATCAGCTCTGCTGTGGGCGGAACCGTGATGTGCAGCGCATCCTCTACCGAGCGCACGCTGGCCAGCGCATGCACCGTCGTGCAGACTCCGCAGACCCGCTCCGTGATGGCCCAGGCATCGCGCGGATCGCGGCCAATCAAGATCTTTTCCAAACCGCGCACCATCGTCCCCGCGCTGTACGCGTCGGTGATAACGCCATTCTCCACCACCGCTTCAATGCGCAGATGGCCCTCGATACGAGTTACGGGATCAACAACGATGCGTGCCATGGGTTCCTCACGATTCCTTCTGCTCTTCGCCGTGCACTTCGGCAATCAGCTTGTGCTTGCGGACGTTCGTCACCACCGCATGGGTGGCCACGCCTGCCAGCGTCACCAGCCCCACTGCCGTGCCAATCGTGTCCGCTGTGCTCTCAATGCCGAACCCGGGGAATTTCGGCAGATGCTGATAAAGGGGCCCGTTGTCCCAGAATCCCGCTTCACTGCAGCCGATGCAGCCATGCCCCGACTGAATTGGATAGCTCACGCCCTCATTCCAGCGCACCACCGAGCAGGCGTTATAGGTCACCGGACCGCGGCACCCCATCTTGTACAGGCAATAGCCTTTGCGTGCGTTCTCGTCGTCCCACGACTCCACAAACAAGCCGGCATCATAGTTCGGCCGCCGATAGCACGTGTCATGCACCCGCCGCCCGTAGAACTCCTTGGGACGCCCCAGCGAATCCAGCGCCGGAATCTGCCCCAGCACCAGCAGATGTGTCACCACCGCCATCATCACGTCCGCGATGGGCGGGCACCCCGGCACATTGATCACCGGCTTGCTTACCAGCTTGTGAATGGGCGTAGCGCCCGTGGGGTTGGGCTTGGCCGCCTGTACGCATCCGTTTGAAGCGCAACTGCCCCAGGCCACAACCGCCGCCGCATCCGCCGCCACCGTCTGCAGAATCGACTGCGCCGTCTTGCCACCGATCATGCAGTAGACGCCGCCGTCCTCGGTCGGAACCGCGCCCTCGATCAGGACAATGTATTTGCCCTTATGGTTTTGGAGCGTATCGTTGAGGCTCTTCTCCGCCTGGAACCCAGAGGCCGCCATGAGCGTCTCGGTGTAATTGAGAGAGAGCACGTCCAGAATGGCGTCGGCCACAATGGGGTGCGAGGCGCGGATAAACGACTCGCTGCAGCAGGTGCACTCCTGGAAGTGCATCCATACTACTGCCGGCTTCTCCTTTTTTTCGAATGCGGCCACCACTTCGGCCACCCCGGCGCGTCCCAGTCCCGCCACCGCGGCCGCCGCTCCGCAGAACTGCAAGAACTGCCGCCGGTTGTAACCCTGCTGCTGCATTGACTTCCAAATGGTGTTACCCATGCATGCCTCGCTTGGGCCGGGCTAGCCACGTGCCAACGCGAGCCACACTCGAATTGGCAACAGCCCCGGCAAACGCAAGCGAAGTTAGGCCCCCGAAAACACAACGGGCAGTGAGCATCATCACAGGTTCGTGTTTAGGGTTCGCCCCGGGAATTCCGTCCCCTTATGATCTGCGTCACCGCGCAAACCAGCCGTTTCTCGCCGTGCTACCCTTGGCGTGGTCTTCAGGAGCCTTCGGTGAAACGCTCGATTCTTGCTGCCTTGCTCACCGCAACCTTAGCCCCTCTCTTCCTTAGTGCTCATACCCGGTCCGCTGCCGATCTCCCAGATCCCCTGCGCGTCGAGAGCCGCGCCGGGCGGCTTGAT
>CBJOJD010000094.1:0-15965 GCA_966443485.1 uncultured bacterium | reverse complement strand
TTCTCTTGCACCAGCGGCAGAGGTCATCATACGTGTGCCGGAAGAAACCGTAGTGGTATCCCAGGTCTCCAAAGGCGGGAGACCTGGGGCACCCACAATCGTGGCAGAACCCACTCTGCCTGCGAAAGCCCTAGTTCTCCAGCTCCTCTGTCAGCTTGGCGCCGCCCATGGCCGCCAGAACCGCGGACATCTTGACCACCTTGTGCGAGTCCTTGGCGATCCAGACCGTCTTCTTATCCGCGCCGCCGTCTGCCGACGAGATCTCCACCCGATACGTGTCGAAGGTGCCTGCGGGCACAGTGACCTTCTCTTCCCCGGCGACATTCAATTGCAGCAGCTTCACCTTCTGCGATTGCACATCGAAGTTGCGGAAGGTCGTCGTGTACCCGTCAGCCAGCGGCAGGCAAGCCGTCACCTGGTCGGCTCCGGCTCCATCGGCGAACAGCGCTCCACCCAGGTCGGCGGAGATGGGCCGCTCTTGTCCGTTCATGCTGATCTTGCCCGTCGCTTTGTTATCCGCAAAGCTGAGGTCGATCACCACCGGCCCCTGTTCGACCTTGCGGTTCTTTACCAGCAGGCTGCTCTTGTCCAGCGTGGCCTCGTCGGTCATCGTGCCTTGCGGCGTTTCCACTTTGTCTGTGGCGGTCCAGGCGGAACCACCGTCCTCAATGGAGGTGGCCACCTTCATCTTGATCTGCTGACCGTTGACTTCGATCATCGCCCCGTAATGATAGGTTCCCACGTGCAGCTCCATGGCCGGCTTAGGAGCCCCCACGGAATTGGCATCAACCTTGGGCGCCAGCACCACCGTCTTCGGATCGACAGTGATCTCTTTCAAGCGAGCAATCTCCTCGGGTGTGCCGCCTTCCTGGTAGCGTCCCCCAAGATGCGCTGCGAAGAATTTCTCTGAGGCCATGAACAAGGCCAGGTTGTTGATGGGCCGTGCAAATCCATGCCCTTCATCGGGAGCCAGAATGTACTCCACCGGAAATCCACGGTCGCGCAGCGCGATCACGATCTGCTCTGCCTCCCGGCGATTCACACGCGGATCATTCGCACCCTGCGCTACCAGCAGCGGCGTCTTGATCGCGCCAGCAGAGTTAATCGGCGACTCGGAGGCCAGCATCTCCTTGCCCTCCTTAGTGCTCACGTCGCCCATGCGCACGGCAAAGACCTTGCGCGCCGCCTCCCAATAGGGCGGAATGGACTCCATTAACGTAATGAGATTCGAAGGGCCAACGATATCAACGGCCGCGCCATAAAGATCCGGTGTAAACGTCACGCCGGCCAGCGTTGCGTATCCGCCGTACGATCCACCAATGATGCCCACCCGCTTGGGATCCGCGATGCCCTCGCTCACCAGGTACTTCACGCCCCAGGTAAGGTCGTCCTGCATCTTGTGGCCCCACTGCATATTGCCGGCATCGAGGAACTTGCGGCCGTAGCCCGTGGAACCGCGGAAGTTGGGCATGAGCACGGCATATCCGCGATTGGCCCAGAACTGCGCCAGCGGGTTATAGCCCCAGTTATCGCGTCCCCACGGTCCCCCGTGCGGCAAGATCAGCGCCGGCAGATTCTTGGCAGGCACTCCTTTGGGGAGAGTCAAATAGGCAGGAATCTCCAGCCCGTCAGAAGACTTGTAGGAGACAGGCTTCATCTCCGCGAGCGACGCGCGCGGCAGCTTCTCCCAAATCTTGTACTGCGGTGTAATCTTCTTGGTCTTGCGGTCGAAGAGGAAGGTGTCGCCCGGTTCGGTATCGCTTGCCGCCGTCACCAACCACTTCTGCTCATCGCGAGTCTTAGAGGCGACGCCGATGTGCTTGCCGGGATACTGCTTCTCCAGCCAGTGATAGTCCGCGCCATAGGCCTTGTCTTTGAAATAGTTCCGAACCCGCGCATCGACATACCAGGTTTCCACCAGGGCGTCGTTCACCTCAGAGAACACGGCGCCGCCAAAGTCCACCTTGCCCAGCGGATCGGACTCCACCACCTCTGTCTTGCCGGTCTGCGGATCCAGCAGCATCAGTGAAGTGAAGTTTGTGTCCTTGTTGCTCTGGATATAAACCCGGCTGTTGTCGGTGTGGAAGTGAAGCGGACTGCACTCCTCCAGCACCGTGCAGGTATAGATGGGTGTGAGCTTGTCGGCATCCACGCGCAGAATTTCCGTATCGCCATTCTCGGCATTGCGCGTGGCCAGGCGAAGCTGATCCTTCAGATCGAATTGCCAGCCCGTGATGCGGTCCGTATTCTTGCGGACCAGGGTCTTCTCCCCGGTCGAGATCTTCAGCTTGTAAAGATCGTGCCAGGCCTTGTCGCGATCGTTGATGCCCACGTAGAGCGCGTCGGGATCCGACTTGGGCGCGTCAAACAGCATCACGCGCACGCCCTTCAGTCCGGTTAGATCCCGCGAAGGCGGCGCCTCGGCTCCAGCCTCGAGCTTGGCCGTGGGATCGACCGCGTAAACATTGAAGTTCTCATCGCCATCGTGATCCTTCGCGTACACGATGAATTTGCTGTCCCGAGTCCACAGATATCCGGCTACCGGACGCTTGGTTTCCGTGGTCAGCAGGCGCGCGGCGCTGAAGGGCTCGTCTACCGCCTTCACATACACATTGCGGGTGTCGTGCCATGGCTTGAGAAATGCGAGGAATCGCCCGTCAGGAGAGAGCTGCGCTCCCGCAATGTCGGGATTTCCGAAGATGATGTCGCGGTCAATCAGAGGCGGCAGACCGCTCTCCGCTTTGTTTTGCGCCTTCACAAGCCCCGTCAGGAGCAGCATACAAACAAATCCAACCCAAAGTCTCTTCATCCGCCAGGTACTTCCTTTCCGCAATACTTTGGAGACGAAACGCAACAGAATTGCAGGGGCAGCGTCATAAGACGCCAAGAAGATTCAACGAATTGACGCAAGGTTCATGGATGTCCGCTCAATCATACGCCCGGCGGAAGAAAATGGTTCCCTGCATGCAGACTTTGGACGCACGTCTCCCGGCCCCTCCCCTGCCCGTCATCCGGACCAGAAGATTGAGGCTGGAGGCCCCGCTGCTACTTTTCTAGAGGGCCAGACTGCCTAGCGGCAGATGGAGTTCAGATCGACCGCGATCTTTGGGGAGGGCGGAACCTGCAAACCCTTGGCCGCCAGAGCCGCTTCCAGGCTGTTCGGCCCTGCCGGCAACGACGGATCCAGGTAGCTCGAGTAGAACGGGTCCTTCTCGGCATTCTGCAAGGTGACAAAGCTGAAGCCTCGATCCTGGTAGAGCTGGATGAGGCGCGGCAACATGCGGGCATCGAACGCTCCCACATGCATCAGCAGCACGTAGGGAATGTCATGACCCAACAGCGCCTTCGCTTCTGCCCGTGCCCTGTCGGCCTCGCCTGCCGCCGCATCCAGGTACGCAGTCTCCAGTTCCTTCACTGCGGCGGAATCGTTCTTGGCCATGCATCGCGCATACGGTTCGTTATAGGCATAATCGGCAAAGCTCATGGTCACGCCCGCGATCTTGTAGCCGTGTTCGGCTAGGAACTTCCTTGCGGCGGTGCGCTTCTCCGGCGTGTCGCCCTCGGCAAGATACGGATAGCGCAGCCAATGCCAGTCGTCGCTCCCCGCATACTGCTTCAGGGCCGCCTCGTTCTTCAGCACATCCGCCTCCCAGTCGGCGAGCGGCTGCTGATTCAGATTCATATGCGACCAGGCGTGATTGCCCAGATGGAAGCCGGCTGCGGTCCACTCCTTCAGGACTGCTGCGGAGTCCGGCTCGCGCTCCAGAGCGTTGGCGTTCACAAAGCCATAGATGGCTGGAAAATGGACCGCCTTCATCGCCTCGATCAGCTTGTGTCCCACCTCCTCGCGCGACTCGCCCGGAGGCAGAGGTCCATGCGACGGGAGATCATCCCAGGTAAAGGCAATCTGCTGGGCTCCTGCAACTCCTAACCCGATCGCTGCCAGGACCGCTGCAAACATCGTCTGCCGAAGAATAGACACCCACAATCTCCCTTCTAAATCCGAGACAACAGAATAGCGCTGCCGATGGCCAGCAAGAGCGAGATCGGCATAGCGATCGCCCCCACCTTGAGAAAGCTCCAGAAGCTCACGTTCAGCTTTTCACGGCGCAGAACAATCAGCCACAAGATCGTCGCCAGCGAACCCGTGACCGAGAGATTCGGACCGAGGTCCACTCCGATGAGCACCGCGTCCGCGATCAGGCCATGGGCATGCGTGGCCTTGAGCGTACTTCCGGCAATTAGACCCAGCGGCAGATTGTTGACGATGTTATTGCCAATTCCCACCGCGCCCGCGGTAATCAATGCGCCGCCTGCGGCAGGCAGGTGTTCAACCCAGCGCAGCGCCCCCGCAGCCAACTGCATTGCCCCGATCGAATCGATCGCTTCCACCAAGATGAAGAGCCCAGCCACCAGAGGCAGTACGCTCCAGCTGACGCCGTGAATGATCTTCCAGGGATTCATGCGCGCGCGAGCCATGATCACCGTGAGAATCGCCAGCGCGCAGAGGCACGTGGGCAGACCGAGATCGACATTCATGGCTGATGCCACGATCAGCACGATCACTTCCAGCACGATCCCCACCAGCACCAATCTTCCGTTGCCGGTGAGACGCGTGCGCTCCCGGTCAGCCGGAAGCGGCTGGCGCAATTCCCGGCGAAAGCACCAGCGCAAAACCAGGTACGTCGAAACAATGGAGAGCAGCGAGGGGAGCGCGAACGACACCAGCCAGTGCCCGAGAGGCGGCATCTGGGTCCGGAACACAACCAGGTTGGCGGGATTCGAGATCGGCAATACAAACGAGGCAGCATTGGCGATCAGCGCGCAACCGAAGAGATACGGCAGCGGCTCCGCCTTTGATTTCCGCACCGCGGCCAGCACCGCTGGAGTGAGCACCACCGCAGTGGCATCGTTCGACATGAAGATCGTCACCAGCGTTCCCACCAGATAGATCAGCGTGAACAAGCGCTGGGCAGAGCCGTTCGCATGCTGCTCCGCCACCGATGCCATCCAGTTGAAGACGCCGAACGAGCGCGCCAGCTCAGAGAGCAGCATCATCCCGGTAAGAAACAGGTACACATCCAGCCCTTCGGCCACGGCGTGCCCTGCCAGCTTGAGAGGGACCAGCCGCAGCACCATCAGCAGCACCGCGCCCGCGCCGATCCAGTAGACCTCCGCGATCCCGCGAGGACGCAGCAACATCAGCAGAATGCTGACAGCCGAGATGAGGACGATGAGCAGCGTAGCGAGATGGGGGCCAAACATCAGTCGAGGCTTTGGTCCTTTGCAGAACTGGAGTCGAGCGCGAAAAGGCTCCTCTGCCGCTTGGATGCCGACAGCCCCGGCCACCGCAGAACCGCAACCGGACGATGCCCTGCGTTCCCTCTCGCCTTCATCTCACATTCTAGAGAACCGGACCTGATGCGCCGCGCCAGAACGCCAGAACGCCGCATCGATTCGTGATTGACGCCGGCAGACTCATCTGCAAGACTGCTGCCCATATGCGATACACGGGCAGAATCGAGTACGCCGAGCACCGCAAGATCCGAGTCCGCAACAAGCGCTACTACCGGGTGGCGCACTGGCCCATCTGGATCTGGGTCTTCTTCCTGGCGCCAGGTCCGTTGACCTTCAGCCTCTTCAATCGCGGTTTCAGCGTGGCGAACTCCATCTGGTTGGCCGTCGTGCTGCTGGGCACCGGGATCGCCGGCCTCTTCGGCCAAATGCCCGGCGTCGAGCCTGCGCCCTATATCCTGCGCTTCGATGAGGACCGGCCCAATCCCCTGTATCGCAAGGTCTGCTACACCTTCGCGTGGAACGCGGTGCTCAACTTCGCGCTCTTGAATCTCGCGGGACTCGTCATCGCCACCCTCACCGGCGTCTGGTACATGAAGCAGCTCTACCAGTACGCCTACCTGCCCCTCTGCATGCTGATTCTGCTGCTTGGTGCCGCTGGAAAGCTGCCCCGCGTAGGACCCAGCACCAAGGGCGAAGGCGTGGAGCGCCGCTACTTCTATGGCTCGGTGTGGGCTGTGACCATCGCGCAGACGTTGCTTTTGGTGCTGTGGAAGGCCATGCCCGCGGACCTGGCGCACACCCAGGCGGGCAGCGCCATCAAGCTCTTCTTCTATGCCGGTACCCTCGCCGCGGTCGGCATGGCCGCATGGCACGGCGCGTTGCCGCGAACCCGGCCCATTCTGCCCGGCGAGCTGATGGTGGACTAAGGCCGTCCCACAGCGGCGGCCAGGTTCTCAGCTTCCACCTTGATCTGCTGCTGCAGCTCCGGTGGTTCAATGACCCGCGCCGAGGTCCCCAGCCCCATCACCACGAACTGCGCCTGGGCTGCGTCATCAAAATCGGCCTGGAAGGTCTGCCAGCCCTCCGGCACGGTCGCGGAGTGCTTCACCGGCCGGGCCATGCCCCACACCGAGAGCCGTCGCGATGCACCCTCCGATACCGCCAGGATCACGCGGAACTGCCCGCGCTGCGCGCGCAGCTCGGTCGTCGACTTGTTCCAGTAAGCCGCAAGATCGAACTTCGACGGACGCTTGAACCCCGCACCCAGCACCGTCACGTTCTTCATCCGCGAGATGCGGAACGTGCGCATCCCCTTCGATGTGTCAGCCACCAGATACCACAGCGCTCCCTTGGACACCAGTCCCAGCGGATCCACCGTGCGCGGCCCGCTCTGTCCATCGGCGCGCATGTAATCGAAGGCCAGCTTGCGCTCCCGAGCGATGGCGTCCTGCACCACCGGCAGCATGGAGAGGTCCTCCCCCGCATCCCACCAGCCTTGCGGATCCACATGGAGACGCTCGCGTACCGCAGCGGCCTGCTCGCGCAGCGGTCCGGGCAAAGAGGCCAGCAGCTTATTGAGGGCGCTCTCCGCGGCGGCCGCCAGCCGGGGATTTCCCAAAGCCTTGGGCTGGGCCAGCAGCAATGCGCTGAGCTCGCTCTCGTCCAGCCCCGGAACATGAGTGCGCCACCCCTTTTCGAGCTCCCAGCCGCCCTGCGACCCGCGGAGGGCCACCACTGGCACCCGCGCGGCGCTCAACGCCTCCAGGTCGCGATGGATGGTGCGCTGCGAGACCTCCAGCTGCTCAGCCAGCTCACGCTCCGTCGCCCGCCCCTTGGCCTGCAGCAACAGCAAGACGGATAGCAGACGGTCCGATCTCATAGGCGGTAGGGCCCCCAGCCCTGCTCAAACTTTTTTTATGATCGCCCAGCAATTATGACAGGTCTTGTCATATATGACCCGCCATCATGGATTTCATAAACGGAGGAGAGAATGAAGAACGGCGCGGTTCACTTGTTCGTGTTTGACGGCATGGCGGACTGGGAAGCGGCGTTTGCAGTGGCTGCGATCAACAATCCGTTGTTCCAACTACATCCCGGGCGCTATCGTGTGGTGACCACCGCCCGCAGTCTGAAACCCATCACCACCATGGGCGGGGTGCGCATCCTGCCCGAAACCACCATCGACGAGATCACCCCCTGTACCAGCAGCATGCTGATTTTGCCGGGCGGACAGGCCTGGGAGGAGGGCGGAAATCTCGAAGCCCTGGAGCGGGCTCTGTGCTTTGTAAATCGCGGAGTGCCGGTCGCCGCCATCTGCGGGGCGACTCTGGCCCTGGCGCGGGCAGGACTGCTCGACGACCGCCGCCATACCAGCAACGATGCCGCCTACCTGGAGACCAGCGGCTATCGCGGTGCCAATTACTATTGCCAGCTGCCTGCCGTGACATACGGTAATCTGATCACCGCGTCTGGCACTGCCCCCATCGAGTTCGCCTACGAGATCGCCAAGATGCTCGATCTCTATCCGGCAACCACGCTCGATGGGTGGTATGCCCTCTACAAGTACGGCAATGCTGCCAAGCTCCACGAGTTGATGGCCGCGCAATACGCCTGAGCGCTGCTCGAACACCACATCGGATGAGACGGAGGTCGCATATGGAGATGAAAACCTATCTGCTGGACCAGCTGGAGCGCGAAGCAGCGCAAACGCGCAAGGCCATCGAACGCGTGCCCGAGGGCCAAAATCACTTCAAGCCCCACGAGCGCTCCATGGAATTGGGCTATCTCGCGGCCCTCGTGGCCGGCATGCTGGGATGGATCGCGCTCATGATCGACCGCGATGAGCTGAACCTGGACGACCCCGCAAGCGAAGGCTTCAGGACCCACGCCTTGGGCAGCAAAGCTGAACTCCTGGCCAGCCTTGATTCCGCCGTGGCTAATGCCAGGCGGGCGCTGCAGTCCAGCAACGATGCCCATCTCCTCACCCCATGGGCATTCAAGATGCATGGACAGACGGTCCAGCAGCAGCCGCGCTATCTCATGATCAGCGACTCCGTCTTCAGCCATCTGGCTCATCACCGCGGCCAGCTCACCGTCTATCTCCGCCTGAATGAAAGCAAGGTGCCGGCGCTCTACGGTCCGTCAGCGGACGAACGGTTTTAACAGCAACCAGCGGCTCATCTTCGCCATGCTGGAGCGCCCGTCAGGCACGCTGGACCAGCACATCCCCGGTGCTGGTCCACCTGCTACACTCAGTCCTGATGTCCGTAGCAAGCCTCTGTATAGTCGTTGTCTCTTATTTGCTTGGGTCCATTCCCACGGGGTATCTGCTTGTCCGCTTCTTCCGCAAGCAGGACATTCGCACGGTGGGTAGTGGCAACATCGGAGCTACCAATGTGTTGCGCTCTGGCGGCAAAGGATTAGGTGCCGCTACCTTCATTTTGGACGTGGTCAAGGGAGCGGCAGCCGTTCTGCTGGGAGCTTATGCGGCGCGCTTCGTCCCCACCATGGCGGTGCGGGATGTGGAGGCGCTGGCGGCTCTCTCCGCCGTACTCGGCCACATGTTTCCCATCTGGCTGCGCTTCCGCGGCGGCAAGGGCGTAGCCACCGGTTTCGGCGTGTTTCTCGTCGCGGCACCCTGGGCCGCGCTGGCCGCCATCGGCGTCTTTATCGTAGTGTGCGCACTCACCCGCTACGTGTCTCTCTCTTCGATTCTCGGTGCGGCTAGCTTTCCGGTATTCGCCTGGTTCATGGTCAACGGACCCCGGCCGCCATTCTTCATCGCCGTACAGGCCATCGTGGCGCTGCTGGTCATTGTTAAACACCATCCCAACATCCGCCGCCTGCTCACAGGAACCGAACACCGCTTTGGAGCAACCAAGACTGCATGACTGTTCTCCCTATTTCGCCTCGTATCGTGGTGTTAGGCTCTGGCGCTTGGGGAACGGCGCTGGCTCTCTCTCTTGCGCGCGCCGGCCGCTCCGTCACTTTGTGGGCCCACAGTCCTGAGATCGCGCAGCAAATCGCCCAGGCTGGCGAAAACAAGACCTTCTTGCCCGGCTTTCCTCTGCCCGACGCCATTACGGTGACCGGCGATGACGAAGCCATCGCTCACGCCGACATCATCCTCTCCGTAATTCCCTCGGAGTTCTTGCGGCCCACCATCGCGCGTCTTCGGCCGCACATGCACGAGGCGCAGATCCTGGTGAGCGCAACCAAGGGCATCGAGAACGTCAGCTTCCTGCGCATGACGGAGGTCATTGCCTCCGCCGTGAGTGAGTCGGGATTGATCCTGCCCATCGGCGCGCTCAGCGGTCCCAGCTTTGCCCAGGAGGTCGCGGAAGGCCAACCCACTGCTGTCACCGTGGCCTTCAGCGATTCCTCGATCGCCACGCTGGTGCAGCGCGAGTTCTCCTCCGAGTCGCTCCGCATCTACACCTCCAGCGACGTGATCGGAGTCGAGCTGGGCGGCGCTCTCAAGAACGTGATCGCCATCGCCGCAGGCGTGGCGGCCGGCGTGGGCCTTGGCTACAACTCTGCTGCCGGACTCATCACCCGCGGCATCGCCGAGATCACGCGCCTGGCTGTCGCCTGTGGCGGAAAGCGCGAAACCCTGGCAGGGCTCTCCGGCGTCGGAGACCTGGTGCTGACCTGCACCGGATCGCTCAGCCGCAATCGCACCGTAGGTTTTGAGTTAGGCAAAGGACGCAAGCTGCCAGAGATCCTGACATCGCTGGGGGGCAAGGTCGCTGAAGGCGTGCACACCACGCATGCCGCCTTGGGACTGGCCCGGCAACGGCGCATCGAGATGCCCATCACGGAACAGATGGAGCTGATCCTCGAACAGGGCAAGGATCCCCGCGAAGCCATCAAGGACCTGATGCTCCGGCCCGGCAAGCACGAGCACTAGTCCTAGCAAAGCTGCAGCAAGCTATCGATCTTCTGATAGCCTGCTGCCCTTCATTCAGGCTGATCGCGCAACGCACAAGCAGCCAGGAGTCGAAGGCTCTCTTCCGTTCGGCAGCCTTCTACTTCGCCACCTTCTGATCCATCCGCCAGCGATAAACCAACTCCACGTATCCGTACTGCATGTTGTGGTCGGTGGGATAGATTGCCGCCACTACCCTCTTCCCTTGCGTGTAGCTGTAGTAGAAGTTCAGAGCGAGACTCTTTGTCGTCTGCCAATCTGCGCTCACGTCGAACATTGAGGCGAATGAGGATGACCCATTGGCCGGCCGGCCGACGTACCCGAACACCTTGTTGTCGAAGGCACCGCCCCCCTGATACCACAGGTCGCGCTTTGAGCTGAGTTGCAGCCAATGCAGATCGGTGCGCACTGCCAGCGCTTTGATCGGCTTGTCGACCACCTGCACGAACTCGTCCTTGTTATTCATCAGGTCGAAGAACGGCGTGCGCGCGTAGATACGCGGCGTGGGCAGGATCTGGAAGAACGTGCTGTGCGTGCTGTTCGCCGCGTTCCCGTCGCCGCTGGACCGGAACCAGCCACCGCGCAGCCATGGCGAAGCCGGCTGATTGCCGAAGCGATATCCGCCCTCCACCGCGGCTGCGTCCGCCTTGTGATCGAGATAGCCCCATTGCCCATTCTGCAATGCCCCCCAGAGCAGAAGATCGAATTGCCCGGGACCCGCAGGAATAGCCGCCAGCAGATTAGCTCCATAGGTGCCGATGCGAATGTTCTGGTGATCCTTCTGGCGCACCGTCAAAGCTCGATTGTCGGTCTTGGTCAAGCCGGTGCGGCCGTCGTGATATCCCGCTGCAAAGGCGCGCGCCAGCACATGCTGTTTGGCTGCGGAACGCGTCAGGGCTGCGTACTGGAAATCGACATTCAGCTCCGGGTTGCCGTTCATGTTGAATACGCCTTGGTCGGCGCGGGCCGCTACCGCGGTCAGATTCCAGGCACCAAAGTTCGCATGCGCATCCAGACCGTCCACACTGCGCTGGGCATTGGAGAAGCCGAAGTTCCCGAACAGCCGATGGGAGATTCGATTCTCCTGCAGCCAGCCGATCGCTGCATTCTTGGGCGTGGTTTCCGTGCCGTCAATAAACTCGAAGCGGCCTGCGCGCAAGCTGCTGCCTTCCCCGTCATAGCGCACAAAGCCCTGCTTCAGAAATGCATCGGCGGAGTTGGAGTTCAAGTTCGCGGCGTAGTAAGTGCCGCCCAAGCCCAGCTGCCCCTGCGCAGCAACCGCCGACACGGCATGATCCGGAGCATCCAGCACCGATGGCTGCGAAAGCTCCAGCTGCCAGTCCCAGCGATGCAGCCGCTGTGCCACTCCTACGCGCAGCAGCGATTCCACATAGCCGTAGCTATTCGAGTAAGGCGGTGCGGCGAACCACTGCCAGGCATTTACGCGCGTGCGGTCATACACAGACACGCTGACCGGGGAGTGATGCTGGGCCCCAGACTGCGTCTGCCCCAAGGCGGCATGAAAGCCAGCAGTCAACATCGTTGCGAGAGCAAAAAGACGATACGAACGGCGCATTCAATCTCCTGTAGTTAACGGATATCGGGAAGCAGGTTGAATGGTCAGTGACAAAAGTCCAACGGCGGAAAGAAAAAAGAGAGTAAGGGCAGTCCGACCATCCGGACCGGCCTGCTATGCCACGGCAGCCTCTGAAGCGGCAGGCTGCTCGCTAGCGGTAGAAATGGCTTTCGCACTCGATTCGCCGCGGATCCACAGCATGGGTATCCCCACGAACAGCAGACCCCCAGCGAGATTCCCAAGCGTGACGGGCAGCTGGTTCCACAACCACCAGTCGGAAGCGGAGACCGGCGCGCCCATGAAGATGCCGGCAGGGATCACGAACATGTTCACGACCGAGTGCTCGTAACCCAATGCGAAGAACATGAAGATGGGCAGCCAGCAGGATGCGATCTTGCCGAAGGTCGAGCGCGAAGTCAGCCCCATCACCACGCCCATGCACACCATCCAGTTGCACAGCGCGGCCTTGAGTGTCGCAAGCCCGATGCCCGCCGCTCCAAGCTTCTGGTAAGCGAGCGTCTTGGCCTGGGCCGCAGCGACAATCAGAGCCGCCGCACCCGCCGGAGCCGCGCGATGAAACTGCGTCTGCACTGCGGAGTACATCCAGGCGTACGCGCAGCTACCCACCAGATTTCCCGCAAAGACCCACAGCAGGTTGCCCAGGGTGCGCGTGAACGTCGTCTCTCCAGCCAGCCACGCGGCGGGCACGCTGGCAAAATTGCCAGTCACCAGTTCCAGGCTGAGCAGGACGATCATGGCGAATCCGGTGGGAAACACCAGCGCGCCCACCAGCGGCGGCAACCCCTGCGCGGTGGCGGTGAATGCAACGGTTGTGGCAAAGCCAAGCAGTGCGCCGGAAAGCATGCCGCGTAGCAACATCTGCGAAATCGGCAGACGCGATTTGGTCGCCCCGCTTGAGACAAAGCTCCTCGCGACCTCCGGGAGGCCAATGAAGTCCATAAAAATTTCCTTTCCTGGCGATAAGAATCGTCGGCGTGCGCACACGAGTTCGCACAGACGCGGAAGTTCAAATTGAAGAGTTTGGATGGGCTCGTCGGAGAGCGGAAGGGCCAGCCGGGGACGGGCACAACCAGGTGCCCTTTTATCGTTGGCTTTCTAAGAGGAGTAGCATAGTCCGACTTGCAATTCAAGCTGTTTTCATCAAGCGCTCGCGATTCAGCACAACATCAGCGTTTGCAAACAGCCTTTCTTTATGCGGTGTTTATGCAATATCTCGAGCGCGCTCATGCATCGTGCTCCGACACATCGCCTCTCGCATCGGTTGATTTCGGATCGTCTACTCAGTCTGGACAAACGCCTCAAGTCCTAGCTCGAGGCGTTCAGGTCATCGCTCTTGGTCTCGCGAATCAGCAGCAGTCCCAGCAGCGTGATCAGAGCCGAGGCGGTGAGATAGTAGCCGACATACTGCAGTCCGTAGGTCTTCGCGAGCCACGTGGCAATGTAGGGCGCCAGAGATGCGCCCAGGATTCCGGCCAGGCTAAAGGCGAGCGAACTGCCCGTGTAGCGTACGCGCGTCGGAAACAGCTCCGAGACGACCGTACCCAGTGGCCCATAGGTAATCCCCATCAGGGCCAGGCCGATGATCATCATCCACAGTGCGCCCTGCGGTCCGGCCTCAAACAACGGCGCCAGCACCAGCCCGAAGATGGCGATCAGGATAGACACCGTGAACATCACGGGTCTGCGTCCAAACTCCGCCAGCCACGCGGCAATGGGAATGGTGACTGCGAAGAACACGATGCCAATCAGCTGAAAGCCCAGGAAGGTTGCGCGATTGTAGTGGAGAGCAGTTGTACCCCACGAGAGCGCGAACACCGTCATCAGGTAGAACAGGACGAACGTCGCCAGGCATACCAGGATGGCTGCAACCACCTGCAGCCTATGCTTGCGTAGGATCGTGAACATGGGAATCGACGGCGGCAACTCCCCTTTGGCCGCGGCTTGAAACACCGGCGTCTCCGTGATGGTGAGACGGACATACAGTCCCAGCAGAACCAGCACCGCGCTCGCCAGAAAGGGCAATCTCCAGCCGAAGGCAAAGAACTGCGCATCGCTCATCAGGCGCGAGATCAGCAGGAACACACCTGCAGAGAGCATGAACCCCACCGGAGCCCCAAGCTGCGGAAACATCCCATACAGCGCCCGCTTCCGCGCTGGGGCATTCTCCACCGCCAACAGAACCGCACCGCCCCATTCGCCCCCCAGCCCAATGCCCTGCCCAAACCGGCAGAGCGCGAGCAAGATCGGCGCGGCGATCCCGATCATCTGATACGACGGCAGCACGCCGATAGCAAACGTGGAGAGGCCCATGGTGGAGAGCGCCAGCACCAACGTGCGCTTGCGTCCAATGCGGTCCCCAAAGTGCCCGAACACGGCCGAGCCGATGGGACGCGCAATAAAGGCAATTGCGAACGTAGCCAGCGATGCCAGCGTCGATGAAGCAGGATCCGACGTGGGAAAGAACAGCTTGGGAAACACCAGCACCGCAGCCGTGGCGTAGATGTAAAAGTCAAAGAACTCCACCGCCGTTCCCACCAGACTGGCAAAGAGAACCTGACGCGGAGTGTTGATGCGCTTGCGGGAAATCGTATCTGTGCTCATGCGCTCGTTGCATTGTATCGAACGCAGTACGCGGACCTCTAACTGCTCAGCGCCGACTGGGCCCTATCAGAAACGAGCCGAACTACAGCTTTTCGCGCAGGAAGCTGATGACCTGGTCGGCTTTGACCACACCGACCATGCGGCCCATCGAATCCACCACCGGCAGCGAGTGCAGATTGTACTTGTCGAACATCTCGGCCAGCTCGTTCTGGTGCATGTCCGCCGCGCAAGAGAGGCAGCGCTGCTCGGCCAGCACATTGAGGCGCGTATCGGGGAGCGCCATGACCAGGCGCGCCAGCGGAACGGAGCCGCGCAGCAATTGCTTCTCATCCAGGAGGTAAATCTCGGTAATCCCCTCTGGATCGCCATCGAAGGTGCGCAAAGCGTGCACGGCCTGACCCACGGTGGCATCCACAAGCACCGCCACGTAGTTCGTGGTCATACAGCCGGCGGCAGAATCCTCATCGAACTCCAGGAGCTCCTCGACCTCCTGGCGCTCCTCCGGCTCCATCTCTTCCAGAATGGCGTCGGAGCGTTCCTCCGGCAGCTCGGCCAGCAGGTCGGCCGCGGCGCCCGGATCCATCTCCTCGACGATGTCGGCAATCTTCTCCTCGTCGAGCTTCTCCAGCAGCGCCTTTTGCAGCTTCGGATCGACCTCCTCCAGAGCCTCGGCCGCCACCTCCTCGTCGAGCGAGGTGAACACAGCTTCGCGCTCGGCCGGCGACAGGTCTTCGAGGATGTCGGCCAAATCCGAAGGGTGCATCTCGCCCAGCCGCTCGTACTCGATGCGCAGCTTCACCCGGCGCGCCGGATCCACCTCGATCACATCCACGAACTGCCAGGGAATTCCCTTCGCCGCGAAGCGTCGCGACAGGTTCTCGAGCGTGGTACGCGGCAGCAGACCCTTGAAGACCCGCCGTACCGCTCCGCGCATGCCTACGTCCACTTCGGCCACGCGCAGAAGATGGGCAGCGCCGTGCCCTAGCCACTCCAGATCCACGTCATTGACGCGCACCACTTTGCGGCCGTGAATGTCGATGATCTGCCGGTCAACCAGGTCCTGTTGCAGGTAGAGGTAGTTTCCTTCCTCTTTCAGAGGAGCCAGAGCACTGGGCGAGCGCAGTTCCAGCGTCCCTGCCGGGGTCTCCATCACCTGCTGCGAGGGCACGATACACAGCCCGGCGCGCGTCTTCAACACCAGCCCGGCGACCTTCCCGGCGTCAGGACCCGTAGCTACCGCGATATCTTTCAGGCGTCCGCGTATCTGCCCCTGCGCATCGGTCACAGGCGTGCCCAGAAGCGCGGTGAGACTAACTCGAGCTGTGGTGCGCGGATGCATCATGTTGAGTGTATCCCCTTGGACTCCACAGTTAGCACCGGCCGGAGCTCCGACAGACCCGGTCCGCTCTCCAGCCGCCGTCGCTGGCTCCAGTCAGTCTTGGCATCGTTTCCAGCAGTCAAGCCGACTTAGAGCTCTGTTTACGCTGCGAAGATTGCGCTGGCGGGGAGCTGCAACCCCTCCTGCTCCTTGACACACTTTCC
>CBJOJD010000093.1:0-16044 GCA_966443485.1 uncultured bacterium | reverse complement strand
CCGCGAAGATCACGCCCGTCGCTACCATGCGCCACTTCACCAGCGATGACAAAGCGAGGCCAATCACTGCCACCACTGCGATCCAGGCCAGCGAGCCCGCGAAGAGGCCCAAGGCTACTTGCAAATTCGCGCCGAGCCACGGCTGCGCCGACGTGTACGCCTGATAGGCAAACAGCAGCAGGCATGGCATCCAGGTCACCAGGGAGAGAATCGTAAACAGGCCAAGGAACTTGCTCAGCACATATCCAAAGCGTGAGATGGGATGGCTCAGCAAGATTGGCAGCGCGTTGTCTGCGAGATCGAAGGACACCAGCCTTGGCGCCACCCAGGCGTTCAGCACCAAAGCGAGCCAGCACTGCGCACTCAGAATGCGCAGGAAGAACCGCGCATCGATGGCCAACGGCAGGTTGCCGCCACGCAGGACCACCGCACGCGCAAGCGGGTTGTTCACGAGATAAATTCCGATGAGGTCCAGCACAACCGGCAACATCGCGATAATGAACAGCCCTACCGTAATGCGCGACGACCATGCTTCGGCCAGCCCATAACGCACCAGCACACCTATACGTGACCAGCGGGGCGTGACACGCCCTTCGTATGCGCGATACTCATGCTTAAAGACTGACAAGATCCCTCCTCGCCGGCTCCAGGTCCATGGCTCTCAGGAAGATGTCTTCGAGCGAATCGCGGCGCCGGTAGATACGGCGAATCTGCACGCCGTGCTCATTCGCCGCAACGTACACATCGCGAACATCGATACTGTCCGGCATTACCAGCTTCATGCGGCCGCCGGCAAAGCACGCGCACTCGCATCCGCGCGCGCGGAGCGCTTCGCACAGTGTTGTCGTGTCACCGATCGTCTCCACCTCGATGAAGTTGCGATGCGAGCGCCGTTCTTCCTCGATGTTGCAGATGGCGGCGATGGTTCCCTGGCGCAGAATCATCACCTCGTCGCAAATCTCGTCGATATCGCGCAGCAGGTGCGATGAGATCAGCAGCCGTATGTTTCCGGCAGTTTTGATCTCGCGTAACGTCTGGATCATGCGCTGACGCGCCATCGGGTCCAGGCCATTGGTCGGCTCATCCAGAATGAGCAGGCGCGGCCCATGCGCGAGGGCCTGCGCCAGCTTGATCAGCTGCTTCATGCCCAACGAATAGGTGCTGATGTTGCGATAGCGCACTTCGCCAAGCCCGACAAAGAACAGCGCATCGTGCGCACGTTCCAGGGCGACTTTAGGCGGCAGGCCGGACAATTCGGCCATATAACGCACGAATCGGACGCCGCTCATGTTGCCGATGAACGAATCGTTCTCCGGCATGTAGCCAATGCGTTCGCGAATCTGCGCGCGTTCGCGGCGCGAGTCCATACCGAAGACCCGTGCCGCGCCGAAGCTAGGAGTGTGAAACCCAAGCAGCGTGTTGATGAGCGTCGACTTACCCGCGCCGTTCGGCCCAAGCAGCCCGATGGCGGTCCCGCGCAAATCCCCGGTAAGCCCGTTCAACACGGGTCTTCCGCCAAGCCGCACTTCCAACCGGTCGAGTTCAATCACGCTCATGCATCCTATTTACGTGCAGGCTCGCCAGCTTGTTCCGTGAATCGAGCACCGCGCCCAGCGTAAGGAAGTCAAATCCAAACAACCGGCTATCGCTTGCCGCCTCAATACTATTGTCGGCCCCGTACGCACAGATCACCGTGGGCTTGGCGTCGGCGGCCAGATCCCTGATCGCTTCAGCCGTCTCGCCGCTCATCTGCGACAGCAAGGGTGTCAGCACTGGACTCAGGTTCTGATACGCGACAGCTGAATAGTTTTGGTTCGTGTCCTTCGGCAGCAGTGAACGGAAGCTCGCGGATCGTGCCAGGGAGTTGCCGCTTGTATGCACCTGCAGCGCATCGGCCAGAACCGCGGCGTTCGGCGCAATCAACATGTAGCCGTCGATATAGGTGTACCGCGCCAGATCCGTTCCAGTGGTCTGGTCGTGAATGGTGTAATAACGACGCCCACCTTCTGTGCTCGGCACAATCTCGATCCGATGAGCCTTCGGGTTGTCCATTTGGCTTCGGATCGAAGCGATCATGCGTTCCAGCGCGGTCTCTAATCGGTCAGGATTAGTCACCTCGACCGCCAGCTTCCATGCAGGAGTTGGCAATACTGGCCCATCAAGCGCGATAAGGAAGTCGCCGCCCAGGTTCGCGGCAAGATCGTCACGCAAGCTGATCTGGAGCTTTTGATCGATCTCGTTCCAACTGGCCGGTCCTCCGTGCTTCTGCGCAGCCATCGCCATGAGGTCGTCCGCAATTGCCGCAGGATCCTTGGTCAACGTGGCAAGTGCCAACGACGCATTGGGGCTAATGAAGTCCAGAGATCCAATGGGTGCAGGACTGCCCAGCCACGATGCTACCCGCTGGCGGGTTCCGCCGAACTGTACGTCGAGATGGTTTGCCGGTTGACCGTTGTGTTCACGATGCTCTGCAATCAGGTACTGCACGTTGCCTAAGCCGCTGTTTTCCAGCGCAAGGGCTCGAGGATTCGGCCCGCGTGCCAGGTCCTGCTGCAGCATGGCTTGCATATTTGCCGCGAGAATAATGCCCGCACCGCGCTCGTACGCAGCGCCGATACGTTTGCCAAAGTCGCTGTCGGCGAAACCGCTCGTTCCGGCATTCAACTGCGCATCCAGCATCTTCAGCGTCGAAATCGCCGGGGCGAAGATGACCTCATGATCGCGCACAAGGGCATAGCTGCCATGGGCGCTGCTCGCACCGGAGTTTGCGAGCCCAGCTTCATCCAGGACCGTCAATCTGCCTGGTTCGGTTGAAAACAGCTTCCGCAGTTCATCAGAAAGGCCGCTTTTCTGCACATCGGCCACCACAGCACCGCTGGGATGGTCGCCCTCTTGGATGCCAACCATGACCACTTCATCACCGAGATACTGGCTGACGTCGTGCACCTTGGACACAATTTCATTCAGCTTGTTGTTTTCCGGATGACCATGCTGCCACCACTGCTGCAACTCGGGGCTCTTGTTGAGCTGGTCGTTAAAGATGGTGTTGGCTTCGCTCAAAAAATCGCCCAGGTTCGGAATGCTTACATAGAGCCGCGTATTCACCGGCATGCGTCCCAGAAGATCGCTCGAATATCTCGGCTCAGGAAATGGCAACTGCGCGATCTTGTGTTCAACCAGCGCGAGCTGTGTCATCATGCCGACGTACTTCTCATGTTCGGGGCTCCACGCGAAATGATCCGCCAGCGGCTGCGGAGCAAGATTGTCGCTCGTGGCCAACTGATCGCCGGGGTTCAGCACCGACTCCACGCCTGCATGCGTAACATGGACCGCGCCTTGCAGCACGGCAACGCGCGAACCCTTCAATCCGGCATCCACTGAAAATACGGTGCCCACCACAGCCACGCGACAATCGGGGGTCTTGACATACAGGTGACCCGAAGTGCGATGCGCCGCCTGTACAATTACCGCTCCCTGATTCAGGGCGACGGTCATGTTGCGGCCCCGGGCCGCGATATCGAATCGGCTGCGCTGGTTAACTTCCACAACTGATCCATCTGAAAGTCGTAGCACCGCGCGCGAGCCTCCCGTAGTCCGCACTTGCTCGCCATCGCCGATCTTGGCACCTGCTGCGAGTTGGTGGTCGCCGCCATCCGCGCTCACGTACGCCGCACCGTCAATTGACACGACTTCGGCACGAACTCCCGGCGGAACCTGCCAATAGGTGCGATAGATAAACAGCATCGACATTGCCAGTACGCACGCGGCGGCCGCGACCCATCCCGATAAGCGCGGCCTGCGCTCCTCTCCCGCAGCGATGCGCGGCGCGGTCCAGTCCAGCTGGGCGCTCTGGCGGTAGACACGCAGACAAGTGCCGCAATCCGCCAGATGCGCCTTGACCAACATGGCCTTGCTTTCGGACAAGGTGCCGGCGCGGTATGCGCCCAGCAGCGACTGCACACCGTCACAATTCTGGATGGTACTGACAGCAGCCACACGCCGGCGCTCTATTCCGAGCGCGCTTGCGCTGCGCTGCGCAGACGCCGCGGTCTCTGCCGCGCCCGGAACGTCATCGCGCAGGGCCTGGACAGCCTGATTCAGGAGTGACTCACTGTTCGATTTCATCGCATCCCCCGTTTCAAATTCGCCAATCTCTTCCGCAGTCTGAGGCGCGCCTGGTAGAGCGTGACCGCAACCAGCGCCTGAGAAGTGTCCATCAGATCAGCGATCTCGCGATTGCTCATCTCTTCCAGGTAGCGCAGCGCAAAGATCTCGGCACTCCGCGGCGCGAGTTCGCCAATAGCATCGCGTAGGAGCTTGCCTAACTCCTTGTCCGATGCCACTGCTTCCGGCGATGCGCCCGGTCCGGCGAGCTCAACCCCGGCGGCGGTCTCCAGTGGCTCCGAGGCCTTCCGAGCGCGCAGCAGGTCAAGCGCGCCGTTCACTGCCGCGCGGTACAGATATCCAGCGAAGTTCGCCGCCTGCGGAATGCCTTCGCGGCCCAAGCGCAGAAACAACGACTGCGCCACATCTTCCGCGTCGGCCATGTTACCTGTTATGCGATATGCAGCGGCCAGCACGCGGCCATAATGGGCCGCGAACAACTGCGATAACCGGTCTTTATCCTGCTGTATCCGAATTGGCGCTATGGCAGTGTTCACGAGCTCAGGATTTCGAACTTTCATTTGAATGACGATTCGTTCGCCCCAATTATGAATGGGAATCTTAAAACAAATGCGAAGGAAGGCAGCACCGCCCCGATCGCGATCGGAGGCCCAGTGGCGGAGGCGCAGCACAACGAAACCTCGATCGACCTAACGCCAGCTAGCTCTGAAAGCGATGGGGCTCGGACGGCGAGCATAGAATCCCAAACAGGGATTCACATCGGGACGTTATATGACTGGGGTTACGAGGTCATCGAAATTTTAAGTGTTTTATTTTAAATCACTTGAGTGGCTGCCCCCCAGGGATTCGAACCCCGATAGCCTGCTCCAGAGGCAGGTGTCCTACCATTGAACGAGGGGGCATCAAGCTTGTACCCAGCCTCTGGTGAATCAGCTGGGATTCGGCTGGCGCCGAAGGCATTTGTGCCAACTCGTTCATCATAAGGGGACTTCGCGCCCGCGGTCAAACCAAGTTCCGGCTGGGCAGCGGGACGGTTTCCAAAATGGGCACCTGGTCAGTTTCCGCTGTGCGGCTACAGGTGAATGGCATGCGTCCCTGCGTTTTCGCCCCACCCATGTCGGGCGGACGGGACGACCGGGGAGGCCTCGGGATTTTGATGTCCCGCTGCTAACATAAGAACGACTGAACAGTGGAGAGCTTTCTCAATATCGTCTGGGCCGCACTAGGCCTGCTGCTGCTGTGCGGATGGCTGCGCTCTGACCAGCAGACCGACCACGGCCGGGGGCGGCAGACTGTCGCCATTCTGGTGCTGATCGCCGTTTTGTTTCCGGTGATCTCGGTCAGTGACGATCTGGTGGCCATGCAAGGAGCCACAGAGGTAACGAATAGCCAGAAGCGGGACTACCTCGATCCGGCAGGCTCCCACTCCCTGTTTCCTGTCATATTCGCAATCTTGCCCAGCTTAACTGCTCAAGCGGTGTTCAGGATGCCAAGCTTTGTCCTTTCCGGCACTCCTTCCGTGGCGGCGCGGGACCGGCTTGTGAGTGTGGATATCCAGAACCGGCCACCTCCGGCTCTGTAGCCAAAAGCCTCTTCTAGCACAATTCCATTTCTCGCTGCATTCATTCCTGTCGTGCGTGTGTTGTTGCTGCACGGCCAAAGGGTATGTATGAAAAGAAAGCTTCTCTATGCAACTGGCCATCTATTGGCCGTGCTGCTAGCTGCGGTTCCGGTCAGGCTCATGTCTCAGCAAGCGCTCACGTGGAACCAGATCAGAGCAAAGTTCGAGAGCGCCAATCCAGTTTTGAAGGCGGATGCGCTCAGTGTCGAGGAGACGCGAGCCGCTCAGGTCAGCGCCTATCTGCGCCCCAATCCTCAATTCACCTTGTCGGCGGATGGTACCCAGATCGCGCCCAATAACGGAGTGTGGACGCCGTTCAAGGGGACCTATGAGCAGCCAAACCTCAGCTATTTGCACGAGCGCAACCATAAACGCGAGCTGCGACTGGAGAGCGCGAAAGAGCAAACCCAGATTGCCGAGTCCGACCACGAGGATCTGAAGCGAAGCCTGGAGTTTAGTCTGCACACGGCATTTGTGAACACGCTGCAAGCGAAAGCAATCTATGCACTGGCGAAGACCGATCTCGATTACTACGATCACGTGATCCAGATCAGCCGCGATCGCTTTCACGCCGGGGACATTGCACAAATCGATTTAGACCGTGTTGAGCTCCAGCGTGTGCAGTACGAGTCGGAGCTGCAGACGTCTCTTGTCAACTTGCGGACGGCCAAGATTCAGTTGCTGCAGATGCTGAACGATCGCACGCCTGTGGAGCAGTTCGATGTGCAAGGCAGCTTCGACTTCTCTGATCAGCTGAAGACGCTGGACGAGTTCCGGCAGATTGCTTTGGACAGTCGCCCAGATCTGCGCGCTGCTCTGCAGTCCATTCAGCAATCGCAGACGAACCACAAGCTGGCGATTGCCAATGGTTCCACCGACCCCACGTTTGGGGCGTGGTACACCTATAACTCTTCCAATAACAACCCCAGTGCCGTCCAGACCGTGGGTGCCAGTGTGAGCGTCCCGCTGCGCATCTTCGACCGCAACCAAGGTGAAAAGCAGCGCACGCTGATTGAGATCGGTCGCGCGCAACAGGCGAGCGAAGCGACTCGAGCCCAGGTATTCAGCGATGTCGACTCGGCATACGCAACTGTGCAGGGCGAAATTGAGCTTCTGAAGCCGTATCGAGCAACCTATAAGGATCAATCGTTACGTGTACGGGACACGGTGACCTACGCCTACGAGCACGGCGGTGCGTCGTTACTTGACATGCTGAGCGCGCAGAGCGATTACCGCCAGATTCAAACTTCTTATCTGCAACTTGTAGGCGCTTATCTAAATGCTGCCGGGCAATTGAATCTTGCCGTGGGGCGCGAGGTGATTCCATGATGCAAATCTTTCATTGCCGCCGTATCGCGGCCTGCTCGTTGTGTTTTGCCGCCGCCCTGGTGCTGTCTGGTTGCAAGTCAAAGGAGTCCGGTTCGGGCGCGCCGCCACCGGCGCAGGTGACCGAGGTTGCGGATATGAACCTGATCACTATCGACAAGAACGATGTGTCGAAGTTTCCGCTGGCCACGGCGGAGTCGACTGATGTCGCGTCGGAGCTTGCCGCCACCGGGGCAGTCTTCCCGGATGTGGCGCGCGAAGTCCCCGTGATTTCACTGGCCAATGGGCGAGTTGTTGATATCAAGACGCGCCTTGATGACAACGTGAAGAAGGGACAGCTGCTCTTCACGGTACAGAGCCCGGATATCACGAACGCCTTCGACGCGTACCTGAAGGCGGTCAATGACGAGCAGCTGAATAATAAGGCCTACGTGCGTGCGCAGGACCTGTTTGCTCACGGCGCCATCTCGCAGGCCATGCTGGAGCAGGCTGAGAATGCGGAGAAGGATGCCAAAGCGGACATGGTCGCCGCGGAGGAGCAGCTGTCGCTGTTTGGGGTCGACAAGCATCATCCCACCAACGTCGTAAATGTCTACGCGCCGATCTCCGGAGTCATCATCGGCCAAAATGTCACCAACGCGGCGGCGGCCGGTGTTTCGCTCTCAGGATCAGCAACGGCGTTTACCATCGCCGATCTCAGCACCGTATGGATTTTGTGCGATGTGTACGAGAACGATTTGGCCAAGCTGGCGTTGGGACAAGAAGCACGGATCAAGGTGAATGCCTATCCCGATCGGCCAGTGATCGGGCACATCAGCGATATCGGTCCGGTACTTGATCCTTCACTTCGCACCGCAAAGGTGCGCATTCAAGTGACCAATCCGGGTTTCTTGAAGCTTGGCATGTTTGTTACCGCCACGTTCACCGGCCGCAGCAAGGAATCTCTCCCTGTGGTTCCGGCTGACGCTGTGCTTCATCTACATGATCGGGAATGGGTCTTTGTGCCGGCCGGCGAGAATCATTTCCGCCGCACAGAGGTGCACGGGGGCGAGATGGTCGCCGGCAATCGCCAGGTGATCCTGTCTGGGATTCAGCCGGGGCAACAAGTGGTTAGTAATGCTCTGCTGCTGGAAACTGCGGGGAACCAGTAATGATTCGAGCACTTGTTGATTTCGCGCTGAAGAATCGCTGGCTGGTGCTGGGCGGCAGCTTCATTCTCACGGTCTGGGGGGTGCTGGCGTTCCGGAACCTGCCGATTGAGGCCTATCCCGACGTCGCCAACAACTACGTTCAGATCATTACGCAGTGGCCCGGCCGGTCCGCTGAGGAGATCGAGCGCCAGGTGACGGTGCCGGTGGAGATACAGATGGCCGGCATGCCGCACCTGACTCATCTGCGATCGACCACGTTAGCGGGTCTATCGAGCTTGATGCTGATCTTCGATGATGACTCGACCAGCGATGTGAATCGCGAGCACGTGCTGGAGCGTCTCAGCCAGGTCAATCTGCCCGCCGGTCTCACGCCACAGATGGGATCGGATTGGAGTCCCGTAGGGCAGATCTTCTGGTACACGCTGGAGAGTACGAATCCCGCGTACGACGTGATGGAGAAGAAGTCGCTAGAAGATTGGACTCTGGAGAAGAGCTTCAAGGGCGTTAAAGGTGTTGTGGATGTGTCGAGCTTTGGTGGGCCGACGAAGGAGTACCAAGTCCGGCTTGATCCAGAGAAGCTCATCGCCTATGGCCTGTCGATCGCTCAAGTTGAACAGCAACTTGCGGCAAACAACAGCAACGCTGGCGGCAGCTTTATCGAGGAGGGCGCGCAGCAGATCAATGTGCAGTCACTCGGGCTGTATCGCAGCGTACAAGATATCGCGAACACCGCGATCAAGACCGCGAACGGCACAGCGATACGCGTGAAGGATATTGCCACGGTGGAGCAGGGGCCGAGGATCCGCCTGGGGCAGATCGGCCGCGCGATTCACCTGCCGAACGGCCGGATCGTCGACAATCCGGACACCGTGGAGGGGATCGTCTTACTGCAGAAGGGAGACGACTCCGATCCCGTACTGCAGGGCATCCATGAAGAGGTTAAGAAGCTGAATGGGGACAAAGACCACCAGGGTATCTTGCCCAAAGGTGTGAAGGTCGTTCCGTTTCTGGACCGCTCGGATCTGGTTCATTTTACGGTAGAGACGGTGGAGCACAATCTGACCGAGGGAATGATTCTGGTTTCGATCATTCTGTTTCTGTTTCTCGGCAACGTGCGGGGTGCAATCATTGTGGCCCTCACGATTCCGTTTGCGTTGATGTTTGCCTCCATCTGCCTGGATTTGAGCCATATTCCTGCGAATCTGCTGTCGCTCGGGGCGTTGGATTTTGGCATGGTTGTGGACGGCTCGGTGGTGATGGTGGAGAACGTCATCCGCCACCTTGCCCACAAGGACGACACACGCACGCCGATTCAGAAGATTCGCGATGCCGCCCATGAGGTGCAGCGGCCGGTATTCTTCGCGCGCGGCATCATCATCGCATCCTACCTCCCGATTTTCACGTTGCAAGCGGTGGAAGGACGGCTGTTCAAGCCCATGGCGTGGACGGTCACCTTCGCCCTGGTGGGAGCACTGATCTTTGCAATGCTGATTGCGCCTGTGATGTCGAGCCTGTTGTTCAGCAAGGGCGCCAAGGAATGGGATAACCCCATCATGGCTTGGCTGACGGCACGCTATCGGGTAGCGGTGCGGGCTGCCATTCTGCATCGCAAAGTCACGGTGGGAATTTCTACAGTTCTGTTCCTGATTGCCGTTTACCTGACGGTAGGTGGACCAATCGGGTCAGAGTTCCTACCCCACCTGGATGAAGGCTCGATCTGGATTCGAGGCACGCTACCGCCGAGCGAGGGACCAACGGCCAGCATCGACTTCAGCAATAAAGCGCGGGTGATCATCGCATCATTTCCGGAGGTGAAGCAGGTCGTTAGCCAAACGGGCCGGCCGGATGATGGTACTGATACAGCGGGATTCTTCAACACCGAGTACTTCGTCGATCTGAAGCAGAAGAAAGACTGGCGCCCTGTCTTCCACCAAGACAAGGAGCAACTGATTGCGGCAATTGACAAAGAGCTTTCCCGGTTCCCCGGCGTGCTGTGGAACTATTCGCAGCCTATCTCGGACAACATGGAGGAGGCTGTCTCTGGTGTGAAGGGTGAATTGGCGATCAAACTCTATGGCGACGACCTGCGCACGCTAGAGAGCAAGGCTGACGAGATTCAATCTGAGATGGCCAAGGTGCCTGGCGTGGGCGACCTCGGGATCTTTCGCATCGTGGGTCAGCCGAACCTGAATTTCAGCGTGGACCGCGAGGTTGCGGCTCGGTACGGGATCAACGTCTCTGATATCCAGGATGCGCTGCAGACGGCTGTGGGTTCCAATCCTGTGACCCAGGTGCAGCAAGGCGAGGCCCGCTATGACGTCACGTTGCGTTATCAGAAGCAGTATCGCGACACGCGCGAGGCCATCGAAAACATCCGTCTGTTGGCCCCCTCGGGTGAACGGGTTTCGCTTGGGCAGCTTACCAAGGTATCCACAGATGATGGTGCGGAGCAGATCAATCGTGAAGGCGGCCAGCGTTACATCGCGATCAAGTACTCGGTGCGCGGCAGAGATCTGGGATCGACGGTAGAGGATGCGATTGCGCGGGTTGAACACAATGTGAAATTGCCTGCTGGCTATCATCTGGAGTGGGCGGGCGAATACGAGAGCCAAAAGCGGGCAAACAAGCGCATGGCAGTTGTGGTGCCAGTGACTGTGCTGGCGATCTTTCTTATCCTCTTCACGATGTTCCGCTCGTTCAAGTGGTCGATGCTGATTTTGGTATCGGTGGTGATGGCGTCAATCGGTGGTCCTTTGGCGCTTTTCATCACTCATACCAACTTCTCGGTGTCTTCAGCGGTGGGCTTTTTAGCGCTGTTTGGAGTGTCAGTGGAGACAGGCGTGATTATGGTGGAGTTCATCAACCAACTTCGCGCACGGCGCAAGGGAATGGAAGAATCGAGTTACGAGCATATCGTTGAAGCTGCGGTGGAGGGATCGGTATTGCGTTTGCGGCCGGTGATGATGACGATGCTCGTGGCCACCCTCGGTCTGCTGCCGGCTGCGCTCTCGCATGCGATTGGATCGGACTCGCAGAGGCCGTTTGCCATCGTGATTGTGGGTGGTTTGCTGGCCAACTTAGTGATCGGAGTCTTCCTGCTCCCGGCGCTTTATGTGTGGTTCGCCAGGGAAGGGGATGCGCTTCCGGTGAGTGAAGACAACGAATTCTGAGCTCTGGATGCGCAGCCTATGTACCGGAGAGGGGCGGGACAGCTCTCGCGACCTCTCCGGGTGGGCCGCAGTGCGCGCAGGATCGGCAAAAACGGGTACTTCTTACCGATGTCTCCAAGTAAAAATTACGTGATGCAGGTAGTATTTGCAGGGATGCCTGAGACCCGCAAAAAAAGTTTACAAAGAGCAGCAAAAAGGTTGTCAGGCCCCAGCAAACATGCAACTATGGCTTAGGAAATACCACTGACTGGTTGCCTGATGGCCGATAAGAAGGGCGCGGCAGAACTCGCTGGGCAGAGATAATCGCCACAAGCGAATTTCTGGAACGAACTTCAAGTCGTCCAAGACTCTTCACAGGACAGGCGTGCAAGGCACCTGTTGAACGAAAGAGTCCCACAGAGGTTGCTGAGTAGTAAGTGCAGGTCATTCTGGCCTGTATCTCAGAACGGCCCAAAAAACAGTTCGAGGACGGATTCCTTTCTTCTGAAAGCGGGAAGAAGTGGAACAGATACCGGTGTGTCGATACACCATGCAGCTGCTGTGTGTACGTCCCGGTCGCTGTTCCAAAGAGTACGAAGCCGCTGAAACGCAATGACTTCGGGTTGTTGTGACAGGCGGTGAGGTCAAGATCCAGCAAATGGCGACCTCTCCAAATTCACTGACATTAGGGTCCAAATGATTACTCTGAAAAAGCTCTCCCTGACATCTGCATTGTTTCTCGGTTTGGCTATCCCCGCATTCGCAGGCGTAGTTGTCAACAGTCCCGCCAACGGCGCCACGGTCAGCACCCCGTTTTCGCTCTCTGCCACGGCGACCACGTGCTCTTCACAGACGGTATCTACGATGGGTTACTCCATCGATAGCGGGGGTGATGTTGAGTACGTCAGCAGCGAAACGCTCCAGGCATCCGTATCGACCTCGACCGGATCACATACCTTACACGTCAAGGCCTGGGGCAACAAAGGCGCGGTGTGTGTAACAGACGTGTCGATCACCGTGACCAGCACTTCGACCACCGCTGCTCCGTCGAACGCTACCGTCTCCAGCAGCCTTCAGACCATGAGCAACTGGAAGGCGACCCACGACTCCGGCACTCCGGGAACTTCGACCGGAGCCATGGCGATCACCAATTCGCCTTCGTTGAGCGGAAGCGCGCGCAGCTTCTACACCACGTACACCTATTACGGTGGGGAACGTTATCAATTGTGGTTTGGCGACGATACGGAGAGCACTAACTTCCTGTACGACACATGGATCTACATCAAGGATTACGCGCAGAACATCGCCAACATCGAGATGGACCTGAATCAAGTGATGCCGAACGGACAGACGGTGATCTTCGGATTCCAGTGCGACGGATGGACGGGAACCTGGGACTACACGGCCAACAAGGGAACTCCGACGAGCCCCTCAGATCAGTGGGTACATTCCTCGGCGCCCTGCAATGTCCGCCAGTGGACGGTGAACACCTGGCATCACGTGCAGATTCGGTATTCGCGCAATGACTCTGGATACGTGACCTACCAGAGCGTAACTCTGGACGGAAAGCAGCAGGGGATCAATGCCACGGTGTTGTCGGCTTTTGCGCTGGGCTGGTCGCCCACGTTGCTGACCAACTTCCAGGTGGATGGCTCGCAGTCGGGCAGCGCATCCTCATTGGTCTATATGGATAACCTGACCATCTCCCGCTGGTAGCCAACCAGACAATCCAAACCTAGCTACGGCCGGCTCTCTGGAGCCGGCCGTTTTGCTTACCAACTCCGCGAGTGCAAGTTGGCGTCCAAGGTACCATGGATGAATCGCAACTGCCGGTTACCACGTCTCGCGAACCGATCTGGATAGCCGATGCGCATTCCTGCTACCAGGATGCGCTTCGGGCGCTGCAGGCCTCCGGAATTCCTTTTGTGGTGGGCGGCGCCTTTGCCATTCATGCGCACACGGGAATCTGGCGGTCGACCAAGGACCTGGATATCTTTCTCACGCCCGACGATACGCCGGCTGCACTTGAATGTTTACAGCAAGTGGGTTTCGAAACCTGGGTCAAGGATCCGGTGTGGCTGGCCAAAGCGCAACGCGGCGACTTCTTCATCGACCTGATCACCGGCATCGGCAATGCGAGCATGCAGGTTGATTCCTCCTGGATCGACCACTCCATCCCAGTGACCGTACTCGATCTTCCATGCCGGGCACTCGGGGTGGAGGAGTGCATTGCCTCGCGAGTGTTTGTTGCGTACCGTGAGCGCTTCGACGGGGCAGAGGTTGTGCACCTGCTGCGCCTGCGGGGCAGAGAGCTGAACTGGGGGCGGCTGATGGCGTTGATCGGCTCTCACTGGCAGCTTCTTTACTGGTCACTGGTTTTGTTTGCGTACATCTATCCGGCGCATACGGATTCCATTCCCGCCGAGATCTGGGATCATCTCACCGAGTGCTTTACATCGCGAGTGAAAAACCCGAGCAAGGATGCACCCTTCCGCGGTTCGTTGATCGACCCGCGGATGTTTGCGATCGACGTGGAAGAGTGGGGAGAACGCAATCTCTATAAAGAGTACGTAGAGCGTCATCCTGGCATTTTGCGCGCCGACGAAGTACAGGAGAGCAAAGGATGAGGGTTGCGGCTGTTGCTGATATTCATTTGAAGTACGACGAGCATGAGAAGAACGTCCGCGAGTTCGCGGCGGTGAACGAGTTGGCGGATGCTCTGGTGATCGCCGGGGATTTCACGAATCATGGCACCCCGGAAGAGATGCGCGCCTGCCTCGCCGTACTCGAGCATGTTCACATTCCCATCATTGGTGTGCTCGGCAATCACGATCATGAGAGCGGACATCAAGACGAGCTAGCCGGAATGCTTCGCCTGACGGGAGTGCATCTGCTGGACGGACACTGTTTCGAAGTGGACGGGGTTGGCTTTGCGGGCACGAAGGGATTTTGCGGCGGGTTCTCGCCGTATGAGTTGATGCCTTTTGGCGAAGGCGGAATCAAGAACTTCGTTGAGATTGCCGAACGAGAAGCCATCAAGCTGGACTACGGCCTGGCGCAGTTGCAGACCAAGGTGAAGATAGCGGTTACTCATTACGCCCCCATCAAGGAGACGGTGGTGGGCGAGCCGGAGCCGATCTTCCCGTTTCTAGGAAGCTCGCGGCTGGAGCGCGCCCTGGATATGCACAAGCCGGCTCTGGCGCTGCACGGCCACGCGCATCACGGGACCTTTGCCGCTGAATCCAAAGGCGGGACGCGTGTATGCAACGTGGCGCTGAACATCTTGAGAGAACGCGGTGAGGAGCATCCGTTCACGGTGTTCACGTTCTGAACTGGCTACTCCTCACGCAGCACCTCTAGCGGACGCAGTCCGAGAATGCGATAGCTAGCGATCCAGCCTGTTGCGGTGGCGAGCAGGGCTGTCCCGAGCAGCGCTGCCGATGTGGCTGACCACTCCATGTGGTAACCGATCTTCATCTGGTGCAGCAAGACGCGAGTGAGCAGGTTGGCGAAGATGACTCCCACTACCCCAGCGAGCAGACCGAGAACGCTGAACTCGACGGAAAAGGTGCGAATGATGCGCATGCGGGAGGCACCGAGCGTCTTGAGCACGACGGCTTCACGCATGCGGCGGAAGCGGGTGCTGGCGATGGACGATGCAAGGATTGTGAGTCCCGCGAAGATGGAGAATCCCGCCAGGAAGCGGATGACGAAGGTGATCTGATCGACCACAGTCTCGATACGCAGCAGGACGTCGGACAGATTGATGACGGTAATGGTCGGGTGTGTCAGGAAGAGCGCTCGTTCCAGAGCCGGGATCTGGGCCGGAACGACGTGCGCTCCGGCATACCAGGTAGCCATTTCATCTTTGAGCTGTCCTGAAGGCAGCACAAAAGGGGCGCGGCCGCCGAGATGCTGTTCATCTGCGCGAAAGATGGCGGCCACGGTGAGCCAGCGGCTGCCGCGGATGGGAGTTTCGATCTGCACCGATGAGCCGATTCCGAGGTGCAGACGCTGAGCGAAGCCCTGCTCGATCGCGATCTGAGCAGCGTTGGCGTCGGTCCACCACTTGCCTTGACGGATTTTGTCGCCTTCGGGGGGTGCGTCCGCCCATGTGAAGCTCGCGTCCTCGAGCATGCGTTTGGGCAGGTGTTGATCTTTCAGTTCGTCGAGGCTCTTGCCGTTCAAGGCGTCAAAGCGGCCGCGGACGGTGGGCATGAGTTCGAGGGGCTGGGTGATTCCGGGTTGGTGCGCGAAGAAGTCCCGCACGGCCGGAGCTTCTTCATTGGAGATGTCGATGAGGAAGATGTTGGGTAAGCGAGGCGAGGCTGTCTCGCGAACTTCGCGCAGAATTGCGGCCTGCATCAGGTAAACGGCCAGGATCAGCATGACGCCTGTGCCCAGCGCAGCAAGCACCGCGGCTGACTGGTTTCCAGGCCGATACAGGTTAGCGAGTCCGTGGCGAAGCGACGAGGGCAGGTGCAGACGGACTCGGTTGAGCGAGAAACGAATGCTGCGCAAGACCGCGGCGGCGAGAATCAGCAAGACGAGGAGGGTGGCGGCGAGGCCGCCAGCGAAGCGGCTGCCCACGACAGCGGAGTCAGAGAGAGCCCACGCGATGCCGCCCAGTGCTGCGAGGACCACGAGCGAGATGGCGATTTGAAGCCGCCGC
>CBJOJD010000092.1:0-16134 GCA_966443485.1 uncultured bacterium | reverse complement strand
CGCCCACGAGGAGAGCGAAGGTGACGCTCATGGCGACGTAGGCGCGGCGGCGGTTGGGGGAGAGCGGCGCGGACTCTCCGGGAGCAAGTTTGGCCTCACCGGCTGCAGCACCCACAATGCCGACCAATCCCAAGACCAGCAGCGCTCCGAGCGCGGCGAGAAGGATGCCCAATCCAGGCTGCATGGCGCGGGTAGCCATGGCGGAGGCGGGGAGCGGAATCGAGAGCGTTCCCTGCCCGGCCGAACCTGATGCAGTGAAGCGGATCTGCCAGGAGCCAGTGGACATGATCCAGAGGTGGCCGGTGTAGTACTGTGCATCGCCGCTAGCGTGCTCCATTGCATCGGGAACAGGCGGATGCTTGGAGGCCTCGCCGACGAGAGGCACGGGGGTGATGGTGATGCGGTCTACTGCGGACGATTGGGAGCGGACCTCAATCTCCGCGACACCGGGGATGACGAGCGGCGGGCGCACGACGATGGAGAGCTTGTAGGGTCCGGCTTCTCCTTCAGCGTAGACGTCGGGGCTGCCCACGTGCGCGTAGGCGTTCGTGGTAAAGGATAGAAAAAGCAGCACTGCAATCGAAAGCCGTTTGATCATCGCTGTATCTTTCGCATCCAGTCGCCCAGCATAAGCCCCAGCCAGACGCTGATGGCCGCGTATAGGCAGGCCATAGCCAGGCCCGACCACAAAGCCCATCCATGCTGCACATTGACGAAGTGGCGCAGCACTTCGGCCGACCAGGATGGGGTCCCATAGTCGTGATAGGCGGTACCGAAGAAGCGGTTGGCGGCGGCTTTGCTCATCAAGAAGTCGGCGAACGGCCACTCCGCCGCCACCAGGCTGAGAACAAAGAGCGGACCACTGACAGCTGAGACGAGGAGCTTGTTGGCTTCGCCGATTTTGGCCCACAGCAGATCAAGCAACACGGCGGGAACAATGACCAGGATGGGGAACTTAGGTGGGATGAACTGGGTAACGGGCTGAAAGACCGGACCCAGTTTCGGCTGCGCCGGGAAGAGCGGCAGGATGAGAATGAACGCGATCAGGGCGACAGTGTACGTCGCGGTCATCCAAGTGGAGGCCCAGCGATGACGAGAGGCCTTCCAGACGGCTGCGTAGTACAGCGGAACTCCGAGGGCGATGGAGATGTAGGGAGTGGCGCGATGGAGGTAGATGTCCCAGGTGTACTCCATTCTGAAGAACATGGTGAGCACCATCATGAGCCCGGCAATGTACAGGAACATGACCTGTAGCCCAGTGCGGCGGGAGGGCTCGTCCTGAGCGCGATTGAGCGCGGCCATGATGAGGAACAAGGATCCGATTTCGACACCGAAGACGCCCAAGATGAGGAGCGTGTGAGGAGGGCTGACGATCTTGACGTCGAGCCCGTACGCGTTATGCCACCAGTTGTCGAAGGGCGCGGAAGTAAGCATGGCGACGCCACCCCACGCGGCCAGGAACGCGCCCAGCGGGCCACTGAAGCCGAGGACATGCACGGCGCTGGCGCGCAGCGGAGAGTTTTTGCGAAGCGTAGTGTCGAAAATCAGGTAACCACAGGCGATGCCGGCCAGCACTCCGCAGAGATAGATGGCCATGTGCGCGGGCGTCCAGAAGGTGTCGCGCCCGATGGAGCGGTGCCAGGACACGTCCCAGTGTGCGCCGATGGTCACCGAGGTGACGGCCAAGGTGGTACACCACAGATACCAGGGAATCTGGGCTGCCGTTTGCCTGCTAACCGATAGAGGCTGAGTGATCGTAGCCATGAGCCCCTCCTGGGCCAGAATAGAGCAATTCGGAGCGTTTCTCACCACTTTGTGATGGGGCTGCGGGTTGGGCAGGGGCGAGCCTGCAGACCTATACTGGGTAGCGGATTCCGAGGCACCTTTTCCGAATCGCTGTAAATCCCTTGCAGGTGGATCTTCGCTCATGTGTGCTGTCAGCCGCCGTCGTTTCCTGATGTCTGTTGCTATGTCCGCTGCTGCAATGAAGCTTGGTGCCCAGAATCTGAGCCGGGCGAAGGCTGCGCTGACCATTCCCGTGGAAGCAAACGGCGCGCAGATGCCGGAGGATTTTGTCGGGCTTTCGTACGAGGTGCAGCAGCTGGTGAATCCGCAGTTCTTTTCGGCGGCCAATTCAGGGCTGGTAGAGCAGTTTCGAGCGCTGTCATCGCATGGAGTTTTGCGCCTGGGCGGCAACACCAGCGAATACGAATACTGGAAGCCGACCCCGAGTTCACCGGAACCAACGCATCCTGCGACGCGCGAGGTGGTGGGCCAACCGAAGGCTCAGTACTATCCGGTGACTGCGGAGGCGGTGGACAGCCTGGCTGGGTTTCTGAAGGCGACCGGCTGGACCTGCATCTATGGAATCGGCATGGGCACCAATACGCCGGAGCGGGCTGCCGCGGAGGCGGACTACGTGGCCAAGGCGCTGGGATCCAAGTTGCAGTACTTCCAGATCGGCAATGAGGTGGACCTGTTCAGCACGCACTTGCGCGACCCGCAGACCTGGAATCCGAAGGCGTATCTGGATGAGTGGCTGGCCATGGCGCGGGCGATCACTGCAAAGGTGCCAGGCGCTCAGTTTGGGATACCCGATGTAGCGGCGCGGGTGGAGTGGCTACCGGCGATCGCCGACCTTTGGGCATCGGTGCAGAACCCGCCGAAGGTGATCCGCCTGTCGCATCATTACTACTTTGGCGGACCCGCTACCAATCCTGAGGTCAATATTCCCAACCTGCTGAAGCCAGCGACGATGGCGAAGGTGCAGCATACGGCGGATGAAGCGACGGGAGCGGCTAATAAGATGGGCGTGCGCGTGCGCATGACCGAAGGAAACACCTGCTATCGAGGCGGCAAACCTGGAGTGTCGGACGTGTTCGCATCGGCGCTTTGGGCCGCGGACTATTCCCTGCTGCTCGCCGAGAACAATTACTCCGGAGTGAATTTGCACGGCGGGACGGGGAGTTCAGTTGCAAATTCCGTCGGTGGTTCGCTGCCGGGAGATGAGCTATTAAAGCAGCAGGGACAGACACCCGAGGAGATCGCTTCTCATCCACATCCCTTTTACACACCCATCGGAACCTTCGGTTCGAGGTATGTTCTGGAGCCGGTAGCGTATGGGCTGAAGTTCGCGGGAGCGTTCAGCGGAGGCAAGTTCTTCCAGGGGAACTTTCTCTCAGCACTGCAGGGCTCGGGCGTGAACGCCACAGGTTACGCGGTGAAGATGCCGTCGGGGCAAACGTCAATCATCCTTCTCAACAAAGACCTGGAGAAGGATTTAGATGTGGCGATCACCTTTGCGGGAAAGACGCGGGGCGCTGTTGAGATGGAGACGCTTGAGGCACCGGCAATCGACAGCCGCCAGACGCGGATTGCGCCTTCGAGACAGCTAGGAAAGATCTCCGGAGGACTGATCACCGTTACGGTTCCGCATGCCTCGGGAATCCGGCTGACTGTGGCTTGAGAATCTACATAATAGCTTTCAGTGCGCTGAACGCATCAGGCAGCAGATCGCAGGCTGGCGCGCTGCTTGTTCAGGGCGAGCGAGCATTCATGCGCGATCTGCAGCCCCTCTTCCACTGGAACCGCCCAGGCTTGCAGACGCGAGCCGCTGGATGAGATGCAAGCCAGCCCCGCGGTGGAGCGATCGTTCACATCACGATCAAGGTTCAGCCCCCACCCGCTGAGGCCATCGCAGACCATGCTGCGCAGCCAAGGCGAGTCCTCGCCGATGCCACCGCCGAACAACACCGCCTCCGCGTTGCCGAGCGCAGCGAGGTAGGCTCCCACGGCCATGCGAACGCGATAACCGAACATCTCGAGGGCGAGTTGGGCTTCAGGGTCTTCGCGCTTCACCAGCTCGCGGGTGTCGAGGGTGCCGCCGGCGATGCCGAGCATGCCGGAACTCTTGTTGAGCATGTCCATGATTTCGCCGGTGAGCTTGTGGTCATGACGCATAAGAAATGGCACAATCGAGGGATCAAGGCTTCCTGAGCGAGATCCCATCATCAATCCTTCTAAAGGTGTAAATCCCATGGTGGTGTCCACGGATTTTCCGGAGGCGATGGCGCAGGCAGAACAACCGCTCTCGAGATGAAGGGTGACGACGGAGATGCTTTCTGTGGGCCGGCCCACCGTTTCTGCGTACAGCTCGAGCATGTAGCGATGGGACAGACCATGGAAGCCGAATTTGCGTATGCCGTGGCGATCTGCGGTTTCGCGCTCGATGGGATAACGCCACGCCTTCTCAGGAAGGGTATGGTGAAACGCGGTGTCGAAGGCCAGGAACAGGGGGACATCGGGTCGCTGGTTCGCCATGGCGTCCAAGATGCTGATGGAGTTGCTGTTGTGAAGCGGAGCCAGTTCCTGCAGGGCTTCAATGTCGCGCCGGACCTCAGGGGACCAGGGAACGGCCTCCTGATATCGCGAGCCGCCATGCACGACACGCACGCCAATGAAGTCCAGCTCGCGTAGAGCTCTGGAGGCCTCAGGGTGCTTGTCGAGCCACGCGAGGGTCTGGCGCACGGCCTCCGCCATGTTGGCCGCTTCGATGTTCTGCTTGGAGGCGACGGCGCGGCCGTTGAAAACCATCAACTGCGGCTGCTTGCCCACACCATCAACCGCCAAGCTAGCGATCTTGGTAGGTTTCGAAGCGCTCGCTTGACGATCTTCGAGGTGAACTACTTCCACTTTCAGTGAGTTGCTACCGGGATTGAAGATCAGAGCGTTACGCATAGGGGTTTAGATGCGCGGCCGCCAAGTTCATATTGCAGGACGCAAGCGGAATATACCAGGGATCGAGACCTCCTTTTGTGGCGCTCCGCATCTGAGTGTTCAGGCAGGTTCCCGGCCTGTAATTCCTTTCGACATCTGGATAAAGTGAACGCCTTTGGCGCTGACATGTGCGCGTTGGCCAAGAACCGCTGATGAGGAGAGTTGGTAGTATGGTGGATCTAAAGCTTATTTCTCTGGGCACTGGGCTCTGCATGGTAGGAGCACTGGCTCAGTTCGCCGAGGCACAGCAGACGCACGCAACTAAAAAACATACAAGTTCGACCGGACCTGTAGCTTATATTTACGTCGCAAATACATTACCGAACAGCAACATCAATGAGATCCATGCATACGCCGCTGCCCCCGACGGTCAGCTTGCGCCGGTTGCGGGATCGCCTTTTCAAGAGAACGTGGGCAGCATGGCCGTCAACGGTTTGTATCTGATGGCAGCCAGCCAAACGGCACCGGACATCAGCGCCTATCACATCAATTCGAACGGCTCGCTGACCTACGCGGTTTCAAGCGACTACGGGCAATACAACAATCCCGGTGGCACCGAGTGCGGATCGGCAGGGCAGATCTTCTTCGATCACAGCGGAGGCGATCTGTACGTTCAGGAATTCAATGGTAGCAGCGCGTGCGCGAATACGGTTGTGGCCTCCTTTGCACTGGATAAGCCCACTGGCGGGCTGAACTATCTGGGCACGGACGTTACGGGCGCGTTCCCGGGCGATAACTCCGCTGCTTACTTCCTCGGGAACAACTCGTATGCGTACACGGCGGTGAACTCCGGATGCATGTACTACAACATCTACGGATTTGCGCGCGGCAGCAACGGAGTACTGACCAGCATCAGCTACAACTACAACCGGCCCACCGCGCCCGCCACCTTCAGCGGCTACGTACCTGACCTGGCTAGCGCGGATCCAACCAATCACGTTGCGGTGTTGGAGCAGCCAGCGAATCCTCCGGGATGCGCGCCGTATCCGATCCAGATTGCCACATACACTGCTGACGGCAGCGGCAATCTGGCCACGACAAGCACCTACTCCAATATGCCGGCTACGCAGATTGTGAACCCTTACGATCTGAAGATGGCTCCCTCGGGAGCATTGCTGGCCGTGGCGGGGCAAGAGGGCTTGCAGGTGTTTCATTTCAATGGAGCGAATCCCGTGACTCACTACACGGGCCTGCTCACCACGGATCCGATCAACCAGATGTTCTGGGATAATCAAAATCATCTGTATGCGATCAGCCGAAGCGCCGGCAAGCTTTATGTCTTCACGATTACGCCGACGGGATACAGCGCCGCGCCTGGATCTCCTTATGCCGTGAGCAGCCCGAACGATATCATCGTGCAGCCCTGGCCTTTGCCCTGGGCTCAGTAGCGCGACAGAACAAGTTCGAAGAGAAGAGGCCGCCCGATTGCTGGCGGCCTTTTCTCTTGTCCGAATTGCGAACAGCTAATGCGTGGGTTAATGAGACGCACTATCGATTTGGAGGCGATAAGGAGCGATGAGATCTCCAGTGGCGTGACGGGCTGAGGCGAGCGCGACCTGGTAACTAACCTGGCTCTGCAACAGGACCAGTTCCGCCTCGGCCAGTCTGGATTGCGAATCGAGGACGAAGAAGTTGGTCTCAGCACCCAGTTCAAACTTTCGCTGATCGGCGGCGAGGGTCTTCTTGGCCAGATCCAATGAGACCGCCGCGGCAGCAAGCGAGAGCTTCGCAGTGTCCAGTTGTTCCGCGGCTGATTGCACCTCTCGAGCGATCTGCTCCTGAGTCTGACGCTGGTTGTAGAGATCATGCGATTTCGCGACCATGGCATTGCCGAGTTGAGCCTGAGCCGCATGATTCTTGATGGGCCAGCTAAGGCTCAAGGTTCCGCCATAGGTCGGGAAGCCGAATCCAAACAACTGATTGTAGGAAGAGCCGAACCCTCCAGAAGAGATGAGCTTTCCGGTGATCAGATCGTATTGGTTGCCGCCTAATCCACTGCTCTCATAGTTGCCGCTGAGAGATAGATTGGGCTTGAGCTGGTTGTGGGCATAGCGAATGTTGATGTCGTCCCCTGCAAGCGCATCCTGAGTTGCAGCGATCTCTGGACGTTCTGTTAGCGCCTGCTGCAGCGAGGTCTCGATGTCGAAGGTCTGGAGATCTCCGCTGGGCTGAGGATCTTCTGTGAGCTCGAAGGCGGCTGTACGGGATTGCGGATCCTGATCGGCACCGATGGTTAAGCGCAGTGCCTCCTCAGCTTGCTTGAGCGAGTACTGAGCCTGGATAACGGAGACCTTTCGGGCAGCGACTTCGGCTTCAGAACGGCTGATGTCCAAGGGTGGGAGTGCGCCGAGCTCGAGAGCGCGCTTGTCTCGCTGGAAGCTTTGTTCGGCCAGCTTCTGTGCGCGCTGCTGAACTTCGAGGGTTCCACGAGCCTGGACTGCGGCCCAGTACTGATTGACCACTTGCAGGATTGCATCGTTCACCTGGGCCGCAAAACTCTCCCTGGATTGGGCTAAATTCCGTCGTGCAATTTGGATGAGCGCAGTGTTGGCGAATCGACCTGCATTGCGCAGCAGCGGCTGCGTGAATTGCAGGTTGAGGCTGGAACTCACGTAGGGGTTGAAGTAGAAGAAATTGCTGTTTGTGGAAGACTTGGTTGAACCGAAGCCTGCGGTGATGCTGGTCCCAGTGGTAAAGGTCTGCGCGTAGCTCACCTGTCCGTTTTGGCTGAGGGAGTTGAGGATGGCGTTGGTCGAAGTTCCGACGCCTTGCAGCTGAGAATAACCGGGCGAAGAGCTGCGGCTCACGTTGAGGCTGGCCAGCAGAGTGGGATCGAACGGCTGAAACGAAGACAACAGCGTAAATTTCTGCGATTCAATGGCCGTCTCGCTAATCTGAATCGTACTGTTGTTTTCGAGGGTGAGCAGGATGGCATCGCGCAGGCTGAGACGCAGCTTTCCATCGGCCAGGTAGGCGTGGAGATGGGCTGGCGGCGGCAGCTTCTGCGCACGCACGCGAGGCGTGAGAAAGCTTCGATAGCTCTCCTCCTTTTGAGCAAAGGCAGGAACCAGGGCGCAGAGCGCCAGAACCAGCAACGCAGCAGGACGGATTACCCTCATTGAGTCTCCAATGGCGGTGTTCATCTTGTGATAGGACGATTCCATCAATCGAGCGCGAGCCCACGCTCACTCATAGCGCAGGGCCTCCACGGGATCGAGGCGGGCCGCTTTTGTGGCCGGGTAGATACCGGACAGCAATCCAACAGTGATGGACACCAGAAAAGCTAATGCGATGGAACCCAAGGTGACCACGGTGGACCATCCTGCGAACCACGCGATCGAACGAGAGATCACAATGCCCAGGAAGACACCGATCGTACCGCCGGCGAAGGAGATCATGGTGGCTTCGATTACGAATTGGCGCACGATGTCGGAGCGACGCGCTCCCAGCGAACGGCGCAGGCCGATCTCGCGCGTGCGCTCGAGGATGCTTGCCAACATGATGTTCATGATGCCGATTCCTCCAACCAGGAGAGAAATCGAGGCGATGGCCACCATAACGGTGTTGAATAGATGCTCCGTGCGTTTTTGTTCGGCCAGAAGCTGGGCAGGGACGATGATGCTGTAATCGTCGGCCCCGTGATGGGAGGAGTCGAGCACTGCGCGCACAATCTGCGCCGCATTGGTGACGTTGTCAGGATCGCGCAATTGGATGTAAATCCCGTCGATCTCATCGCGCACATCGCTATAGCTGTCCTCAAGACGCAGAAAGGCGGATTGCAGTGGCACGTAGATGTTGTTATTTACGTCGGCGCTGGATGCCGGCCCGGGGGCGGTATCGGCACTGAGCTGAGGGCTAACCACTCCGATGACGCGAAACCACTGCTCGTTGGCCTTCACGTATTCGCCCAAGGCGTTCGACGCTCCGAAGAGACTCCATTTGGCTGCCGCACCCAAAACGCATACGGGCGCGGCGGCATCTTCGTCTTTCTCGTCGAAGAACCTCCCGTTTATGATCTGAAGCCCTGCGATGTCGCGATAAGAGGCGTTGACGCCGAAGATCACGGGCATGTCTTGCTGCGGTTTGGGGATCATTTTGGTGGGGGTAAGCTTCTTGCGCGGCGTGCCGGCAACTATCCCTGTGACGTCATCTGAGATGACGCGATAGTCCTGGAGCGTAAGTCCTGGAGAGATCTTCCGCACTTTTTGGTGGGCTTGCCATTCGGTGGTCTCCTTGGCATCCACGATCAAGTTGCGCACGCCCATCTGCTCGATGAGGGCCATGACTTTCTGCCGCGCACCTGCCCCGATGGACAGCATGGCCACGACCGCAGCTACGCCGAAGATCATGCCCAGCATGGTGAGCAACGAGCGGAGGCCATGCAAGAGCAGGTTCTGCATGCCCAACTCCGCGTCGCGGGCCCACTGCTGCGATACCTCGACGATCTGAGCTGTTTGTTCTTTGTGCCGGAAGCGGATCATGGCGCTCCTTGAGAGCCTGGCAGGGCTGAAGCCGCACCTTGTTTGTGAGGTGCGGTTGGATCGATCAGAGCAACTTCATCGCCGTCAGCGAGTCCGGTGATGGCGGCGCGGCTCTCGCTTTGGTACTGCACCTTCACTTCGTGTTGCTGGTAGCTTCCGTTTTTGCGCAGGTAGACGATCCTCTTGCCGTCTTTGAGGAAGAGTGCCTGCCGCGGCACATACAAGACGTTCGTTTTTCGCTCACCCAGGAAGGTGATTTGGGCGGTGAGACCCGGGCGCAGGCGCGGATCACGTGAGGTGAGATCGATGGTGACGTCAAACCCGTGACCAGAATCGGAGTTGAAGATGGACTGCATCGATATTCCTCCAACGGTCTTCACAACGCCATGGAAGACGGTATCAGGGACGGAGTCGAAGCGCACCTCGGCCGGCTCACCGACTTTGACGTTGTCATGATCTTGTTCCGCAACTTTGGCTGTAAGGTTCAGGCCGGAAGGATCAAGGATTTGGGCGATTGCACTCCCCGGGTAGACCTGGTCGCCGGGACGATAGTCGGGCAGAGACATTCCAGTAAAGAAGAAGCCGCCTGATGCGTTCATGTTCTTTTGGATGGAGATGAGCCCGTCCATCGACGCGGTGACGGGCATGTGCTCGAGATTTTGCTGAGCCTGGTCCATGGAGAGCTTTGCCTTGTTGTACTTCTCCTGGGCCAGGAAGATGGCGGCTTGCCCGCTGGCATGGTGCGAGTCGATGTCTTTCTCTAACTCTGCGAGGGCGCGTTGGGCCTGGCGCAGCGCCAAGTCGTTCTTCTCCGCATCGATTTTGCTGAGCAGCTCATTCTTCTGGATATCGAGTTGGGCGCGGCGCACGCCGAACTGCGCTTTCAGGAGAGCGACCTTGTCCTGGGCAGCTAATACAGCAGCGTCAGCCTTGGCTTTGGTAATCTCCTGCTCGGCCTGCCGAAGCTCCGACTGACTTTGCTCCAGCTTGTAGTGCTGCTCGCTGGGATCGAAATCCGCAACGAGATCGCCCTTCTTCACGAAGTCTCCGGTCCGCGCGAGCTGAGTGATCTGCAGCGAATCGCCACCTATGGGGGGAGCCGTGGCCATCGCCGTACGGCTGGCTGTGAGTTCACCTGTGGCATACACGCGCAGATCCAAGTCGCCGTGGCGAACGACTGCAGCCGGTATCGAGTCTCCCACGGCCGCGGGGTGAGGATGATTCATGGCGATCAGACCGCCTGCGCCAAGCAGAAGAACCACAGCTATCGAAGACCACAGCACTTTGCGCGATTTCTTGGTCACGGCCGGCCTACTCCTTCACCGTCGGGTCTTGCAGCGCGATCTGATCGCCGGGATTGAGACCTTGAGCGATGAGCGCACGATCGCGGCTTCTCCGCTGCACCTGGATCTCGCGCTCTTCAAATGCGGAGCCCTTCCGGACGTAGGCAACTGTCCGCCCCGAACGCAGGAATGTGGCTTGCACCGGGATCGAGATGGCGTTGGGGATGCGCTGCACGACTACCGTGATCTGCACTGTCATGCATGGGCGCAGACGCGCGTCCTTCTGGTCGAGTGCGATCTCAAGGCTGAAGTTGCGCGGAAAGGGCCAGCCTGCAGAGAAGTCCATGGCAGCAATGGTGCCAATGCGCTCCACTTTTCCAGTGAACTGGCGATCGCCGATGGCGTCCAATTGCACGGAGGCATATTGGCCGATGGCCAGGCGACCCCGTTCCGTCTCGTCGACATGGGCTACTACGCGCAGAGAGGATGCGTCCGGCACCTCGGCGATGGGAGCTCCAGACCAGGCCTGTTCTCCAGCGCGGAAGGGCTTCTCTCCTCCGTTGTGCCACACCGGGACCAAGGCGATAGTGCCATCGATAGGAGCTTTGAGCGTCATAGCGGAGAGGGTGTGCTCTGCGCGATCCTTATCGAAGAGAGCCTTCTTGCTGGCCTGACGCTTGCTGTCGATGGTGGCTAGATTTCTTGATTGATCGGCCTTGAGTTTGACCTGCGCTTCGCGCATCGATTGTTGAGCGTCATCGACCTTGAGGTTGGCCTCGGCGCCTTCGATCTTGGAGACAATCTCACTCTTGCTGGCGTCCAGCTTAGCCGAATCGACATCGAAGCCCGCCTTCATCAAAGCCGTGGTGTCGGACTCCTCGGTGAGTTTTCCTTCGGCCCGCACCTGCTCGGTTTCCGCGTCGGCGGATTTGAGTACAGACTTGTCCTGAGCCAGTTCCTGGCTGGTGCGGGATGGATCGAACTCCACGACTACATCTCCTTGCTTTACCTGAGAACCGTCAGGAGCAAGCTTCAGAATTTGCAGGTCGCCCGCATTGGGCGGCGCGGAGATGGTGACCGACTTCATGGCTTTGAGTTCTCCTCGAAACTGGAGAACGTCAAGGAACTCTCCCCGCTCTACCTGGAATGTGGCCAGCTTTGGCGTGTTCCGCGAGAGACGCATCCAGCCAAATGCACATACCCCGGCAGCCAAGAGAATGGCGCATGCGATCCCGATGGAGCGGCTCTTGCGGAGGCGGCGCAGGTTAAGCTTCATGGCTGAGCCTCCGCTTTGCCTGCAGCGGCAAGCTGCACATCTACAGCAGAAGAGAGATCGGGCATCAGGCGGCTATCGGTGCCATGGATGGAGAAGATGGCAGCAAATCGCCGCAGCTTTGCAGAGAAGTCCCCTCTTTGGCCGATGGGATCGATTGAATCAAGACGACCGGGCAGATCGATGTCGGGATAGGCATCGAGGTGCACATGCGCGGTTTGGCCCACGCGCAGGAAGCGCAGGTCCTCCTGATTGACCAGGACGCGCACCTGCATGATCGAAGGATCGACCACCTGCATGAAGGGTGTGCCGGGACGCACCTGATCGCCCTCTTGCACTTCACCCATGTTGCCCTGTTTCCAGATGGTGTTGAACACGGCTATGCCATCGATGGGCGACCGAACCTGCATCAAGGAAGCGTTGGATTGCGCGTGCAGCATGGTTTCGCGAGTGCGGTCTCTCTGAATCTCAAGGATGCGGATGGATGCCTGTGCCGCCTTGCGCTTGAGGTCAAAGGTCTCTTTGAGCTGAGCGAGTGTTGCCTTCGCCTCGTCCAGATCTTCGCGCGCCTTCTCGGCATCGATACGCGAGAGCAGCTCAACCTTTTGCATTTCGAGCTGAGCCTTACCGTATGCGCTCTGGGCCTGCTGAATTTCAGTTTCGTCTTTGGCGCGGGCAGCGGCCTCATCGGCCTGAGCAGCGAGCACCTTGCTGTTCTGGTCATCGGCCTGGGCCTGCTTATCGATGACATCGCGAAGCTGCGCCTGGCGGTCGAACTCCACCAGCGTGTCGCCTTGCTTGATTCGGCTACCGCTCGCGACCAGCTTGACGATCGTAAGGGTACCGACCTGCTGGCCGGCGAGGGTGGGAGCCAGAATGGCTCGCGCTCGAACAGCTTCTGTCTTGCCGTTCAAGCGGATCATGGAGGAACCGGCGGGTGCCGCTGGTGCAGGCGAAAGAAGATGCGCAGAGGTTGCCCGGCGTGAATGCCAGAGGATCAGCGCAAGCAGAGCGAGTAGGACGAGGCCAGCGGCTAAGGCGATGCGCACGGATCGGCTGCCGACATGAGCCGCCGGAGGATCTCCGGGCGGCGGTGCTTCGGCCGGATTTGGAAGTGTCTCGATTCCGCTATTCACGCGCACCTACTCAACAGGCGAATGGAAACTGGAGACTAATATTGGAAACCTACCAATCTTACTCCATGGCAGGACGTGGGGGAGGAAGAGGTGCAGCGGGATAACTGGGCCGACTTTATGCGGCTTTTAGGTGAATAGACGCACCCTATCTCGTTTCGTTCTCAGAAATTCAAGAAAAATCAATGCTGGCTGATCTAACTGGTCGGCGGCTGATCTTACTTAGGATCGGACAGGAGAGATTCGTGAATCAGGTCAGTCCGAGGGACATGGGTATCAAACTTTGAAGGGCCGTGCTGGGATGGGACCGGGGAGATGGCGAACCGCTGAGCGAGAGACAGGATGGTCGGATGGTCTATGCTGGAGCTCGATGCCCGTGCGGTCCAAAACCAAGCTCAAGCCTCCCCACTCGTTCGTGGTGGATGCGCTGGCGCCTCTCGAGCCAGAGGTTCGGCGGATGTTCTCGGGGTATGCAGTCTATGTTGGGGACCGCATTGTGTGCATGCTGCGCGAGCATGTGAAGGCGCCACAAGACAATGGCGTCTGGCTGGTACTTTCGGAGACTACGCTTGCTTCGGATCGAAGCCTGAGCCGCGACTTCCCTTCCATTCGGACCATCAGCCTTCTGGGAGGAAAGATTGCGCACTGGTTGCTGATCCCCAGCGACAGTCCTAGCTTTGAGGAAGAAAGCCTTCGCATGTGCGATCTGCTGATCGCCCATGATGCAAGGTTCGGGCGGATCCCTCAGTCGAGGCGATAAGCGGACGCCTGTTGAATATGCAGGCTATGGATTGACAGCAGACTGCGACATCGAACCGGCATCCTCATCCAAGAGCAGCAGGCGCGCGGGATCGAGTGTGATGTTCCAGGGCTGCGGTTGATTGCAGAGCGAATTCCACGCCTGCTTGGAGACATCGGCTTGCAAGTGCGCGGGCTGACCGGGCTGCGGCTCGGTGTGTAAGCGCAGATAAAGAGTGATCTCGTGCGGGGCTTCGCTGGAAGCCACCAGCCAGCAAGGGAACGTGTTTGGCTCTGTCGCTGGGCGGCCGAAGATAACCTGGTGAGAGCGGTAACCGATGTGGGTCACGTTGGCAGGCGCGTGGCCGAGTACGTCTAGTTCGCAGGCCCAGGCGTCCACTTGCAGACGGCGAGGCGCTATTCGGTGCGCAGGCACGATGTGTTTACATCCGGTGAGCCGCGCCGCGGCCACGGTGCTGGGCTGCTCGAAGAGCTGATGCTTCGGTCCATGAGCGATCACGCTTCCGCCATCGAGCACCAGCAGGTCGGTGCAGAAGCGAAATGCCTCTTCCATGTCGTGGGTAACGAAGATTACGGGACCATCGAACTCGGCCAGGGTCTCGCGGAGCTGCTCTTCCGTCTGGCGGCGGAGATGGGGATCGAGAGCAGCGAAAGGCTCGTCCAGCAGCAAGACATCAGGCTTGGTGACCATGCAGCGAGCGATCGCGACCCGCTGGCGTTGTCCGCCGGATATCTCCTTGGGATAGCGATTGGCCAGATCAGCGATGCGCAACGCCGCGAGCTGGTGTTGCACGCGCGCTCGGCGCTCGGGTTCGTGAAGGGCGTGCAAGCCGAAGCCTACGTTTTGAGCCACGGTGAGGTGGGGAAACAGCGCGTAGTCCTGAAACACCAATCCCACACGGCGCTGGGCTGCCGGGATATTGCGATGGGTTTCGCTGTCGAAGAGAGTCTGGCCATTGAGAACGATGCGGCCGCGATCAGGCGTGGAGACGCCGGCGATCATGCGCAAGGTCATGGACTTTCCCGAGCCCGAGGCCCCCAACAGGCCGACCGGACCTCTTCCGGTGCTGAGCGCCATTTGAAGCGTGAAGCTCTCCAGGTGGCGCTGCAGCTTCACATCCAGATGCGATGAGGCGGGGCTGGAGGTCTGGCTGATGGTCGCAACGGGCTTGTGTTCCAGGATCGCGGCGGGTGTGATGGGTTCGAGCAGCGGGGGACGGCTCTTGCGCTGATAGTTGAGTAGGCGAATGATGCCCAGGGAGAGCAACACGATGAGCGCCACCCAGAGCATGGCGACGCTCATGTCTCCGCTCTCTGCCGCGGAGAAGATGGCGATGGGCATGGTCTGGGTGCGCCCGGGGATATTGCCAGCGAGCATGAGGGTGGCACCGAACTCACCCAGGGCTCGCGCGAAGGCTAGTACAGTGCCAGCCACCACGCCGGGAGCTGCCAAAGGCAGAAGGACCTTGCGGAAGACTCGGCTCTCGCGGGCACCAAGGGTGCGAGCGGCCTCGAGGAAGGTTGGATTGACCTGCTCAAAGGCGCCGAGAGTGGTGCGATACATGAGCGGGAAGGCCACGACGGTAGCTGCGATCACGGTCGCGGGCCAGGAAAAGACGATGGTGATCCCGAGATGTTCGAGCAGCTGTCCTATAACACTTCTTCTGCCAAAGATCAGCAAGAGAAAGAAGCCGACGACGGTGGGAGGAAGGACGAGAGGAAGGGTGAGAATGCCATCGATCCATGCCCGCCCGGCACCGCGAACACGGTACATTCTCCATGCTGCCGCCATGCCCAGCAGGAATGTGGCGATGGTTGCAGTGCAGGTTGTGGCAACGGAGATGACGAGTGGTGACGGATCGACCGGCAGGGTCACGATGTTGCCATTGTAAAGCCGTGCTTCCTGAATACCTGCTGCGCCTCGGGGCTGGTTAAGAAACGCAGGAACTGTTGCGTAGCGGCCTGGTTCTGGCTTCCTTTCACCATAGCAAGCGGGTAGACGATGGGCGCATGCGAGGCGTCAGCAGCCACCGCTACCACCTGTACACGGCGGGAGACTTGGGCATCGGTGGCGTAGACCAGTCCGGCGTCGGCATTGCCGGTCTCCACGTAGGTGAGTACCTGACGGACATCCTTGCCGAGCACGATCTTCGCCTTCAGCTTGTCATAGAGGTGGAGGGACTGCAGTGTCTGCTCGCCGTATTGGCCCGCCGGAACAGACGCAGGATCTCCCAGGGCGACCAGACGGACGGCGGAACCGGCAAGGTCGTCGAACCCATGAATGCTCGAGCCTTGCGGCGCGATCAGGACCAGCTGGTTGCGCAGCACATCCTGGCGGGTGCCGGGGATGAGCAGGCCTTTGGCCTGGAGCTCATCGACTTGCTTGGCGCCGGCAGAGAGCAATGCATCCGCGGGTGCACCCTGTTCAA
>CBJOJD010000091.1:0-16136 GCA_966443485.1 uncultured bacterium | reverse complement strand
GAGGAGGGGGGGCGAAACGGTTGTTGTTTTCATCTCCCCCCACAACCCCCCCCCAAAAAAAAAAAAAAAACAACGCGCACCCACGCCCCCCCCCCGCTCGGGGTAGCCGCGGCAGTCAGCTTAGTGGCTGAAGTTGAGGTCCACGCCAGGCAGTACGGAAGTGCCTTCGATGCGGACACCGTCCAGCAGGGCGGGGTCGAGACCGAGAGCCTGCAGGATCGATGGCGCCACCTGCAGCGTGCCCACTTCAGCGAAGACATTCTTGCGGGAGAAGGCGGGATTGGAGAGCAGCAGCATCACGTTGGTATCGTCGTGAGCGAAGCCTCCGTGTTCCGCCAGCTTCTTCTTGCTTCCCGTGTAGGTCACGCCGACGTTAGGCGTAACGATGATGTCCGGAGTGCGGGGATCTGCCACGGGAGCCAGTCCAGGAAAGTTGTAGTTCAAGCCCACCGCGCGTCCGTTGAAGATCTGACCGATGCCTGCCGCCGAGTGATTGGCCTCGAGCGTGGCTACGGCTGCCTGAACGTCGGCGCCGGGCTTCAACCACAAGAGCGAGACATCGTCTTCGGTCGGTCCGATGCCGCTGCCATTGGCGGGCGACTCTGACCAGGGAAGAACGTTCTGCAGCAGCGTCGCCGGCGAGGTGCCATTGGTGCCGCTGTGGCCGGGGATGGGGAAGTAGAGATTGGGATCGATGGGCGACTGACCGTGCTTGGCGGTGATCACGACCAGCGTGGATTCGGATAGGCCGTGGTCCTTGAGGCCGTTGATCATCTCGCCGATGGAGTCATCCACGAATTTGATCTCGCTGAGCAAGCTGGCGGTGGGGGTTCCGGTGGCGTCGAGATAGCCGCCGCGCACACCGGACTCGATCAGCTTCTGTCCAACGCTGACGGCCTGGAAGTTCATGCCGAAGAGCGTAGGCGTGACGGCCGCGTTGCCCAAGTGGGTCTTGCCGGCGATCTCGTTGAGGATGGCATCGACCTTCAGCGTGTCATAGCACTGGATATTCTGGAAGCTGTTAGTCCAAGACGTGAGGTCGGCGCTCGGATCGAGTACGGAAGCGCAGCTGGCGCCTTCCGGCGTGCTCACCCCGGGCAGGCTGATGACGTTGGAGTTGATCTCGGGCGAGTAGAAGTCGTTGAGCGCGTTCCAACCGTTGTGGCCGGCAACCGAAGAATAGGCCGGGTGCTTGTCAGACCAGGCAGTGTAGCCGCCCGCGGCATGAACGACCCCGAAGATGGTGTTGGTGCGCACGAAGTCCCAGGGATAGACGGGCGCGCAACCGGCTTTGGGATCGCGATCCAGCTTGGCGGCGGAGATGGACTTGATGCCGCCATCGGTGAGGCTGGCACCGGGAGCACCGCCGTTCAGCTTGGACTGATCGATGTCGATGCCTTCCTCGTATTCGGTGGTGTAACCGGTGGCCGGCTTGGAGGCATCGCACGGCGCGGCAGCGTTGCCATTTCCGGTGGTCACCGCAGGACCGTCGAGGGAGCGATCGTAGGCGACGTCATAGTAGACACCCATCAGCCGCGGCGTTGCGCCGGACACGATCGACATCAAGCCGGGGAAGGAGTCGGACGGCTTGGACGTATTGGCATTCACGTAGTTCACGCCGTTGGTGGCCAGGCCGGCGAGGTTCGGGCAGTACGGCTGGTCGTTGTTAATTCCGTGAATACCACGCGCACAGTTTGCGAAGTCGAGCGCATGCATGCCGTCGATGCTGATCAGCAGCACATGCTGTATGGGACTCTTGTCCCAGGTCTTGCCTGCGTCCTGCGCGGCTGCACTCGCGGTCAGGCCGGCTGCGAGCAACGCAGCAACGGGGAATATCTGCTTCATGGTGCCTCCTGACCGAGGACAGTAGCAGCCAGGGATTTCCGCAAAGATTGAGCGCTCATGAATTTCCGGAGAAAAGTTAGTTTCGGAGCTTCCCCACCGAGGGCTGGCCTGGTGCTTACAGGCGGGGCGAAGACGGGCGAAGGGCCCGCGGCTCATCTTCGCTTCATATTCGCCATAGTTGTTCTATAATCCCGGAATGGACTTTCAGCTCGTGACACCCTACAAGCCGCGCGGAGATCAGCCTCGCGCCATCGAGGAACTGGTTCAGGGTCTGGGCGCCGGCGAAAAGCATCAGGTGCTGCTCGGAGTCACCGGATCGGGCAAGACGTTCACCATGGCCAAGGTCATCGAGCTATCGAACCGCCCGGCCCTCATTCTGGCGCATAACAAAACGCTCGCCGCCCAGCTCTTTCACGAGTTCAAGCAGTTCTTCCCCAATAACGCGGTGGAATACTTCGTCAGCTACTACGACTACTACCAGCCCGAAGCCTATATTCCCGCGGGCGATCTTTATATCGAGAAGGAAGCGACGATCAATGAAGAGCTGGATAAGCTGCGCCTGTCGGCTACGCGCTCTCTTTTCGAACGCCGCGACTGCATTATTGTCAGCTCGGTGAGCTGCATCTACGGCCTGGGCTCCCCCGAGGCTTACTACGGCATGTTGCTGTTGCTCGAGAAAGGGCAGCGCATCGCCCGCAAAGACATCACTCGGCGGCTGGTCGAGATCCTCTACGAGCGCAATGACAGCGACTTTCGCCGTGGCACCTTCCGCGTGCGCGGCGACGTGATCGAGGTCTTTCCGACGTATGACGAGTTCGCTTACCGCATTGAACTGTTCGGAGATGAGATCGAATCGCTGGCGCAGATCGATCCGCTCTTCGGCACGGTGAAACAGAAGTATTCGCGCCTGCCGATCTACCCGAAGAGTCACTACGTGGTGCAGCCCGAACGCAAAGCGCAGGCCATCGAATCCATTGTGAACGAGTTGAACGAGTGGGTGCCTTCGCTGGAGGCACAAGGCCGGATGGTGGAAGCGCAACGCGTGAACCAGAGGACCCGCTTCGACCTGGAGATGATCAAATCCATGGGCTACTGCCATGGCATCGAGAACTACTCGCGGCACTTCTCGGGCCGGTTGCCGGGCGAGCCTCCACCGACGTTGCTGGATTATTTCCCGCGTGACTTCCTGCTCTTCGTGGATGAAAGCCATGCGACCATTCCACAGGTGCACGGCATGTGGCACGGGGACCGCAGCCGCAAGCAGAACCTCGTGGACTACGGATTCCGTTTGCCATCCGCCGTGGACAACCGGCCGCTAAAGTTCGACGAGTTCGAAAACCGGGTTCACCAAGTTATCTACGTCTCCGCGACGCCCGGTCCCTACGAGCTGACGCGTTCCTCCGGAGTGGTGGTGGAACAAGTCATTCGCCCCACCGGCCTGATCGATCCAGAAGTTGAGATTCGTCCTGTCAAGGGACAGATCGACGACCTGCTGGCGGAGATTCGCGACCGTGCCAAGCGCAACGAACGCGTGCTGGTGACCACACTGACCAAGCGCATGGCGGAGGATCTCGCTGGATACTACACCGAGGTCGGGGTGCGATGCCGGTACATGCACTCTGAGATCGAGACGCTCGAGCGCGTGAAGCTGCTGGCTGGCCTGCGCAAAGGCGAATACGACGTGCTGATCGGCATCAATTTGTTGCGCGAAGGGCTTGATCTTCCAGAGGTGTCGCTCGTAGCCATTCTGGATGCGGACAAGGAAGGCTTTCTGCGTTCAACCGGGTCCTTGATTCAGACCATTGGCCGCGCTGCCCGTAACGTGGAAGGGCGCGCCATCTTGTACGCAGACAAAATGACCGACTCCATGCGCCGCGCGTTAGACGAGACCGACCGCAGGCGCGAAATCCAGAAGGCCTACAACGAGGAGAACGGCATCGTTCCGCAGTCTGTGGTCAGCGCCATCGATATGGGCCTGGCTCAGATCCTCAAGGCCGAATACGGCGATATCACCGAAGAGGAGGCGGCCGGCATCCCGGACTTCACCTCCCAGGCCGAGGTGGATCAATATGTTGCCAAGCTGGAAACGGAGATGCGCGAGGCGGCCAAGAAGTTCGAATTCGAGAAGGCCGCCAAACTCAGAGACTCTATCAAAGAGCTGCGCGATAAAGAGTTCTTGTTTGGCTGATGCGAGCATTCCCTGCCCGTCCTGTTGAGTACGGGCACGGAGACCGCGAATCCATTCCCTTGGCAATTAGACCTTGGACGGCATGGCGAAGATCGCGGGGTCAACGTTCTTGTTCAGCTCCACCTTCTTTACGGCGATGCTGAGCGAGAACTGTCCGCCGAAGTCTATGCCGATGGCATAGGGCAGCAGATAGCCTGAGTCTGTCTTCCGGTAATCGGAGTAGCTGGTCGTCATCTCCACTTCCTGGCCTTGCATCGATCCCTTGGTAGCAAGAGACTTGACCAGGAACGTAGTCGCGTCAAACACGTACGTGAAATCGACGCCGTCTTGGGTGGTCAGCTTGATCTTGTAGGTGCCGGGATCGCTGCTCACCAGTTCCACCTTGCTGCCTCTCGATGCGTAATCGACGAGCGGACCGCCGATGTGAATCTGCTCCTTGCCCACCTTGAACTGCTCTTCAGGGATCGGGGTAGGATCGGCAGACCCGGCCATCGGGTTCACCATCCATCCGCCCTTCGGCGTGTAGCACTGCACGATCTTCGACCCGTTGAAGTCTGTCTCGGTCTTGTAGCCCACCCCGTCAGAGATGATCATCGTGCCTGGGGCATCGGTCCCCATCACCTGCACCGAGGTTTCCATGGAAACGGACTTGACATGGCTGATTGCATCTTTGCCGCCCATAGCGTCGATCGACTTCGCGATCACCTGATCGGCGGTCAGGGCGGGTGCGGCAACAGGAGCATTGGGAGAGGGTTGAGTTGTGGCGGCGCCTTGGCTCGGAACCTGTGCGGTCACGGTAACCGCAAACAGCAGAGCTGAAGAGACAACAAGACTGCGGTACATGGTTTTCAGGGCACACCTCACATGAGCTGCCGGTCCTCGGCAACAGTCAAGCGTACACCTTCAAGCTGACGTGGGATGGATCAAGTTGAACCGTGCCGAAGGTGGGAGTCCCTTGCGACCGCTCAGGACCGCCACCTTCAGCTTCTAAGCCGCGCTCTCCCAGTCAGCCCTGGGCCTGTCATTTCCGGGATTATCTGTCCGGAAATAACTCGCTTGCGCGTTCAGTGCGTTGGCGAGGCGGACCATTTCTTCGGCGGTACGAGCCAACTCTTCCGCGCCTTCCGACGAGGCTGCAATGTTGGCTGCAATCTCGTTCATGGATTCACCGACCATCCCTGAGGCTTGCGACTGCTCCTCGGCCGCCTGAGCAATCTGCGCGATGCGCGCTTCCATCTCGGCGGTGCTCGACCCTAAAACGTTCAGCGCCTCCCATGCCGAATCTGCGGTGGAGACACTGCCCTCCACACGACTGCTGCTGTTCTCGATGCTGCGCACTGCCTCGCCGGTTCCATCCTGAATGGACTGCACGGCGGAGGCGATCTCCTTGGTGGCGACGGTGGTGCGCTCCGCAAGACGGCGCACCTCACCTGCAACCACGGCGAAGCCGCGGCCGTGTTCGCCGGCGCGCGCCGACTCAATGGCGGCGTTGAGAGCGAGCAGGTTCGTCTGCCCGGCGATCTCTTGGATCAGGGTGACGATCTGCGAGATCTTCTGCGAGCGCTCCCCTAGTTCCTGCACCGTGTGAGCGTTCTCCTCCGCCTCGGAGGCCAGTTCGCGTACCCGACCGGCCACGCCACGCACCGCTTCGCAGCTCTCACTGGCCAGGTTTCCGGTCTGTGTAGCGCGCTGTGAGGCTTCCTGGCAGTGCCGGGAGACTTCCCGCACGCTGGCGATCATCTGTTCAAGAGCCGTAGAAACCTGAACTGACTGCGATTTCTGCTGGGATACAGCATGTGCGATTTGGCTGGAGGAGGCTGAAACACCTTCGGCGTTCAGAGATAACTGAGCGGATGCCTCCTGAATGGCGCCTACCATCGCCCGCAGTTTGTCCCGCATGTCACTCATCGTCGAGGCTAGCTCGCTCAGTTCGTCGCGGCGACGATCTTGAGGCGCTGCGGCCGTCAGATCACCGTGCGCTATGGTGTTCACAAAGTGCATGCACCGGGTCATGCGCAGCCCCAGTGAACGCGCAAAGCCGATGCTCCACGCCCCAAGAGCAGACCAGAGCACTGCCAGCACGCCAATCAATAGGATCTGCTCGCGATGAAGCCTCGCCGCTTCCTGCTGTGGAATAAGATCGGCTTGGCTCGCCAGCCGGTCGACGACTGCGTCCAGCGTGTCGGTGGGAGCGCGGTCCTTGCCCTTCACTGCCAAGTCAGCTTGCGCGAAGTCCCGAGAGGACTCATATCCTTTGAGCGCTGCCTCATAGTCCTCGTCGAGAACCAGATGCTGCTGCGCAAACAGCTCCAAGCCCGCGCGTGCCTGTGGATCGCGCACGTCTGCGGCCAGATCGGTGGTGGAGCTTTGGACCTTCTGGGCTAACGTTTGGAACTCACTCCTATATTTGTCGAGTGCCACGTCGTCTTTACCGCGCAGCAGAATGTCCTTCCACGCCTGGACCTGTTTTTTGAAGGTGACCTGGACCACCCGAACTTCCCGGGCCTGGGCTACTTCACCGTGGAGAATTGACGAATACTCTGAACTGATCCCTGCACAGCGAAGCATCAGATAGGTCGAAGCTGACCCGCCCGCAAACAAAGCCGCTCCGAGCAGAACATAAATGGTCTGGGAGATTTTGAACGACCGCATTCTCTGCTTATCGGTATCTCTTCAGCTTTCATCGCCAGGCAGCGGTTCACATTGTGGAGTGCCGGCCGAGTTCCGCACGGTATCTGCCCGGATGCGCACAGCACAACCCCTGGGAGATACTGCTCATCTGATTGATAGGGAGTCCTTTATTGAATTCTCTTAGCCCTACCTTTGCGTCCGCTGGTGCGACCTCCATTTTGTTAGTGGACGACGAACCCTTTCAGGCCCATGTGCTTAAGTCTGCGCTGGAGCGCCGGGTGGGTACGGTCGAGAGAGCAATCGATGCACCCCAAGCGTTTATTCGCCTCGAGCAGCCTGGGATTCTCTCGGGCCTGAGGCTGGTGATCATCGCACTGCATCTTCCTGGGATGCAAGGTCCCGAGTTTGTGGCGGAACTGAACGCCCGAGTCCCGACCCTTCCCGTCCTATTGGTTGGCCGTGACGGCGAGACGGCTGAACGCTACGAGCACCAGCATGTTCATTTTCTGGGACGTTCCGCCTCCACCGAAGAAGTAGTCTCCCTGGCCGAACGCCTGGTACATCGTCCCTGGCCCCGGGTAGCCTGAAGCCAGCCTGAAGCGTGTTCTAACTTCTTTTCTTCTACGAGTCCCTTCGAATCAGAGCGGATCTTGTTGGATCCTGCCGTCGATCTGGAGGGCCCACGAGGGATCGACCGATGGTGTGAGGCAGATCACAAGCGCAGAGCCTAAGATAATGAAGAATGAAGAGGCTGGATCATCTTCGATCTGGCCTGCAAGAATGATCTTGGAGCTCTGATGGCAACCTTCGGTAGTTTTGCACTCCTTATTGCCTTGGCGCTGGCTGCCTACAATCTTCTTGCAGGCACCCTGGCGCTACGGCTGATTGCGACCGGTCAACCGGCACGCATTGCCCCGGAACGCCTGGCCGACACCGCGCGCCGGGCTGGCATCGCCAGCTTCGCAGCCATATCGGCGGCAGCGTTCGCCCTTTTGTTTGCGGTGTTTACGAACGATTTCTCCATCACCTACATCATGGAGCACTCCAACCGCGCCCTGCCCTCGGCCTACAAGTTCGCGGCCCTGTGGAGCGGACAGGAGGGGTCTCTCCTGCTGTGGGCCTGGCTGTTGGGCGCCTACGGGTTTGTGCTTCGGCTGACGCACAAGAACGACGTCAAGCTCTACGCCTATGCCGGCACCATCCTGGCAGCCATTCAGGTGTTCTTCCTAGCCATCCTGAACTTCGCGGCTCCGCCCTTTTCGCTGCTCAAGGGTGCCATCCCAGATGACGGGAACGGGCTCAATCCCCTGCTCCAATACCCGGAGATGGTGATCCATCCCCCGATGCTGTACCTGGGATATGTGGGGTTCTCGGTGCCGTTTGCCTTCGCGCTGGGCGCACTGATGATGCGGTATCCGGGCGAGAAGTGGATCAAGATCACCCGCAGCTGGACCATGGTGACCTGGCTCTTTCTCACCTGCGGCATCTTCCTGGGCATGCACTGGGCATACGCGGTGCTGGGTTGGGGCGGCTACTGGGGATGGGATCCGGTGGAAAATGCCAGCTTCATGCCTTGGCTCACCGGCACCGCCTTTCTGCACTCGGTGATGATGCAGGAGAAGAAAGGCATGATGAAGAGCTGGAATGTGTGGCTGATCTTTTCCACCTTCCTGCTTACGATTCTGGGTACGCTGCTAACCCGGGCAGGTCTGGTCAGCTCGGTACATGCCTTCGCTCAATCCTCGATCGGCAATTGGTTTTACGTTTTCATGGTGGCGGTGCTGGCGGTCTGCATCTTCAGCTACGTCTACAACCGGGGTCATCTCAAAAGCGAGCAGCATCTGGAGTCGCTGGTCAGCCGCGAATCGAGCTTCCTGTTCAACAACCTGGTGCTGCTGGCAGCTTGCTTTGTGATCCTGTGGGGAACGCTCTTCCCCATCCTCAGCGAGTATGTGCAGGGCAACAAGGTGACGGTGGGAGCCCCCTTCTACAACGCCGTGGCCGTGCCCATCGGATTATTCCTCCTCTTTCTCACCGGTGTTGGGCCGCTACTCCCCTGGCGCGCGACATCCTTGCGGGCGATCCGGCGTAACTTCGTAGTTCCAGTGATTGCTTTGTGGGCCATGGTGATTGTGGCCCTGGTGGCAGGTGTGCGGCCGTGGCATGACGGACAGTTCGATAGCGGGTCGTTTTACTCCCTGGTAGCATTTGCTCTTGCCGCGGGGGTTCTGACGGCGATCTTGTCGGAGTTCCTGCGCGGAGCCAACGTGATCTCGAAGCAGACGGGCAAGAATGTCTTCGCGGCCACGTTACTTCTGGTTCGGCGTAACACGAGGCGCTATGGCGGGTACATCATTCACATCGGCGTGGTGATTGTAGTGATCGGCCTGGCAGGCGCAGCATTCAATCGCAATAACGAGAAAGAGCTGGCGCTGCACGACCAGCTGGCGATCGGACCGTACACCTTGCAGTGCATGGGCTTCAGCCAGGATTCGAACGCGAACTACAACTCGGACTACGCGATTCTCGACGTCTATCGCAGCGGCAAGCGAGAGTTCACCATGACACCGGAGAAGCGGGTCTATCTGGCCAGCCAACAGCCGCAGACCATGGTGGCGATCCACTCGGTGCCGAGCTGGGACCTGTACGTCGTGTACGAAGGAGCGAATCCGGATACCGGCCAGCCCATCATCAAGGCCTTTCTGAATCCGCTGGTCAGCTGGTTGTGGGCGGGGGTGGCGCTGATCGTCTTCGGTACATTTGTGGCTCTGGTTCCGAGCATCAGTCCCTCGACCGCGGCACTGCGAGTTCCGGCGACTCGATCGGCTGCCACTGAGGCCACCGTACCCGGAGGCCACTCGTGAAGGTTCCGGGTTTAAGCAAGAAGGCGGAACGGGGCTCCACTGCGGCACGCCGGTCGTGGCTGACGTTTTGGCTCAGATCGGCGCAGGCACTCGCTTTGGCGGTGGCCGTCTGCTTCACGGTGGGAGCGACGGACGCCAACTCCCGCTATAACAGCCTGGGACATAAGTTGATGTGCACGTGCGGCTGCGCGCAGATGTTGGGCGAGTGCAATCACGTTGGCTGTCCCGAGTCCAGCCGGATGCGCAACGAGCTGAATGACATGATCGCCAGCAACCAGGGTGATCAGCAGATTCTGGACGCGTTTTCAGCGAAGTACGGTCCCACCGTACTGGCGGCTCCGACCACGCACGGGTTCGATCTGGTCGCCTGGATCGCTCCGGTGGCCGTCTTTCTGGCCGCTCTGCTGGGCACAATTCTCCTGGTGCGTCACTGGAGCTTCACCAAGGCGCAGGCCGCTCCGATGCCGGCCAACAGTCCTGAATTTGACGCGCTGCGCGAGAAAATCCGCCGGGAGACCGGTGCCGATGGAGGTTTTTGATCTATGAGCGAGACCCAGGGCCTCATCACCGGCGCTCTTCTCCTGGTCGCCGTCTTTGCCTACACCTTCTGGCCGGAGAATAGCTTCGCCAGTCAGCGTCAGAAGACGCGGCTCGATTACCTGTTGGAACGCAAAGAACAGCTGTACGAGAATCTGCGCGACTTGAACTTCGAATACCGCGCGGGAAAGTACCCGGAAGAGGATTTTCAGGCGCAGCGTACGGCACTCGAAAACGAGACAGCGATACTGCTGGCCGAGATCGAGCATCTGCAGCAAGCGTGAGCGGGTAGTTCGAAGTACACGGTTCGAAGTTCAAGCGTTCCAAGTTCAGAGTTCGAAGTTCAACGTTTCTGTTTGACCCATCAGCCTGCGCCGCACGATTCGAGCGCTTCGATAGGACCTCATCAAGATCATGAAAGCTTTTCCCGTCTCTCTCGCCTCCGCATTGCTTCTTGCCGGCTCTTTGGCCCATGCTGCGTCGGTTTCCGGCACGGTCACTAACAAGACGACCAACAAACCATCCGCAGGCGATTTAGTGGAACTCGTAGACGTTCAGGCTGGCATGAGCGCAGTGGGCAAGGCCACGACCGACGCCAAGGGACACTACACGCTCAACGAGCCCGGCAGCGGGCCCTATCTGGTCCGCGTGACGCACCAGGGCGGCCAATACTTCATTGCTGCTCCGGAAGGCAGCGGATCGGGCGATATCCCGGTGTTTGATGTGGCTCCCAAGGTGGATGGGGTTTCGATCGAAGCCGATGTGCTGGAGATCGAGGCTGATGGCAGCCAGCTAAAGGTGACGGAGCGCTATTTTGTCCACAACACCAGCCAGCCCCCGCGCACTCAGTACAATCCAGCGCATGGCTTCGAGGTGGTGATTCCGGGCGACGCCACGATCGATGGCACGGCCGCGCGCCGTCCCACCGGCTTGCCAACAGCAACAACGATGAAGCCGGGCAGCACGAAGGGTCATTTCCTGTTCGACTTCCCCATTCAGCCGGATGAGGGAGATAAGGACACCCTGTTCCAAATCAGCTATCACCTGCCGTACGGCGGAAAGTTCACGTTCCATCCTCAGGTGGCGTTGCCGGCGGACAATGTCGCTGTGCTGCTGCCCAAGAGCATGACCTTCGCGGCGGGATCGGGATCGGCATTCCAGTCTGTTCCTCAAGACCCCAGTATTCAGACGTTCTTGCTGAAGAATGTGGCGGCTGGACGGGCGCTGGAGTTCACGATCTCCGGGACCGGCTCCATGCCGCGCGAGCAGCAGAGCGGGCCGCAGCAGGGTGCCGAGAGTGGTCAACAGGCGGCGCAGGGCAATCAACCTGGGGGAGGCATCGGCGAACCCATCAATACGCCCGATCCATTGTCGAAGTACAAGTGGTGGATTCTGGGTGGTGTGGGACTGCTCTTGGCGGCAGCCGCGGCGTTTCTGCTGCGCAAGCCTGCCGTACCTCAGGGAGCGGCGCCGGTCGCCCATGCACCCGCAGTCATCACCCACCTTCACCCGGCCAGTCCTGCGGCACGGACCTCGTCTCTGCTGAATGCGCTGAAGGAACACTTGTTCTCCTTGGAGAGCGAGAGGCTCTCGGGAACCATCGATCCGGCCGAGTACGCGGAGCAGAAGGCGGCACTGGAGACGGTACTGAAGCGGGCTCTGAAGCGATCGTCCTAAGTGCCTGACGGTCGACAAAGTAAAGCTACGCGATCCAGAATTGTTGGAGGACCGGGGACGTGCATTGCACTCCCCGGTCCTTAGTATTTTCGGCTCTAGCGAACGGCTTCCGCGGGGCGATCTTCTTCGGCCAGGTGTTCCCCGGCGTGCTCGCTCTCTTCAGAGATCTTGCGCAAGCTGACGTTTTCGAACTGTGCCCAGACCAGGCCGATGGGCACGATTCCCAGGAACGTCACAACCAAGAGAGTCGCCGCACACGCGGTAGCGGCTTCAGGAGCCGCGTGGAAGAAGCCGGAGATGGCCGCCGCCACCAGGCCGATCTGCGAGAACCAGCCGATGATCGGCAATTGGACGATGCTGGCACCTCCACTCACCACCATGAGCAGAACGCATTGGGCGGAGTTTACGTGGGCCAGTGGCGGGCTCGACACAAAGGCCCGCATGGTCTCGCGGTAGGCCAGGGCAATCAGGATCCACATCGCCACCGACACCGCTGCCGTGGAAGCAAACTCGGTGAAAGAGCGCATGGTATCGAGGCCGGTGTGAAAGGTGCGAATCTTATGTCCGGCGGCGTGGCCAGCCTTTTTGGAGATGCGGCCGAAGATGCGCTCGAAGGTGCTGGCGATCGCTTCCCCATTCATGCGGATTCCGATGAGGAAGAGGGCTCCAGCGACAGTCAGAACCAGACCGCCGTATCTGGCCACAAAGGTGGCGGCCCCGGGAACCAGGTGGTTGAGGGAGGCCAGCCGGGCGGAGTGACTGGTAGCGTTAGCGACCTCTGCCTGGGGGAGACGAAGTACGGCCAGGGAGAAGATCAGCGCCATGCTACCGGCGTCAAAAAGCCGTTCAACGATGTAAACAGCGATCTGCGAGGCAAGTGGCAGGCCGGACTTTTTGGAGACGAGGTAGGGACGGGCCAGATCAGCCACCCTGCCAATGAGGGCCACAGAGGTGAAGCCGATCACCTGAGTTCCAATGAGCGACAGCAGCGGAACCCGCTTATTATGCCGTACCAACAGCGCCCATCGAATGGAACGAAGGATGTAACCCACGTAAATACAACCGAGTGCGAGGGCAATGCGGTCCCATCTGGCGGTGGCGAGTTGGGCACGGAAATCGGCAAAATCGAAGTGAATCCGGTCGCGGCCCCAGACCACGACAGCGGCCATCACCACCAGCACCACCGCACCCAGTAAAAGCTGCTTCTTCTTCAAGAACACTCCTGACGAACTCTGGTTTCAGTTTACTTGCCGCTCGGGCTCCGTTCTGCACGCTTCGATGCAACTCGCTGGATTAGAGCTGAACTAGAGGCGGTCGGCTAGGATAAGCTCATGCGCAAATCAGTCCTGGTGCCCTTGGTGGCCATCCTGCTAGGGAGTGTCGGCGGCTGTGGCTATCACACCCTGGGCGCGGCAACCCATCTTCCCCCCACCGTGCGCACGCTGTCGGTGCCGGTCTTCGCCACCCGCACCCAGGCATACCACACGGAGACAGTGATGACGGAGGCGGTGCTCCACGAGTTCGCGTCGCGCACGCGTCTTCGGGTCACGCCCAGCGCCGATACGGATGCGGATGCTGTCCTGCACGGGACTATCCTGCAGCAGACAGTGGCCCCCCTGACCTTCAATACGTCCACTCAGCAATCCTCGAGCTTTTTGATCACGGTCGTGGTCTCTGTGGATTTGACGGGGCGGGATGGCCAGCTGCTCTACCAGAACAAGAATTATGTCTTCCGGCAGCAGTTCCAATCCACCAGCAATTTGGCCACGTTCCTGGATGAGAGCCCAGCGGCCGAAGAGCGTTTGTCCCGCGAGTTTGCACGGGCACTGGTGGCGGACATTTTAGAAGGTCTTTAGGCCTGCTCTGGGCGAAGCTCCCCGGGGCGAAGGGGTAAATTCAACTGCAATTTGCGATGGAGGGAATGCCTTTTCTGGTACCTGGGACTAGAAGGGTTTGTGGTTTCCTTCAGGGAAACACGGTGTACTAACTGACCGAAGATGGCTATAAAGTGTTACCGCTGGGGTGTTTCCAGTGTTATTGTTCTGCTAACCACCGCTCACTAGGATAAGGACGGGGCGAATCGCTGGAGAGGCATTCTTTGCGCCAGTTTCGGTCTGCTGTGCGGACACCGGCAGTGTCGGTGCCTTGGGAGACGGCGTGCGGGGAGATCAAAGTAGCAGATGAAGGACCAAAAGTCGCTCGCTGACCAGAACAGCACACCAGAAGACGTCGCGGCGTTATATTCCTGGGCCAATCTTCACGGGGCGAAGTACCGGGATTTCTCGGCTTCGCGGTCAGAGTTGCGCGCGCAGGTGCGGCAACAGCAACAAGGGGCTCCCCTCTCAGAACCCAAGAATCTAGCGCGAGAAACTGGCTGGGGTGAGTTCGAAGAGCGGACGGAGCCTCTGAGTAGCTCTGCTCCCCCGCATTCCGAAAGCAGTTTTCCGGCTTCACGTCCTCTTCAAGATGCAGCGGTCGAGCCTCCCGGCTCTTCGAACCGCTCCCGGTTGCCGCAGACCGGCACAACCGGAATCAGCAACGGGGACTCACCCGTCGCGCACCAGACCTCTTCTCGCTACCCCGGTTATGCTCCGCCACCCCGCAGCACCATGACGGAGACTGCGGCCGAGTCTTCCAACGGAAACGGCCGGCATTCACACGACAAGGACGACCGCCAGGACGGGAATTTGCGCCCCGCATGGCTCAGCACCGAACAAGGGGCCGATGCGATCCAGAGCCAGGGCCAGGAGGACTCGATCCTGGCGGCCCGGGACCGGATGGCCTCGCGATGGTTTGCTCTCAAAGGCGTCTTTGAAGGCGGACCGGCAAGCACTGAGGTGGCACCGGCGCCGATCGCTTCACGACCCCCGGTGCTGGCGGTCTTTTCTCTTGCCGGAGGGGTGGGAAAGACCAGTATGGTCGCGACCCTGGGGCGCTCCCTCTCGGCGCGGGGAGAACGGGTTCTGCTCGTGGATACAGCGGCCTATGGGCTGCTGCCCTTCTTTTTCGGAGCGCGGGATCAGCGGCCAGGAGTGGTCCGCACCTTCAGCCCCCCGGGAAGCAGCGGAGATGCACCGATTCAGACGCTGACGGTGGATCCGGAGGTTCTGGGGGCCGAATCTGGCGCGCAGGATGCTCTGGCTCAGGAGATCTGGCGTCAGAGTCACGGAGTGCATCGCATTCTGGTCGATTTGGCGACGGCTTCCGGATCGACCGCACGCCGCGTACTGCGGATGGCCCCGACTGTCCTGGTGCCGCTCATGCCGGACATGAGCTCGGTAGTCAGCGTAGGCGCGATCGATGCGTTCTTCCAGCACAACAATTCTGGACCGGGGCGCTCCCACCTACCTTTCTATGTACTTAACCAGTTCGACCCGTCGTTGCCGTTGCACCTGGATGTGCGAGAGATACTGCGCGAGCAACTCGGGGATCGACTGCTCTCGTTCGTGTTGCGGCGGACTCCAGCTGTAAGCGAGGCTCTCGCGGAAGGTATGACGGTCGTGGACTATGCTCCCAACTCTCCGGTAGCGGAGGACATCGCTGCGCTGGCGGGATGGATGAAAAGCCAGGCCGCTCCGGCTGCCGCCGGGTACCGTGGAGTACGCTGGAGCGAACGATGACAGCGAGTGAATTCTGGCAGCAGATCGGCGCAGGCGACACATTCCTCACCAAGCTGATCCGATTCTTGTTTCTGCTGGTCGCGGCTGTCACGATGTACTTCCTGGCGGCGCTTCCCTTGAACTGGCCGCAGCAGGCGGTCTGCGGCATTCTCACGGTGCTGATGGCGCTGGCGCTGGCGCGCAGCTCTGACTCCTACCTGATCACGCTGACATTGATGATCATGTCCCTGTTCTGCACGGTGCGCTACGGGTACTGGAGAATCGCGACGACCTGGGGGTACTTCAAGGACCCATCTATCCACTCCGGACTGCTCGACGCTTTCTTCATCTTGAGCTTGGTGGCGGCGGAGCTCTACGCCTTCGTCATTTTGTTCCTGGGCTACTTTCAGACGGTGTGGCCGCTGCGCCGCGCGCCGGTGGCACTGCCCGATGATGACAGCCTATGGCCGCATGTGGACATCCTGGTGCCTACGTACAACGAGCCTCTCGACGTGGTTCGCTACACGGTGCTGGGAGCACTCAACATCGACTGGCCCGTGAATAAGCTGCACGTCTACATCCTGGATGACGGGCGCCGCAAGGAGTTCGAGCAGTTTGCCCGGGAGGCCGGGGTTGGCTACCGCACCAGGAACAACAACCAGCACGCCAAGGCGGGGAACATCAATGCCGCGCTGAAGACGATCGATTCGCCCTTTGTGGCGATCTTCGATTGCGATCACGTGCCGACGCGGAGCTTCCTGCAGTTGACCATGGGGTGGTTCTTGCGCGACAAGA
>CBJOJD010000090.1:0-16180 GCA_966443485.1 uncultured bacterium | reverse complement strand
TCCAGACCAATCCGGCACTATCGGTCTGCGGCTGGCCCGAGTATCCCGACATGAGGCGAAGAGGCGGCGTTCCGGTCTGATCGACAGGCGCGGCCTGAGAAGCAGACGGCGTCTGCGCCTTGGCATCCAGGGAGAGCGGGCGATGCCGCAGCCACAGAAAGGCTACCCAGACGAACGCTGCGAGCGCGCCGAAAACCAGGATCCAGCGAAACACAGGAACGCCAGACGGATGGTCCCCGGGCGCTCCCCGTGGGGCGATCTCCGGAGACTCGGGCGGAAAGTCACTGGCGGAGGAACTGGGCTCAGGCTCTTCGACCGGCTGCTCGTCGGCAAGATGTTCGGGATCGAGGACTGCACCCGGCGTGTCGGAGTGTTCCTCCACTCTCCTGGAAAAGACCGGGAGGTAAGTTCCCAGGGGAAGGACGATCTGGACCTTATGATCCTGCCCTTCGCCGGAATAGTATTCTTTGAGCTTTTTCCGCAGCCGGTGGGCTTCGACCCGGGCGATCGCGTCCACGGAAGGATCGAAGTTGGATTTGGATCGTTCGAAGACTTCGGTGGCGATGTCGTACTCGGTGAGCTTGCCACCCGTGCCCGTGAAATAGCGTTCCCCCAGGAAGCCGAGCAGTTTGGCCAACCGTGGAGACCGAGACAGGGCCTGCACCACTACCCCTAACTCGGCGCGCTCCATCTCGGCGGTATCTTGGCAGAGGTTCTCAGGCATTTGCGGTCGGCTTGGCTATTTCAGGGATTCGGGTCTCGCAGAGCATCCCTATGTTACGCCATGGAAACATAGCATGTAACGCCGATCGGCTGGCAATCGATGACTTTTGGAACCAGTTATATCTTGAATTGTGTGAACCACTTGCGGCTATCCATGGTTCACTCCCGCGAATGCCTGGCGTGCAGCCTCCACCGTCGCCTGCACCTCGGTCTCGCCGTGAGCGGTGGAGAGGAAGGCGGCCTCAAACTGGCTGGGGGGGAGCCAGATGCCCTGGTTGAGCATGGCACGATGGAAGCGGCCAAATGCGGCGGTGTCTGACTTGCCCGCATCGTCGTAGTCTCTGACCGGCCCGGGGGTGAAAAACCACGTCCACATGGCTCCGACGCGGTTGGTGGTCAGTGGAACGCCGGCCTTCGCAGCTTCGGCCGCCACCCCTTGCGCCACAGCCTTTGAGATGGCTTCAAGTTGGGGGTAGACCTCGCGAGCGTGTTCCCGAAGATAACTGAGAGTGGCCTCGCCCGCTGCCATGGCCAGCGGATTACCACTCAACGTGCCGGCTTGATACACCGGGCCGAGCGGCGCCAGCAGATCCATATAGTCGCGCTTGCCGCCAAAGACGCCAACCGGCAGTCCTCCGCCGACGATCTTGCCCAGCGTCACCAGGTCGGGATCCAGCTTGTACAACTCGACGGCACCGCCCAGCGCTAGGCGGAATCCGGTCATCACTTCGTCGATGATCAACAATGCGCCTTCACGGCGGGTGATGGTGCGCAGTGCTTCCAGATAGCCTTCGGCTGGTGGGATGCAGCCGGCGTTTCCGACCACGGGCTCCAGGATGATGGCAGCAATCTCGCCGGGGTGTGCCGCAAAAGCTGTTTCAAGCGCGGCAACATCGTTGTAGGGCAGCGCCAGAGTCAGGTGCGCGATTTGCTCTGGAACTCCGGCAGAGCCGGGAATGCCCAGAGTAGCAACGCCGGAGCCGGCTTTTACCAACAAGCCGTCAGCGTGCCCGTGATAGCATCCCTCGAACTTCACCACCATGCTGCGTTTGGTGGCAGCGCGGGCCAAGCGAATGGCGGACATCGTGGCCTCGGTCCCCGAACTGACGAAGCGCAGCTTTTCGATAGCGGGATAGCAGGCAACGATCTGCTCCGCCAGGTCAGCCTCGGCAGCCGCGGAAGCCCCAAAGCTCGTCGACCGGTGCGCCGCGCGCTGGATAGCTTCCACGACTGGTGGGAAGGCGTGGCCCAGGATCATGGGGCCCCAGGAGCCGAAATAGTCGATGTAGCGGTTGCCGTCCGCGTCCGTCAGGTAGGCGCCCTCGGCGCTTTCCACAAACGGCGGTGCCCCACCCACGGCACGGAAGGCGCGTACCGGCGAGTTCACGCCACCGGGAAAGAAGCGCTCCGCGCGTTGCTGGAGGGCTTGAGAACGAGTGCGGACAGGAGCGGAGGCGGCGTGCGATGTCATGACCCCTCCAGTATAGAGAAGGGGCACTCCACCTCTTACGGCAAGATCGCTGGCCCGGGCAGGAACAAGTTAGAAGGATTCGGCCGGAAGTAGTTCTTGGTGTACTCGTGAACGTCAGGCGACTGCAATGCTTCTGCGATATCGAAGAAGCGGAGGTCGTCGTGCTGGTCGTCGGGAGTGACGGTCAGGTCAGCGGAAACATCGCACCGGCAGGCCATCACGACATAGTGGGTCGGCACAGCCGGATCGAAGAAGCTGTCTTCGTAGATATGGTCGTAGACACCTAACAGCTTGACCGGTCCGGGCAGATCCTCCAGGCCCAGTTCTCGCTTAGCCACGCGGCGAATCGCCTGGTGCAGAGTTTCCGGTTTGCGCACGCTGCTGCCTGGCACGAACCAGAAGCCCTTGGCTGGCGCATTGGTGCGGTATCCGAGAAGCACCTGGTTCTTATCGTTGACCAGGACCAGGTCGATGGAGACCAGTACCGCGTCGGTGACAACCTGTTCAAAGCGTCGGCGATCGAGACTCATAGAACTATTGTCTACGAATCAAAAACGAGCCGGCATTAGATACGGCCGGCACGCATCTTGCGCATCCGAAGCAGAGCACAAAGGTTCAGCGCAATCGCCAGTCCGAGCGCGAAGCCCGATACAAGGTCGGCCATATCCTGCGCGTGCGTAGAGCCAGGGTGGAAGGCGAGGCGGAGTGGGGTGGCGATGGCAAGCAGAGCACAACCGCACACGAGTAAGGCACGAGACTTCCGGTCGAACTGACGATTAGACGCGCACATCGTTGTGATTCCTCCAAGGCAAATTAGTCGCGCAGGCGATACCAGGTGAATAAGCACATCTTCAGGAGCACGAACACCAGCGCCACGAAAGCCAGGTCCCAGCTCCAGATGTGATAGCGGATGAGACGGTACTCGAATACCAGCATGGCCAGCACGGCGGTTACGATCCCGGCCAGGCTACTGGCCCGGCGCCGATGCTCCAGAAAGCGCTCGTCTACAAATTGGCCCAGGAGCGGGAGCCGGGCAAGGGGGTGACTCATGACTCAATCTCCAAATGAAAGATCTCATCGGTAGAGCAGGCAAAGATTCGTGCAAACACGAGAGCTAACTCCAGGCTCGGTACATAGCGGTTGCGTTCAATCGAGATGATGCTTTGCCGCGATACTCCGGCGGCTTCGGCTAGCTGCTCCTGGGTCCAGGACCGAGCTAACCGGAGATCCTTCACTTTGTTCATTACCCGATGGCTCGCGTTGTCCGTCATGTCAAGCTTGCTTTACTTGAATGTACGTAAAAGCTCAGGCCATGTCAAGCGTACTTAACATGGCCTGAGCTTCTTTCCAGGTTCACGGCAGACCAGTTGTCGATCAGGACTTCGCCTTCGATTTGGGCTTGGGATTCTTTTGCGAGCGGCGCAGTTCCTCCAGATCCTTCTCCGTCTGGTCCGCATAGAGAGCGCCAAACTCGGCCAGCGCAGCAGCGAACCCATCTCCAGTGCCGATGTAGCCGGAGATCATGAGTGGGTCGCCGGCTCGAGCATGGCCGCGTGCCAACAGCTCACCGCAGACTTCGGCAAAGGCCTCCAGACCGGTTCCGGAGAGGTCTTCGATTGCGATGCTCCCTTTGTGGTCATTGAGCTGGCGGACTAAGAATTCGCGGCCATCAATATGCGTCCAGCCGAGGAATGGATCGGATTGCACCTGCATTGCGCGTTGCCCCTCGACCACGCGCTGCCCATTGTGATGAGCGGACCGGGCATCCGGCAGATAAGCAGCATAGGCCGAGGCTGGCTCTTCCTTCACCTGCAAGAACAGAGGATCCGAGCTCCCGTTGCCTTCAAAGTAGACGCAGTAGTCGCGCAGCCCGACTGAGCCTGTCCCCACGACTTTGAAAGCGACGTCCACCGGGTGGTAGAGGGATAGCAGGTGCGCCCGCTGCGGCTCGAGCATGGCGCGATAGGGCTGAAGGGAGCCAAGTACTGCGACGGACTGCGCTCCGGACACGCGCGCCAGCACCGGTTTCTGTTCTTTGAAGCGACGGGCCGCATCGGGCTTCTTGCTGGACAGTTCGGTCAACTGCTCCAGCGTGTGACAGGGGGTAGCACGCTCTGCTTTGAGCAAGGCCTCATGGATCGGCGCCACCGAGCCGATGCGATGGACCTGGAAGCGCGAGACCTCGAGACTAGGCATCTCTGCGAAGGCCTGCATCTGCGCCGCATAATGCGCAATGCACTTCTCCACGGCTGCCAACGCAGAGACGTCTTTATGTCCAGATTCGCGTCCAGCCAGAACCAGCGAGGCGGCCATGCGTTTTAGATCCCACTCGAAGGGGCCGCGGATGGTCTCGTCGAAGTCGTTGATGTCGAATGTCAGCCTGCCATCGGGTTGAGCAAAGGCTCCCAAGTTGCGGACATGCGCATCACCGCAGATCTGCGTCACGATGCCTGTGTTGGGTAGAACAGAAAGATCGGCTGCCATCACCGGCACCGCACCGCGGAAGTAGCTGAATGGGGATTCGGCCATCAGCTGAAACTTGAGTTTCAAAAGCGATGGAACGCGCCCCTCGGCTGCTCTCTGGAGGAGCGTCAGGGCAGGGAGGGCCCTCTCTTTCGGCTTGAGTGCATTATGTTGCTGCCGCCCGATCTGTTTGCGGCGGGCCTGACCTAAGTTGCGCCGTTCTTGGGGAGTCGCCCAGTGCATGAATCGCACCATACAACGTTCGCCGCGTCTTTCGCCAATCGGCCCGTGGCGTTGTGATTTAGACTTCAGCGAAGGAAGCTCGCAGGAAAAAGACGATTGCACGTCAGGTGGAGCTTCCGGAGGTTTCGTTGACGCTCAAAGATCGTGTCCTCCTCGCTGCTCTGATTTCTGCCGCTCTTCCCGCAATCGCTCATCCCGGTCCAGATGCACAGGAACCGCTCACTGTCGAAAAGATCTATCTACACGGACCCATCACCGGCGATACGCCGGAAGGCATCACCTGGTCGCCGGATGGTAAGCACCTCACCTACCTTGTTGACGGCGAGTTGCGCGAAATCGACTTGGAAACCGGTAAGCCGCACACCCTGTTGAGTGCCGCAAAGCTTGGACCCATCACGGGCGGGCAGGGCACGGAGCAGGATCGCGATCACCGGGAACGCTACAAGATGCCCAGCTACGTCTGGTCCTCTGACTCGCAGCACCTGCTGTTCGACTCCAATGGACGGTTGTGGCTCTTCGACCTGCATACCGGAACTGGCGTGCAGGTGGGTTTCACCGATGCCGCCTCGGGAGATGATCCGAAGTTCTCTCCAGATGGGAAGTCGATCTCCTTCGTTCGCGCCCACGGCCTGGTTGTTGTGCAACCGCGTGAGATCGGTGATCTCGGGCCAATCAACGTGGCGCAAGCTCCCAACCCGAACACCATGAACGGCGAGGTCGATTGGGTGTACGAGGAGGAGTTGGACGTACGGAGTAACTACTTCTGGTCGCCCGATTCGAAGAGCATCGCGTATCTGCAGATGAACGAGTCCAACGTGCCGCAGTATCCGATCACCGATTGGCTGCCGGTGCATTCGGGCGTGGACATGCAACGCTATCCCCAACCGGGAGATCCTAACCCCGATGTTCGCGTTGGAGTCGTGGGAGCGGGCGGCGGACATACCACGTGGATGAAAGTTCCGATCAAAGCTGGACAGGATTACATTCCCCGGTTCGGCTGGCTTGATCGCCACACCCTGTGGATTGAAACCCTGAGCCGCGATCACCAGCATCGCTCGATCTACTTTGCAGAGGCTGGAACCGGACAGTCCCGCCAGGTGCTGGAGATCAGCGACGACAAGTTTCTCGATGAAAACTACAACGTCGAGGCCGATAACGGCGCTATCGCACTGACTAACTGGAAGGACGGGCATAATCACGTCTACCTTTACCGCTTCGATGGGTCGAATCCGGCGGGCGTGGAGAAGCTTGAAGAAAAGCAGCTTACGCACGGCGACTTCGAAGTGAAGGAGATCTCGGAGCTCGATGCTGCCCATCACACCATCTACTATGTGTCGAACGAAGGCAATCTGCTGGAACAGCAGCTATGGCAGGTGGACTTCGACGGTCAGCGAAAGAAGCTGAGCGAAGGCAACGGCGTACACGAAGGGAACTTCTCCCCCAATGGCGGCGCATTCACAGACAAGTTCTCTACCCGCATGACTCCGCCTGTCGAACGCTATTGCAAGATCGGTGGCACGTGCACGACCTTCTGGTCGTCGAAGTCTCTGGCCAAGTACCATCTGCGTGCTCCTGAACAGTTGGAAGTGAAGGCGCACGATGGGACGGTGCTTTACGCCACCCTGCTTCTGCCCGAAGGGACGCCCAGCGCCGGAACCGTGCCGCTCATTGTCAATCCCTATGGAGGACCCGGTCCGCAGACCGTCGAGAACAAGTGGGATGAACGAACCATGTTGTTCGACCAGGTGCTGGCAGAGCATGGATTCGCCGTGCTGCACGCCGACAATCGCGGAAGCGGCATGCGCGGTCGCGACTTCGCTCAGGCTGCCTATCATAACTTCGGCCCGGTGCAGCTTGAGGATCAACTTACCGTTGTCGATGCGGCTTTGATCCAGTATCCTCAGCTCGACAAGGACCAGATGGGGTGGTGGGGATGGAGCTGGGGCGGCACATTTACGCTCTATGCTCTCACGCATAGCGATCGATTCAAGGCCGGAGTCGCGGTGGCGCCGGTGACGGACTGGCGCGATTACGATTCGGTCTACACGGAACGCTATATGAGCCAGCCCGGGGAGTTCCCTGAAGGGTACAAAAACTTCTCAGTCGTAAACTCCGCTGCGCACTTACACGGAAATCTGCTGATCGCGCACGGTACTGGGGACGATAATGTGCACCTCGAAAACACCGTGCAGTTCATCCAGCGCCTGATTGAGGCAGAGAAGCCCTACGACTTGCAGATCTATCCGCGCAAAACGCACTCGATCGCCGGGCCCGACGTGCGCGTTCATCTCTTCACCCGCATTCTGGAGCATTTCCAGACCTATCTGAATCCTGCGGATGAGTACTGACAAGCTGCGCCTCCAGAAGGATGTAACTCCGCCAGCCAATGCCGCAGATATAAGAGAGCATCTGCGGCATCTGGAACTCTTGTTGCTTGATCCTGCCGTGCGGCGGGACCGCGCACGGATGACAGAACTGCTGGCCGATGACTTTGTGGAGTTCGGATCCTCGGGCCGCGCATGGACTCGCAGCGAAATTCTGGACCTTCTTGAGTCTGAGACCCAGTACGTACCTCCGGCAGTTGACGAGTTTCGTTGCTCATTCCTGGCAGAAGGTGTCGCTCTCCTGACCTATCGAACCAGGCGTGCAGATGCCTCCGCGGGCGAAGAAAGAGTAACTCTGCGTAGTTCGATCTGGGTTTCAGTCGCCGGGCAGTGGAGGATTCGTTTTCATCAGGGAACTGCGAGCTAATCTTCACTCTTCGTTCTTCTAAGCTCGAGTTACCAAGCGATCCCAGAATTAGCGAAATCCACTGAAGTTCTAATTACTTTGGGCCGATGATAGCTGCGAGAAGGAGTCTCATGGGCTCGCGGGTTCCTGCAGAGGAGAATGCTGGCAGCGCTTCGGCGGAACTGGCCAGTGCCTTGCGCTATCTCGCGCGCCAGCCCATCCTGGACCAGAGGGGCCGGGTACACGGCTACGAACTCCTTTTTCGCAGCGGCCCAGAGATGGCTTTTCGCGGCGATGGCAATCACGCCACGCGCACGATGATCGACAACACCATCATCTTTGGCTTGGAGCGCCTGGCGCGTGGACTTCCCGGCTTTGTGAACTGCACCGCCGACGTTCTTACCCAAGGCCAGGTGGGCGTGCTTCCGCCCAGCATGACCGTGCTCGAGATTCTGGAGTGCATCGAGCCGACTCCCGCTATCGTCGAATCCTGCTCGCGCCTTCGAAGCATGGGCTTTCGCCTGGCGCTGGATGACTTCTCCTGGGCTCCTGCGTGGCAACCACTGATCAACCTCGCCAGCTACGTCAAGGTCGATTTCTTGAAGTCGAGCATCGAGGAGCGCCGTGCAATCATCGAGCGTCTCCGGCCCTTCTCCCCTGCCTTGATCGCTGAAAAGGTGGAGACCAGACAGGATTACGAGAGCGCATGCGCCGAAGGCTTCACCCTCTTCCAGGGGTACTATTTCTGTGCGCCGTCGCTGGTTCAGGAGCGGACCGTTCCTGCCAATAAGCTGTTTCAGTTTGAGCTGCTTCAGGTTCTGCACGATGATCCGCTGGACATCGCCAAGGTCAGCGAATTGCTCAAACGGGATGCTTCTCTCACCTATCGTCTGCTGCGCCTGGTGAACTCTCCGGCATGCGCGGTGCGTCAGGAGGTGTGCTCCATTCGCTCTGCACTGCTGGCGGTGGGAGACGATCTCTTCCGGCGCATTGCCACCCTCGCCATAGCTAGTGAACTCAACGCCGGCCAACCCAGCGAACTGCTGCGCACAGCCTTTATTCGCGCGCGCTTCTGCGAACTGGCCGCTGCATGTTGCCAGCTCGACCCCGCTGAACAGTACCTGGCTGGAATCTTCAGCCTGCTCCCAGCCATGCTGCACGTCTCGATGGAGGGCCTGCTGCCTTCACTGCCGCTCCGTCAGCCGCTGCGGGAGGCACTGCTGGGCAAGGCTAATCGAGAGCGCGCATTGCTGCAGTGGATTGAGGCGGAGGAACGGGGAGAGTGGGCAACTTGCGCCAACGTCAGCAAGGATAACGGCCTGAATCTCGAAGATCTCAACGCCTGCTATACCAAGGCGGTTGTCTGGGCGGAAGAGTCCCTGCCCGCTACTGCCGAATAGCACGCCCGGCATCGAATACGGCTTGGTGTTATTGCGGCGGAGGGCCAGGGCGCTGAGCCGGGCCACCGCGCGCGGGAATGGGCATCACGGCCACCGTGGTCGCTACAAACGTGCCATCTTTGAGCGATCCTTCCACGCGCACGTTGTCCCCGACCTGAATGTCCGCCAGCGTGATGGGATCCCGGCGCTTGCGCATGGATGTGTTCTCGTCGACGACAAAGCTATGCGTGGCGTTGTCGACCGGGCTCTGTAGCGTGAGTTTGGTCTGATCGATTGCGGTGAGTTTGCCCATGAGCCAGGTCTTGCCGAAGTTGGCTTGGATGATCCGCATTTCCTTGGCCCGCTCCGGATCCAACTGCATGACCATCATCGCCCCGACGGACTTCGCGCTGGCGTCCACTTCGCCGGCAGCCATGATGGCATCGCCAACCTTGATGTCCGAGGGCTGAATGGGGGTGGGGGGAGTTCTGGGCCCTCTCGACTCGCCCGGCTCCGGCGGAGTTCCCGAATTCTGACCCTTGGGAGAAGCGGGCTGCTTCATCATCCGCGTGTTCGCGCTGAAGTGGACGGTATAGATCTCACCGTTTTGATTTTTCACCAGGAAGTGATCGGCATCAGCCTCGGTCACCGTGCCCAGGATGGCCCGTCCGGCCATAGCTCCAAAACCCATTCCCCGGCCGTCTCGCTGCCCAGGTGCCGCGGACGGCGGAGCCGGGTCCTGGGCGATGACTGCGGTGCTGAGAGCGAGTCCGAGCGCGCAAAGGCTAACCCACCTGTTCATAACTTCCCCTCCGGCACACGACGACTTGACTGTACCAAGTGTAAAGACGGACGTGGGGCAGAGAAGGACGACAGCTGATCAACAAATCCCGGCGGTTCGTCACCGAGTCCGACGGAACGGCGACCGGCTAGCGCCCGGAGACCTCGTTGCTGGCCGTGGTCGTCGAGGAATCGTGGTCAGACGCTCCCAACGAATTCAGCAGCTGCTGAAACTTGGGCAGATCGCGCAAGGAGGCAAATTCGTTGTCGGAAACTAGCTTTTTGGGGCTGACGAAGCCTTCGTTCACGGCCAGGCGCAGATACTCAATGGCGCGATCGTTCATCCCCGCGCGCAGGCATCCCTTCGCCATGTAGTAATTCATGGCGCCACGATCTTGAATCGTAGAGGGGTTCTCCACGCGGACGCTTCCGCCCACGCGCGTGAAGATATTCGGATCGATCGCCAATGCTTGCTGGTAAGCCTCCCATCCTTTTTTGTATTGATGGGCGGCCAGGAGCGCGGTACCAAGGTTTTTACGGAACAACGCAGACTGGGGATTGAGCTTGACCGCCTTTCTGTAGGTCTTTTGGGCGGCCTTATAGTTCTTCTGCTCCATGTAGATGGAGCCGAGATTGTTTGTGGCGATGGCGCTCTGGGGATCCAGCTTGAGGGCCTTTTTGTAGCAACGGGCGGCTTCCTCGACGTTGTACATCAGCTGATAGGCGACGCCCATCTTGTTCCATGTCTCGGGAGTCGTCTGAGAAGCATTCTTGTAGGACTCGATGGCCGCCTGGTAACGCTGGTGCGTCATCAGCGAGTCTCCCACCTGCTCAGGGGTGGGCTTCAACTGCGCGGCTGTATTGGGGAGGGTCAGCTTGGCGGGAGCTTGTCCAGGAGATGCGACGGATGCAGTCGCAAGGACAACTACTGCCAAGGCGAATTGCCAAAAGAATCGGCTAAAGGAATACATATTCCCTCCTATAGAAGGAATTCGGCGATGACCTTGGGACGTCTTGTTCATCGTCCTTTCATCTTTCGAGCCACCGATTATGCTCCCTTTTAGATGCGTGTGGCAAACCCGCAACCAGGGGCTAGTTCTTACATCGGCAGATCGGATGAATTGAGAACGACTATGATCTCCTTTTTGCGCCAAGTATGTGATATGGCTCACCATTGGCTCCAGTTTTCGTTTTGCGACCGATCGAGACGGCCTGCATCTGAGTTGCAGTACACTTCTGGAGTTTGAAGAGAGGCCGAAGAATGGGCAGTGTCCTCGCGTCGAGCGTACAAACCAACCTCGCGGAACGTTTCCGCATCGCGCGCCAGCGCACCACCGACCTGTGTCGCAGCCTGACGCCGGAAGACATGATGGTGCAGTCGTGTCCTGAGGCTTCGCCCGTCAAGTGGCATTTGGCCCACACGGCGTGGTTCTTCGAGTCTTTTGTTTTGCGCGAGTTTCTGCCGGGATATCGCGTCTTCAATCCCGACTTCGCCTGGCTGTTCAATAGTTACTACCAGAGCTTTACCGCCTTTCCGGAAAAGCGCCTGCGCTCTTCGTTTTCGAGGCCTGCCCTTGACGAGATCCTGCAGTTCCGTAGGCACGTCGATGAGGGCATCGCACAGCTGCTCTCCGTCAGTCACGAACCGGAAGTGCTGCGCCGTATCGAGCTGGGCGTGAACCATGAGGAGCAACACCAGGAGTTGCTGCTGACGGACATCTTGCATGCGTTCTTCACCAACCCCCTGAAGCCGGTATACGCGCCAGACGGTGACGCGATGTTGAGCCCTGCGGGCGAAGCAGAGCGGCCGGAGCTGAAATTTCTCCGCTTCGAGGGTGGCTTGCAGGAAGCGGGTCACGCCGGCGATGGATTTTGCTTCGACAATGAGCTGCCCCGCCATCCCGTCTTCTTGCAGCCCTATGCTCTAGCGGAGCGGTTGGTGACCTGCGCCGAATACGCTGACTTCATCCGCGATGGCGGCTACCGTCGCGCCGAGCTCTGGCTCTCCGACGGGTGGAACGCGGTGCAGAACCTCAAGTGGCGCGGACCGCTCTATTGGACCGGGGAGGAAGGCGACTGGTCCGTCTTTACACTGCGCGGGGAGCAATCGATGAACGCTCTCGCCCACACGCCCGTCAGTCACATTAGTTATTACGAGGCGGATGCTTATGCTCGCTGGGCCGGGTATCGCCTGCCCACTGAATTCGAGTGGGAGGCTGCCGCGGAGGGCCGATTGATAGCTGGGAACCTGCTGGATTCTGGATGGCTGATGCCCGTGCCCGCGAGTGAGATCGCCGACAACGCTGCACCGTCCTCCTCCAGGAAAGGTACGGCCTTGCTGGCGGAAGATCCCATTCATCCCTTCAAGCGTCCCTGGCAGTTATTTGGTGACTGCTGGCAGTGGACGGCGAGCGCATATCTTGGCTATCCCAAGTTTCAACCCTTGCCCGGCTCGTTAGGGGAATATAACGGGAAATTCATGAGCGGTCAGATGGTTCTGCGGGGCGGCTCCTGCGTCACCCCAAAGGCCCACATCCGTGCGAGTTACCGTAATTTTTTCTCGCCCGAAACACGCTGGCAATTTTCTGGAATCAGACTGGCAAGTTGGTAACTCCAATGGGAGTGCGAAGCATCCAAGAAACCGCATGACTACAATTTCGTTTCCCCTTAGCAGTGTCCAGGTTGACGCGCAGACGGCTTCGGCTGTCTCAGAGGGGCTGCTTTCGCGGCCCAAGTGGCTTCCGTCCTGGCTGTTTTACGACGAAGCGGGTTCAAGGTTGTTCGATCGCATCACAGAGCTGCCCGAATACTATGTGACCCGCACGGAGCGCGCCATTCTTGGCGCCCACGCCCACGAGATTATCCACCTCGCTGCGGGCAGCGATGCGCTAAGAATCGTCGAGCTCGGGGCCGGCTCGTGCGACAAGACGCGGCTGTTGTTGCATGCCGCCGTCGATCGGCAGGACACGGTGGTCTACGAGCCGGTAGACGTCTCGCTGACGGCACTGGAAGAGGCTCAGGAACGAATCGAACGCGAGATTTCGGGGGTCCTGGTGTGCCCGCGGGTTGAGGACTATTGCCGTGGCTTCTCGCTCGATCCGCCCTATTATGGCGAACGCCGGATGGTGCTCTACATCGGCTCCAGCATCGGCAACTTCGAACCCAGCGAAGCAACTCGCGTGCTGAAGAGCGTCCGCTCTGCTCTGCTGCCGGGCGACTCTCTCTTGCTGGGCGTTGATCTGGCCAAGCCGGAATCGGTGCTGGTGCCGGCCTACGACGATGCTGCAGGCATCACCGCGGAGTTCAATCGGAACATATTGCACCGCATCAATCGCGAGCTGGGTGGCAACTTCGATCTGAGCGCCTTCGAGCACCAGGCAGTTTGGAATCCCACTGAATCTCGAATGGAGATGCATCTGCGGAGCCGCATTGCGCAGACCGTGACGATCGAGGAGCTGGACCTTCGCGTCCGCTTTGCCGCGGGAGAGACGATTCACACAGAGAACAGCTACAAGTACCGCCGCGGACAAAGTGAAGCCCTGCTACGGTCCGGAGGGTTCTCGGTCGAGCGCTCATGGACCGATGAACGTAACTGGTTTGCTGTGCACCTGGCGCGCGCGATCTAGACGCGGCGAGTTCCGAGAGCGCGACTCAGGCTGATCGCGCTCAAGTTTTGCGCCTATCGCTTTAAGGTTGTTTCTTCCGGTGTGTAGCTCTTGATCACGACTCGGTTGCGCCCGGTCGCCTTGGCTTCGTAGAGCGCCTTATCGGCCAGCGCGAGTAAGGAGTTGACTTCCACATCCAGCGTGTGTGGATCCACGAAGGTTGCGCCCACGCTGCAGTTGATGGAAAACTCTCCCTCGGCTCCCGAAATACTCAGGTTCGAGATCGCGCTATGCAGGGCGGCGAGCCGGTGTTCCACCACGTCGGGTGAGACGTGGGCAAGCACCAGCAGAAACTCCTCGCCACCATAGCGTCCGGAATGATCATAGGGGCGTATCGCGGCCCGGATCGCTTGACCGAATTGGCGGAGTGCTTCATCTCCGGCCAAATGTCCCTGGGTGTCGTTGATGCGCTTGAAGTGATCGAGGTCCGCCAGGGCGATGACGATCGTCCGCTCTTCTCGCCGCGCGCGGCTCATCTCTTCTGCGAGCGCAGTCAGAATCCCGGTCCGATTGAGAAGTCCCGTCAGGCCGTCGTGAGTAGCCTGTACGCGCAACATCTCCCGGCTGGTCTCAAGCTCGCTCGTCCGCTCTGCGACGATGCGCTCCAGCTCCCGGCTGCGGCCCTTGAGGTTCAACACGTACTGCCGAATCGCCGCGATGATCAACAGAAGGATCGCTAAGAGACACAGGCTGTAAAACCAGGTGGAGTGCCACCAAGATGGCAGGACGACGAGCTGGAAGCGGGCGGGTGCTGAGCACGCGTCCAGGATCGGATCGCAGACCATCGCCAGAAAATTGCGCGTTCCGGGCCTCAGCCTCGGAAATACCAGAATGCCATCGCTGTTATCGACCCAATCTCCGGTGCCTTCTCGATCTCTGAACTGCAGTTCGCTCCGGTTGTGAACCGAGGGCGATGAGAATCGAATTCTGAGGGGCGGCCCGCTCTCGGGCACCGTGATTTTCTCGTCGCCGGAGAAGTCCTGGGTTCCGCGGCGGACCTCAGTGATGGCAACCTTCAGTGGAATTGGTTCGAAGATCCGCTCGGGATGGAGCAGATGGGACATCCCGCCGCTCGTCCCGATCCACATCGAGCCGTCCTGGGCCTCCACCAGGGCACCCTGGTTGGTGTCGTTCCAAATCAAGCCCGATTCTTCGGTGATGTGGCGCCAATGCGAGCCATTCCAGACCAGCACGCCCACATCCGTCCCCAGCCATAGCCACCCGCGGCGATCTACGCGAATAGTCAAACAAGAGAGAGAACTCAGCTCGGAGGGAAGAACCAGTTGCCAGGCCTTCAGACGGCCGTCCTGCGGTGTCAAACGCCAAGTGCCCGTCTGATCGCCTGTCAGCCACAATGAGCCGTCGGCGGAGCAGAATGCGTTCAAGAATGTGCCGCGCACGGCGGGCAGCCCGTCCACAGGCGGAAGGCTTGCCTGGCCGTCTCTGTAGCGCAGGACTCGATTTTGCGTGATGATCCAGTCGGTGCCATCCGACGCAGCGCAACCCGCCGTGACCGTATGCAGAGCGGAGGCACCCAGCAGAGTATCGGCTTCCGTCATCAAATGCGGAATCTCGTGCGAGTTGTCGGTGCTGGTGTGAAACACGCCCTCGCTGGTGAATACGAGCAGCTTGCCGGTTGCATCGCGGAAGCCACCCACCACGCGGCCGGGCAGGGTTGCGAGCAGTTCGATCCGATTGGAACCGGGGTCGACCCGAGCCAGTTGGCCTGAGTTGAATCCCGCCCACAACGAGCCATCGGGATTGCTGCCCATGGAATCGACGAAGCTGGAGGACCACGGGCTGTGAGTAGAAAACGATCCTGAAGTTCCCTTTACTGGGTCGAGCCAGGTCACTCCGCGATCCGTTCCCAGAACCACACGGTTAGCCTCCGGGAAGATGTTCCACACGGAGATGGACGGCATGCTCTGGTCGTCATTCCAGCTTTCCCAGTCGGTGTAGCCGGCCCACTCATGGACGCCGTCGCCGCGGGTGGCGAGGAAGAGGTCTCCTGCGGGATCAAACTCCATGCCCACGATGGAGCGACTGCGGTTAAGACCGTTGTTTCGTCCCGTGAACTGCCATTGAGTGCCCGTCCAGAGCGCGACCGATTTCCCGGCCGGAGCCAAGATGCGTCCCAGCGGATCTTCCGCCAACGGGAAGAATCCGGATAGGCTGTCGTGGGCAATTCCAGGAACGGAGCGATCCAAGAAGCGGCCGGTATTGGGAAGAAGGGCGGCGATATGGGTGAGCCCTGCAGCCCAGATCGTGCCGGAATGATCTTCGAGTACTTGCCGCCACTGATCGCCCGCCAAGCCCTTCGCCGGCGTCCACTCGGTTATCTCCGAGCAGTTTTCGGTGCCGAGATCCAGACAATGAGTGGGCAGCGAATACAAGTGCTCCCCGGCGCTGAGCCAGACTTGTTCCTCGCCGGTAGCGGTCCTGGTAACCGAGACGCTGGCTATCTGTTGCAGAGCGGGGTAGGCAGAAAGCACGCCGGGCGGCAGCACGGCGGAGTGCCGCACGAAGTTGCCGTTCGCGTCATGCTCAAGACGGTAGAGCTTTCCCCGCTCCACCATCAGCAGATGGCGTGAATCTTCCACCACCATGCGCCGGGCGCTATCCACCAGAATCTTGCCCGGACTCGCCGGGACGAAGCGGGAACCCGTCCACCGAAAGAGATTCTCATCGGTGGCGGCCCAAATGGTGCCCTCAGGATCAGAGACGAT
>CBJOJD010000089.1:0-16313 GCA_966443485.1 uncultured bacterium | reverse complement strand
ACTTCTTCCCCACGCTCTCACCTTCAGTGCTCTTTGCAGCTCACTCCGCCGGAGTTCCCACGCTGCAGACGATCCACAACTACCGTTTCCAGTGTGCGAGCGCAACCCTCTATCGTGACGGACACATCTGCGAAGCCTGCCCGCGTTCCGGATCCTTCCTGCCCGCTGTTCAGCATGGCTGCTACCGCGGTAGCCACATCGGCAGCGCCATCGTCGGTGCCTCTTTCGGCCTTCATCGTCAGCGCCATCGTCGGTGCCTCTTTCGGCCTTCATCGTCAGCTCGGCACATGGAAGAATCGCGTTCATCGCTACATCGCACTCACTGAGTTCGCTGCGCAAAAGCTCGCAGCCGGCTCCGTTCCGCCAGAACGTATCCGGATCAAGCCCAATTTCGTTCAGGACCAGGGCCCCGGCGATGGCAGCGGCAACTTCGCCCTTTACGTCGGCCGCCTGAGCGAAGAAAAAGGTGTCCGCACCCTGCTCGCTGCCTGCCAGGATCCCTCTTTGCAGCTCCAGGTATGCATCGCTGGTGACGGACCGCTACGCTCCGAAGTTCAAAGTGCAGCATCGCAGTTGCACTCCCGCCTGCAATATCTCGGGCCCAAATCCGCGGTTGAAATTGCAAACCTGATGCGCGCAGCGAAGGTGCTCATCGTGCCCTCCCAATGGTACGAAGGGTTTCCGATGGTGATGGCCGAAGCTCTTTGCGCCGGACTGCCCGTCATCGCCTCCCGCATCGGCGGCCTTCCGGAGATCATCACCGAGGGAGAGTGCGGCTATCTAGCCACCCCTGGAGACCCCCATGATCTCGTCTCCGTGGTGAATCGCTTCGCTAAACTCCCTGATTCGCAGCATGCTGCTCTGCGGGCGGCGGCACGCCATCGCTATCTCACCCGCTATGACGCGGAGAGCAATTACACCGCTTTGATCGATATCTATCGAGAAGCACTCAACACTTGGATCCCCTCTACATCCGTGGCACAGCACAATATGGCTCACAGCAGCGCGAGAGACTAATGGCAGAAACGCAGATCCAAACAGCAGTTCGCAAGAAGCGGTTAGCGATCGTGGTTAACACCATCGCTCCCTACCGCATCCCTATCTATGCCGCCCTCGCGCATCAGTTTGACGCCGTCATCTTCCATGGAGGTAATGAGGCCAATCGTCATTGGAAGCTGCAGGTTCCCGATCATCTGCGCGAGCAGCGCGTGTGGACCCTGCAAATTCAGATGAAAAAGCACATCGGCGTAGCCGGTCACTCCGACATCTCCTACGTGCACTTCAATGGCGGCCTGGCTTGGAAGCTTCCCCTCTTTCGCCCCGATATCGTTCTCTCCAACGAACTTGGATTCCGCACCATCCTCTCAATGATCTATGCCAAGCTCTCCGGCGCTGACCTATGGGTCTGGTGGGGGGGCACGCTGCACTCGGAGAGTCTGATCGGTGGTTTCAAGAAGCGTCTTCGCCGTTTCCTGGCCCGCCGCATTCCCCACTGGGTCAGCTACGGTGCTACGTCCACCGAATATCTTCAGTCCCTAGGCGTGGCCCGCGAGAACGTCTTGCAAATTCAGAACTGCGTGCCCCACGAGACCTTCATCCGTCCGCCCGCAAATCCCGAACCGCAGTTCCCTAACTCGCCGCATCCCATCATCCTTTCCGTCGGTCAGCTCATCGAGCGCAAGGGCCTGGACAAGCTCGTAGATGCCTGCGGACGTCTGGCTCAGCGCGGCTACAAATTTACGTTGCTGCTGGTAGGCTCTGGTCCTCTCCGTGAATCGCTCACCGCCAAGGCGAAGCAGGCTGGAATCGCTGACTTCCAGATCCTTCCTAACCAGTCGCAAGAGGAGCTCAACCGGCTCTACCGCGAAGCCCAGGTGTTCGTCTTCCCCACCTTGGAAGATGTGTGGGGATTGGTTGTGAATGAGGCCGTGTGGGCGGGATGCCCCGTGCTCTGCTCGACTTATGCCGGCTGCGCGGCTGAACTGGTTCCGCCGGAGAATGTCTTCGATCCCATGTCGCCCGCCAACTTCGATCGCGCGCTGGAGCGGGTCTTCGAGGGGTCGGTGCAGCGGTCTGACTGCGACAAGCTGTTGAGCATTGATCAGGTGGCCCAGTTGATCGGCCAGTCCCTCGAGCTCGATCGACCAGTCTCCCATCCTCCTCAGCGGCAACAGCTCTCTGCTCTCCATTCTCCTTTGCCCAAAGGACTTCAGGATCTATGAAGATTGCCCTCATCTCCACCTACTTCGGATCGCTGCCGAACTACTTCTTGCTGTGGCTGAAGACGTGCGCCAACAATCCTGAGGTGCAGTTCTTTCTCGCCACGGATTGCGACGTTCCATCCCGTGACTTGCCTCCGAATGTTCACATCATCCGGGCATCGTTGCGAGACTTTAAGAAGGGCTTCTCCCAGATAGTCGGGTTCCCCGTCAATCTCGAGCGGGCCTACAAGGTCTGCGACTTCCGGCCGATCTTCGGCCTGTACTTCGCCGATCTTCTGCGGGGATTCGATTATTGGGGGCACGTTGACATCGACGTGCTTTGGGGACGCATCGCGCACTTCCTGCCCCAGGATCTGACTCAGTACGACCGCATCTATCGCCGCGGACACTTCGCGCTCTTCCGCAATAACGAGCACGGCAACAACCTCTTCCGTCTGCCGCACCCCGAGATCTCTTACGAACAGGCCTTCCGCTCATCGAAGTCCGAATGCTTCGATGAGGGAGGGATCTATTGGATCTGCGAACACAACGGAATCTCCCTCTATGATCCCCAGGACCCGATCGGCGACATCTCCTACAAGTCCGCGCGGTTGAGCTTCTCGTTCAATGGCCATCTCAATGCCCGGTACCAGGCTTTCGTGATCGATGAAGGCAAAGCGATGCAGATCTACTCAGAGGGCGGCGAGATTCGCCATCGCGAGTTCATGTACTTTCACTTCCAAAAGCGACAGTTCCCTGCCATCGACATCGATCAATTTCGCCACCTGGACAGTTGGACCATCACTCCCCACGGCTTTATTCCCGGATTGCCGGATGTGCACAGTGAAAGAGATCTCGACGCATTAAACCGCCCCTGCTACCCGCATCTGGTGGACTTTTACCGGTCGGCTGCTAAAAAGCGCCTGAGCGCATTGCTCGCTCGCTGAGCCTACTCCCCGGCGGTCAACCCGCTCCATAGGAACCTGATTTGTCGAACGCACTCGATTATCGTCCAGACATCGACGGCCTTCGTGCCGTCGCCATCCTGCTCGTGGTCGCATTCCACGCTGGCCTGTCCGGGTTCAGCGGCGGCTTCATCGGCGTCGACGTGTTCTTCGTCATCTCCGGCTATCTGATCTCCTTTCTCATGCTCCGCGAGATGGACCAGGGTACCTTTCGGATCTCCAACTTCTACAATCGCCGAGCCAAGCGCATCCTGCCGGCGCTCTTCGGCGTCCTTGCCTTCCTGCTCCTCTCGGGTTTCGTTCTGCTTGCTCCTCACGAGTTCAGAGCCCTGGCGAAGGGCATGATCGCGACTCTGCTCTCGGGATCAAACATCTACTTTTGGCAGTCGGCCAGCTACTTCGAGCCAAAAACGGAACTCAATCCGCTATTGATGACCTGGTCCTTGGGCGTGGAGGAACAGTTTTACCTGCTCTTTCCTCTTCTACTTTGGGTCCTGCGAAAGAAGTCTCCTCGAGTCAAGATCTCGACGGTCTCGTTGCTCATCCTCGCGTCGCTCCTCGCGTGCGCCATTGCCACCAGGACCGCTCCTCAAGCAGCCTTCTACCTCCTCCCCACCCGCGCCTGGGAACTACTCGCCGGAGTAATGCTCGCCCTATTCCATAAGCAATTCGGTGAAAAGGCCTCCGTTCTTCCCAAGTTCATCGCGCATTCGCTGGGCACCTGCGGAGTAGCCATGATCCTCATTGCCTCCGCACGGTACGACAAGCTCACTCCTTTTCCCGGCATCGCAGCCATCCTGCCTGTGCTCGGAGCAACCCTCTTCATCGCTGCTCGCGGGGCGTGGACCAATCGCCTCCTGGCCAATCCCGTGCTACGCGGAATCGGCAAAATCTCCTACTCCTGGTATCTGTGGCATTGGCCCATGCTGAGCCTGGCCCGCATCGTTGCCGATCGCCCACTCGACCGCATCACCACGCTCTGGATTGTGGCGCTCTCATTGCTCGCAGCGATCGCTTCCTTCTACATCCTGGAGACGCCCTTCCGCCGCTCTCGGCTCCCCATCGCCCAGTCACTGCGCCGTTACGCCTTCGCCTCCGCATGTTTCCTCATCGCGGCCAGCGCTATCTTTGCTCTCAAGGGAATTCCTTCGCGCTACCCGCAGGTTGCTCGAGTTGAACGCGAGACCGGGATGTGGGGCACCGCCGGCTGTCTCCAGTTCTATGGCGCTTCCCATCCTCGCTTCGACGCGCATTGCACTCCGCAGGGAACCGGCAACGTCGTCGTCCTCATCGGCGACAGTCATGCATCGGCCATTGCCGACGGCTTGCGCCAAACACTGCGTGGCCAGAACGCCCGCCTCTTCGAACTCACCAAGGCATCGTGCACCCCGCTCAATGGCGTCGGCCTCGATAATCCTCTAGCTCCGCAGGACTTTGCCGAGTGCACACGCTTCAATCAAGAGGTGCTTCAGTTCCTGGTGACTCAGCCTAGTGTTCGAGCTGTAGTCATGGCGGGGTACTGGTCTCTCCCGCTGTCCACTCCCGGAGCCAGTTTGCGCACCGTTACCTCTTCCGCAGCTCCGCAAGATGCCTCTCAGCTTCTCGCCCTCGGCTTGAGCCAGGAGATCGCGCAGCTTCAGGCCGCCGGCAAGGCAGTCTACCTGCTCCAGGACTCGCCTTCCTTCGCCTTCGACCCGGTGCGCAACATCATGGCTCACGACATCCCCGCTCGCAAGATGCTGGCCCAGCTTGTCTCTCCACCCACGCTCTCTAGTTCAGAAGGAGTCGCTGCGGAGCGCATATTCCCTGCCGACCAGCACGCGCGGGCGGTTCTTTCCCAGGTCGCCGTTCAACACCCCGGCGTTCATCTCATCGACCTGCAAAAGGAATTGTGTTCGCCGGATCTCTGCAGATTCGAGGCCGAAGGCCTCTCTCTCTATCGCGACGAACGCCATCTCACCAACCTGGGAGCAGCATTCGCCCTGCGCGGAGTCAATTTCCAGACCATGTAAGTTGGCGGCGACTGATGCGCTGCTTCTACCAGGCCTCGTGCGGATGTGCCCGTCGGGGATGGCCAGCACTCGATGGCCCTGCGCCTGTGCCGGACAATCAGAGACTCATCCGTAGTTCCCTGAGCCCAAAGTGCTGGAGCAGTAGCCGCCTGCTCCAGCCACTTCAGCACTAGAAATGCTGATCGCCGGGTAGATGATTGCTCGCTACCAGCTTCTGCTGCCAGTAGGCCCGCTCCGCTGTCTCCGCAGCCAGGTTGATCACACCTGCCACCAGGCACGGATCGCTGAAGGACGTCGTGTTCACTCCATTGCCGGGATAGCTGATATCCGGCGTCCGAACCCATGAATCCGCGGGCATGGGCGTCAGCTTACTGGAGGGGCGCACCAACCCACCCAGAGTGTTTGAGATGGTGTTGTTGTAGAAGTTCGCTGTTCCAGAGTTGTAGTAGTCCCACAGATCCTGCCCAATGGCGTAGCTCATCGCGTACCATCCACCCGCGGGATCTTTTCCGCAGCTCACCACCCTGTTATCGCTGGCGGAGTTGTCGTGACCGCTGGCAATCGACACTCCCACACCGGCCGTGTGCACCATCTCGTTACCATTGAACTGCACGTAGGCAGTAAACGGCGCCTTCCCGTCTCCATCCGTAATCACGCCCGTGCCCGTGTAGCCCGATGTGGAGGTCGTCGAAGAATAGCCCTCCATGTAGTTGTCGTGCACCGCAATCGAGTTGGAGGACCCGCCCTGGCTCTTGTAGATATTGATCACGTCTTCCATCGAGCTCGCGCCTAGGACCTGCATGATCTGATTCCAGGCGATCTCCGCTCCATACGGCGCCGTCACCTTGTCAAGAATCACAAAGTGCCCCAACAACGGCCGCGTGCTGAGCAGTCCGCCTTTTCCGTCACTTGCGCGATCTTCCATCTGGTAGGCCGCGTTGTCCGTAATCTTCAGCACCTGCGCCGTCGATAGCAGCAAGTTCACTCCAAAGCTCACTCCATACATGGAGCAGTGCTGCACGGTGAGAGATGCTACATCATTGCCCGCCACAAACTGCGGCCTCTGCACACCGGACACGCCCGGATCCAAAGCAAACCCGCTCACGTTCTGCACCTGCACATTGGCGCCCGTGCCGGTACCGAAGATGGCAATCAGGTTCCCTTTCCCGGTGATCACTGAATTCTGGATCACGACCGGTTCGTTGGTGTAGATGCTCACCGCTGCAACCTTGGGATCGTTGCTTGCCCAAATGCCGCTGTAGGTGCCGCCCTTGAAGATGGCGATCGGAGCCGAGGGTGCGCTGGCCAGCACCAAAACATCGGCCACCCCAGTGAACTTGCCGCAGGTCACGGAGACACGCGCCTTGCCTTGCGCCTGTGCCCGGAAGCTCCCCGGACTGAGCGGCGCCAGCACCGGAACGTTGGAAGACGACCAGGAGCAGGTCGAGTCCTTGTACCCCAGCGCGCTGTAAGAGACCGTCTTGCCCACCAGCAACTGAGCTGTAGCAGGCCTCAGATTCACCGCGTAGTTTTGCGCTCCCGCTACGCTCACAATTCCCAACACTCCAGCCCCTACCACCGTGCCCACAATGCTCTTGCTTACAAGCTTCCGGACGCATGCGACAACTCGTGCGAGTCTACCGCGACGATCAAGTGCTGAAATGTTCATGGCTTGCCTCTTACTCAGATAATTCGCCCATCGGGCACAACCATCTCTTCGGCATGCGCTGGTAATCCGTTAGAGAAACTTAAGTTACGAGGCTCGACCCTCACCCATTTCCGAACGCGCTTTTAGTGTGCGGAGAGACTGAACAGAGCCTGCTTACACTCGCTCAAGAATCCCTGCACGCCCGGAAAAAGGAAGTACGCCTCCGCCAGGAAGAAAAACACAAACACATGCGCCATGCGCAGATGCGACCGCTGGGCGCCATTGAGGAACTGCTCGATGCGCTCCTGAACATAACGCAGCCGCGACGCTGCCACTACCACCGCCACGCCCAGCACCAGGCCGCCCAGGATGTCCGATGGAAAATGCCAGCCCAGCGCGACCCGCACGAGTCCGGCCGTCAACCAGGAGTAGAGGAAGCACAACAGCCCCTGTCGCCTGCGCTCCAGATAGACGATGCAAGCCAAGGCTGCATAGAGCGTCTGCGTGTCGCTGGGGAAGGACCATGGCCGGTGAATCTCCTGCATCGCGGAGAGATCGGCGAGATACAGATGGAGTCCGGCATCCCGCGCCGGGCGCAAATGCGTATGCAGACTCGCCTGCATCAACAAAGAGAGGAAAGTGGCAAAGCCCGCTGCCATGATGCCTGTGGCAATGCGGCTGCGCCGCCCGTTGTCGTGCGACGACCACAAGCCCACCAGACACGCGAACAGAGGAAAACCACGCAGCAGAGGATTATTGCCCAGCGCGTACACCACCTGCTCTACCAGCGGATGATTGTGTACCGCGGCATTGATCTCAACCAGACTGCGCGTGTCCCAACCAGCAAAAGCCATGCATGTGCCCTGTCACAATCCCGAACGTAGGGAACCTCATTCGGGCAGACGAATGCCCTCGATTCTCTTCCCTATCGGCACATTGGCAACAGCCGCCAGAGATGCAGCAATCTGACGCAACTCTGAACTGGCCGGTGTTTGCATTCGCGACAACCACAAACACCCCAGCTGATCTTTATGATTTCTCGAGAATCCTTCCATCGGAAAGGCAGGCGCAAATCCACTCTGCACCCGTTAGAGAGACGTGCCCGCACCCAGGATGAGTTCAGGCAATCGCATCGAGCACTTGCGTCTCGAAGGGCAGGCCCTTGCGGTACGCCATGTCAACAAACACTCGATAGAAGTCCGCATCCCACCAGCCCAGATCCACTTCCACCTGCATCTGCTCGAACGCTTGATCCCTTGTCATTGCCGCACGATACGGACGGTCCGTCGTCAGCGCATCGAATACGTCCGCTAATTGCATTACCCGCGCCAGCATCGGCACATCGCGTCCGCTCAGCCCATCCGGATAGCCGCTGCCATCCTGCCGTTCGTGATGATGACGAATGATGGGAAGCACCGACTGAAAAGAGCGAAGTGGACGGCAGATCTGCTCGCCAATCACGGTGTGCGTGCGCATCACCGCCCATTCTTCAGCCAGCAACGGCCCCCGCTTCAGAAGAATGGCATCAGGCACACCGACTTTTCCGATGTCATGCACAGATCCGGCAATTCTTAAAGCTCGCAGATCCTCGGTCCCTAGATCCAGCTCCCGGCCCAGCAATACCGAGTACTCCGAAATTCGCGAGCAGTGGCCATCCGTATAGGGATCCTTTGCCTCAATGCTTCTTCCCAGAACCATTAATACCTGGTCGGCCCGGTCTAACTCATCGGTAACTTCTTTGCGCTTGATGAGGCTTCGCACTCTCACAATCAACTCTGCCGGATCGAAAGGTTTGGAGAGAAAGTCATCGGCGCCCGCATCGATCCCTCGAATGCGGTCCTGGATCTCAGACATGCCCGTAATCATGATCACCGGGATTAGCTGAGTCAGTGGAGAATGCTTGAGAAACCTGCAGACCTCGAGACCGCTCTTGCGGGGAAGATTCACGTCTAGTATCACTAGATCCGGCGCATCCGCCTGGATCAGACGTTCGGCCTCTTCACCGTCACCGGCGAACATTACCGCGTGACCTTGTGTCTGCAAAATATCGCAGAGGAGCTTGCGCTGACGTTGTTCGTCTTCAACTACCAGTATTCTTCCCGGCATAGGCTAGCTTCGGCGGCAGCTCCAGGATCGTAGGGAAGGCAAGCTGTAAAGCCTCAACTTAACTCCGGATCCGATTTTTCAGGGACATCGAATCTCGATTGACAACGCCCGATAATACCCCCCGCTAACTAAATCTGGCAACTAGGGATAGCCCTAAATAGCATAGGACGAAAGTACCGTGCGAGAGGCAGGGCAAACTAGGCAACAAACTGCTCCCCGCCTTCATCTAAGCTGCCCACACGCTTGGGATTGGATTTCGGCTTACTTTGGCCTGCTCGCCGCTTGTCTGCCCAGACAAGCACAAGATCCGCATGCTTGAACCACGCGCACACATCGGCTGTCGGCTGGAAAGACAGCAGACCCTACAGCAGGCTCGCTATCACGCTGGCAAACGCCGAACGCGAAGTGCCCAGATCTCCCGAGCGCAGCGCCGAGCCCAAAGCCGCCATCCGGTCCGCAACGTGCGCGGGCCGCGCCGGCTCCGCTGAACCGATGTGGCTCAACATTTGATAGGTGTTGAACGCCGCTTGCGCGCTGGTCAAGTTGCCAGAGCCCAGATGCTGCTCCAACGCCTTCCATGCCCGCTCCGCGGCCGGCAATGTATGCGATGACGCAATGTGATGATTCATTCCCGCTGCTGAAACGGCGGCGCTGGACATGGGACCCCCTCTAGGTTTGCGGACCTCGGCGTTCGGTCTCGACTGAGTCCGTCGCGCCTCCGGCATCTGCCATCGGCGACAACTTCGATCCGGGTCAGCGGGGATACAGCTCTCCTGTCATGCCGTAGATCCGCGCCGTGGATTCCGCACTACACCGAAGTTGTCGGCTCGCGCCCCAAAAAATCTGAACACAATTCGCCCTCTGCACCAAACGGAGGTCATTCAGCACTGTCCACTACAAGACAAATCCGTCTGCGGCAAAGAAAAACGCCCGCTCTGCCGGAGCAGAACGGGCGTTTGATCGATTCATCGAGGTGGCGTCAGTAGAGCCGGAAGTTCACCTCGACCGTGATCATCACCGGCACCGGTGTACGTCCGTCCTTCAGAGCCGGCTTGAACTTGTACTTGCGCACCGCTTCCAGCGCCTTCTCATCCAAGCCCATGCCCAATGGCCGTACGACGCGCGGATTCTGCGGATTTCCCTGCGCATCCACGATCAACGAAACCAGGCAGACACCCTGGTACTTGGCGCGTCGAGCTTCGTCAGAGAACTCCGCTTCCGGCCACACAATCGGCACCGGAGCAGAGATGCCCCCACCCACGCGGTACACGCCGCCGCCAGCATTGCCCCCTGAGCCCGGGCCCCAGCCATTGCCGTTGCCCGATCCAAGACCTCCACCGGACCCGGTTCCCATGCCGCCGCCGGAACCCTGCCCGTTCGAAGCAAGAGTCACATTAGCCGACTGGTGCACGCCGATGTTCGGCAACATCGGGTTATCAGGAAGCTTGATGTCTTTCTGCACCGCAATCGCGGAATCCACGGCCAGCTTCGGATGATCCAGAATGGGGACCATCGGAGGCGCCTGCGGATGCTGGTCGATCTTGGGCAGCTTGCCTTTGATCGGATCCACAATGTCATGGGAACCACCGCCACCGCCACCGCCAGCCGCCTGGGCAGCCTTGGGCGCGGTCAGCTTGAAGTCGCCCACATCAATATTGGTGGGGTTCAGGAGCGGTGGGTTCAGGTGCTGAATCACGGCTCGTCCTGCGAAGAACAGCACAATCAGCAAGATGCCGCCGTTTACCACCGTGGCCGTGCCTACCGCCCAGGGATTGGTCTTCACCGCCATCCGGTCTGGCACCGGAATCGGCGTCGAAGTCAGCTCCAGGGGTGGCAGCTTGGGCGGGAAAAACACATCCCGGATGCTCTCGTAGAGTCCGGTCCAGATGGGCTTTTCTTCGAAAGCCTTGCCCAAAAACGCATCGAGTTCGTGACCACCCGCCTCGGTGGCCCCAGCTGGGGACGAGATACCTGGCTGTGTCATAGGTTCAATGCCGTCGTTCCCGACAGCTCTACTTCCCCTTTGTTCGTCCGGACCGCCGGGGGTCTCCCGGAAGGCCAATGATGTTCCATTATGCTCGACCCCAACGCCTGTTGTCTCGGGTCCGGCGCCTACTGAAGTGCGATCAGTCACACCCTCCTGGCTCGCCTTAACCCCAGGAGATTGCTGCCCGCGCTCCAGAATCTCATATTCCATGGGTGTGGAGTCTCCCATACACAATAGACGACCCACCCCTACAGTAGTTACCGAAAAATTCGCGTCCGCCCAGTTACACTAAAGGGTTGGACTATTTCGTTCCGTGGAGTCAAGATGTCTTCTGCGCCGGAGCTGAATGCGACCCTCAGCCTGCCTCAAACCAACTTCCCCATGAAGGCGAATCTGCCTCAAAATGAGCCGCTGCGCCTGGCTCGCTGGGCCTCCCTCCGCCTCTACGACGAGCTGCGCAAAGCCGGGGAGGGCCGCCCCTCTTACCTCCTCCATGATGGTCCGCCGTACGCCAATGGTCCTATCCATCTCGGCCACGCCCTCAATAAGGGTCTGAAGGACTTCGTCGTCAAATCCAAAACCATGGCCGGCTTCGCCTCGCCCTACGTCCCGGGCTTCGATTGCCATGGGCTGCCCATCGAGATCAAGGTCGACGAGCACCTGGGCCGTCGCAAGCTGGAGATGCCGGCACCTGCAGTCTTGGATGCTTGCCGTGCCTACGCGCAGAAGTACATCGACCTCCAAACCTCCCAGTTCGAACGCATCGGCATCTTCGGGCGCTGGAGCGATCCCTACAAAACCATGTCGCGGGACTACGAGGCGCGCACTCTCGAGGCCTTCTATGGCTTTCTTGAGAAAGGGTTTGTCTACCGCGGACTCAAGCCCGTCTACTGGTGTATCCACGACCGCACCGCCCTGGCCGACGCCGAGATCGAGTACGAGAACCACGTCAGCCCCTCAGTCTACGTCCGCTACCGCCTGACCTCCGATGGCGCCGCACTCGACCCCACCCTGGCCGGCCGCGAGATCTACACCATCATCTGGACCACCACCCCCTGGACCCTTCCCGCGTCCTTGGCCGTGGCCTTCCACCCCGACTTCGAATACGTCGCCCTCCAAACTGCGACCGAATCCACGCCCTCCGGTGCCCCATCCAACCCGACGGCTCCACCCGCGGGTTCGGCGGGACACCAAGGCCCCGTCTACATCGTCTCCGCCGAACTGGCTCCGTCCGTCATCGCTGCCTGCAACCTCCAAGGTGTGCAGGAAGTCGCCCGGTTCAAAGGCAGCAAGCTTGACCGCGCCACCTTCCAGCACCCCTTCCTCGAACGCAGCATCCTCGGCGTACTGGCCACCTACGTCACCGCCGATACCGGCACCGGCGCCGTCCACACCGCGCCCGCCCATGGCGCGGACGACTTCTACACTGGCCAGCGCTACGGGCTCGACCTCACCTGCCGCGTCGACAACATCGGTCGCATCCACTACGACCCCTCCGTCTGGCACGAGGCCACCCCGCCGGCCTTCGACGGCAAGACCGTCTGGCAAGCCAATCCCGTCATCATCACCATGCTCCAGGAGCGCGGTGCGCTGCTCGGATCTGCTGACCTGAACCACTCCTATCCCCACTGCTGGCGCTGCCACCACCCCGTCATCTTCCGGGCCACGGAGCAGTGGTTCATCTCTCTCGAAACGCCCATGAAGCGCGGCGACGGCTCCGACACCACCTTCCGCCAGCTGGCCATCGAAGAGATCGACAAGGTGGTCTGGGACCCGGCCTGGGGCAAAGAGCGCATCACCAACATGATCGCCACCCGCCCCGACTGGTGCATCAGCCGCCAGCGCATCTGGGGTGTGCCCATCGCCGTCTTCATGTGCGAGGGCTGCCACAAGCCGATCGTCGACCCTGCACTCAACCGCAAGATCATCGATCTCTTCGAGCGCGAGGGCGCCGAGGCTTGGCACACCACCGACATTGCCACCCTGCTGCCGCCTGACGCGAAATGCGAGCACTGCTCCAATCCCTCTTTCCGCAAGGAAATGGACATCCTCGACGTGTGGTTCGACTCCGGCACCAGCTGGTTCGCCGTCGCAGAGTCTGACCCAGACCTCAAGGACGACTACAAGCGCTTCCAGCAGAACCAGGGTGTGAAGGTGCTGTACCTGGAAGGCGGAGACCAGCATCGCGGATGGTTCCACTCTTCCCTGTTGACCTCCGTGGCTCTGCGCGGCCGTGCTCCGTACTCCCACGTCGCCACCGCTGGCTGGACCCTCGATGAGCAGGGCCGCGCCATGTCCAAATCGCTCGGCAATGGCGTCGATCCCGTCGACATCGCCCATCGCATGGGTGGCGAGATCGTCCGCCTCTGGGTCGCCTCCGTCGATTTCCGCGAAGATATGGCGGCCAGCGAAAACCTCATGGCTCGCTGCGCCGAGATCTACCGCAAGCTGCGCAACACCTTCCGCTTTCTCCTCGGCAATCTCAATGGCTTCGAGCCCGCGCGCGATGCCGTAGCCGAGAGCGAAGTCCTGCCGCTCGATCGCTACATGCTGGCCCGCACCCGCGAGCTGACCGAAAAGATCCTCGCCTGGTACGACGCCTTTGAGTTCCATCGTGTCTATCACTCGGTCAACGAGTTCGCCATCGTGGACCTGAGCGCGTTCTATCTCGACGTGCTCAAGGACCGCATGTACACCTTCGCGCCCACCAGCAAAGCGCGCCGCTCCGCGCAAACGGTGCTATGGAAGATCACCGAAGCCCTGGTCCGGCTGGTCGCTCCCATCCTCAGCTTCACCGCCGACGAGGTCTGGGAATACCTGCCCCAAATCGACGGCCGTGAACCCAGTGTTCACCTCGCCCTCTTCCCCAAACCGCAAGACGTCTTCTCCGAGCAACCGGCGGCGCTCCTCGACGAGTGGAAGAGAGTCTTCGAGATCCGCGATGCCGCACTTCGCGTGCTGGAAGAAGAACGCCAGGCCAAGCGCATCGGCAAAGGTCTGGAAGCCGATGTTGAGATTGCCGCTGCCGGCGATCAGCTGACTCTGCTCCTGAAGCACGCCGCCGGACTCAAAGAGATCCTCAACGTCTCCCGCGTGTCCGTAAAGCAAGGATCAGAGTTGAAGATCGCAGCACTCCCCGCCAGCGGCAGCAAGTGCGCCCGCTGCTGGAACTACATGCCCGAAGTCTCCAGCTACGGCATCTGGGAGAACGTCTGCACCCGCTGCCAGGATGCTCTGCGCGAGATGAACATCGCGCCGCCGCAATCCGGGGAGGCCGTCGCGTGAGTTTCTCCTCTCCCCGCCGTCTGCCCTGGCTGCTGTTGATCTCCGTTGCGGTATTTGCGCTGGACCAGTTCACCAAGGACTGGGTTTCAGCGCACATCCGCATCGGCGGAGCCATCGGGGTCATCCCCGGCATCCTGCGCATCACTCATTGGAACAATGAAGGCGCGGCCTTCTCTCTCCTGGCCGACTCCACCTCCCCGCAGATGGTCCGCTGGGGCTTGGTGGCGTTTACGCTGCTCGCTGCCGTGGCGGTGGTCATTGCGCTCTTCCGCCTTGGGACCCGCTTCACCCTCACCACCGTGGCCTTGGCCCTGATTCTGGGCGGAGCGCTCGGCAATGTGCATGATCGCGTCGAGTTCGGCTCCGTAGTCGACTTCATTGAAGTCCGCATCGTCAACTATGTCTGGCCGGACTTCAACGTTGCGGACAGCGCCGTAGTCGTCGGCGCCTGCCTCTTGTTGCTCGATTCCCTGCTGCCCCGCCGTGCTTCTGAAGAATCCTCCGACGAGAATCCAAGCTGATCCCGCGCTGCGCTTCCCTGATCCGAGGGGAGCGCAGCCAGCTCGTCCTTGAGCCTGATCAAGATCGAAGCACCCGGAGCCCATCACTCCGCCTGCCTGCTCGCTTTCCCCGCGGCCCGCGCCCAATCGCCTACAATAGCAACACTTGGTTGCGGACTGTTGGGGTCTCCACACCTTCCAGGTGACTGAGATCTACGGTCCCTCCTTATGAGGATCCAACCTTTCCATGAAAACAGAATGTCCCCCTTCACTTTTCCGCGCGCTATGGAGCACGGCGGGCCTCGGTGCATGGTTACTGGTCGCAGCTGTTCAACCCGGGCATGCGCAGCGCTTGCCGCAGACCGTCATCCCTGAGCACTACGCGCTCACCCTCACTCCCGACCTGAAGAACGCCACCTTCAGCGGAGTCGAGTCGATCGACGTCGACGTAAAACAGCCGACCAAGACCATCACCCTGAACTCCGCCGAGATTGAATTCCAATCTGTCGCCATCACCGCCGGCGGCAAAGAACAGACCGCGGTGGTCAGCACTGACAAGGCGAAGGAACAAACCACCTTCACCGTCGATCAGCCGATACCCGCCGGCAAGGCCTCCCTCCAGATTCACTACACCGGCATTCTCAACTCGCAGCTGCGCGGCTTCTATCTTTCCAAGACCCAGCGCCGCAACTACGCCGTAACCCAGTTCGAGTCCACTGACGCCCGGCGCGCCTATCCCAGCTTCGACGAACCGGCATTCAAAGCCACCTACGACGTCACGCTCGTGGTGGACAAGGGCGACACCGCCATCTCCAACTCGCCGATCCTCAGCGACACCCCCGGCCCGGGCAATGACAAGCACACCCTCCGCTTCGACACCACGCCGAAGATGTCCACCTACCTGGTTGCCTTCCTCGTCGGCGACTTCCAATGCACCAGCGGCGAACAGGATGGGGTCGCCATCCGCGTCTGCGCCACCCCGGACAAGGTGCAGCTCACGCCCTTTGCTCTCAATATCGCCAAGTACGTCCTGCACTACTACAACGACTACTTCGGTATCCCCTATCCGTTGAAGAAGCTCGACCTCATCGGTCTGCCCGACTTCGAGGCCGGCGCCATGGAAAACTTCGGCGCCATCACCTATCGCGAAACCGACCTTCTCCTCGATCCCAAGACCGCGTCGGTTCACTCAGAAAAAGAGGTGGCCCTCGTCGTCGCTCACGAGATGGCCCACCAGTGGTTCGGTGACCTCGTCACCATGCAGTGGTGGAATAACGTCTGGCTCAACGAAGGCTTTGCCTCCTGGATGGAGAACAAGCCCGTCGAAGCCATGCATCCCGAGTGGAACATCGACGAGGACGTGGCTGAGGAAAAGGACAACACCCTCAATCTGGATGCCCAGCCCACCACCCGTACCATCCGCGCCAACGCCGATACGCGCGATGAGATCGAGCAGATGTTCGACGGCATCTCCTACGGCAAGGCCGGCGCCGTCTTGCTGATGGTAGAGAACTATCTCGGCAAAGACGTCTTCCGGCAGGGCGTGCACAACTACCTCGCCGCCCATCTCTACGGCAACGCCACCGCTGAAGATTGCGGGAATGCTCAG
>CBJOJD010000088.1:0-16336 GCA_966443485.1 uncultured bacterium | reverse complement strand
GCCCGGAGGGGGACTTGAACCCCCACACCCTTGCGGGCCGCGGATTTTAAGTCCGCTGCGTCTGCCGATTTCGCCATCCGGGCTGGCCAGCTGCCTCTTCCACTCTCCTGCTTTGCCGCGGCTTCAGTCAACCTCTCCGTCTTCTCCGACCCGACCACCACGCCTGACATTGCTAATTGTCGGGCCGGACAAACTCTCCGGCCAGCCCCGCATCCCAGTCTGCGGGAGGGTCCGTCGCAATGTCCGTTCCGCATGCTGAGAGTCCTGCTGCGCAGTTGGTCCAACACAGCATCCACCGCGTCCTCGTTTCCCAGAGCTCGCTGCATTCCGCGCAGGAGATCCTGGAACGCACGCGTCGCGCCGTGGAAGCCTCCGTCTCTCGCCTCCGCCAGTCCCAGTCGCTGGCCAGCGCCCCCTTTCATCGCTCCTGGAATCGGCTGCCCCCAGGCGACTAAGCCCGCCTCGATCACTCAGCCTGGCGAGCCCCGACCAGCATCGCGCGAATCATCATCTGCTCCTGTACGCGCCGTGCGATCTCTTCTTCGACATCGCTCCGAGCCTCCAGCGGGAACTGGTCCGTCGCGTCTCGAAGCAAGGCAACAAGCTCTTCTGACTGCCCCAAGGCCGTCCCCATCGACCGCTCGATCACCGCCCGCTTTTCCGCGATCAGAGACTTCAGTCCGAAGCGGTGGCCGATGTGGCACCGGTACTCCATCAGCGGATCTAGCTGCCCGTGGGTCAGCACTCCACCACACTCCGGGCAGGCCTGGTGAGCAGGCGTAAACGCAGGTAGCCCAGATTGACCTGCCCCCGACTCAACTGTCGATTGCGTCAATCTCCCCAGCAACGGACCCATCTCCGCAAGCCGCACGATGTACTGCACGTTCACGCCGCGGATAGCGCTCTGCGGCATCGACGGAAACTCCGCTTCCGTGGGCTCCTGCACAATGGTTGTGCCGTTCTGCTGCTGGATCTCCCACAGCCCTGCGGCGCCATCATCCAACAGCCCCGTCAGCAGTACCCCCGCTACGCGCTCTCGATACGCCTGGGCCGCGGAGCGAAACATCACATTGATACTGGGGCGCTGCAGGTTCTCCTTAGGACCGTGGCTCAGCTGCACAAATCCTTCGCGTAGCAGTAGATGATGATCCGGAGGAGCCACGTAGATCTTGCCCGGCTCCGTCGTCATCCCTTCCTCGGCCATCACTGCCGGCAGAGGTCCGACCCGATTCAGCACTTTCGCCAGAATGCCGTCACTTTTGGGATGTTGGTGCAGCGTGATCACGATCGCGCCGCGCAGGTCCTGCGGCAACGTAGAGGCCAAAGTCTGAACAGCCTCGAATCCACCCGCCGATGCACCGATCACGATAATGTCGCGCACAAGCATTCTGTTATGGGATGCAAATCCAGAGGCCGACGCCATTCATTCTTCCATCTTTAGCCCTCCCCTACTTAGCGGCCCGTCACGCAGTTTGGCCGACCTCTCCCCATGCCCGCCGCCCCAGCTTGGCGTAAGCATTTGAGTTGTATAGTGGACTCAGTAAAGTGAAACCAGCAAGATGAGTTCAGACCTGCCCGAAATCCCCGATACAAAATCGGCCGACCAGCCGAAAGCCCCCGCTCCTTCCAAAGAGACCAAGCAACCGCAAGTAGCGGCCGAACGGCAAAAGGTCCCGGATCCCCTCTCGAGTTTCTCCGTTAGCGTCGAGTCGGCCAACGAGTCCCGCCAAGCCCCTGCTCTGCTCTTCCCTGTTGTCGGATTCGGCGCCTCAGCGGGCGGGCTGCAGGCCATCAGCGAGATTCTAGAGAACCTCGATGTCCGCACCGGCATGGCCTTCGTGCTGGTCACGCACCTCTCCCCGCACCATCGCAGCTTCCTCTCCGAAATCCTGGAACGCTATACGCTCATGCCGGTCATTCCCATCCAGGATGGCCAGCGCCCCGCGCCCAACCAGATCTATGTGCTGCAACCCAACCAGCGCATCACCATGCGCGAAGGCACCTTCCGCGTCGAGGAGCTCTCTTCCGACGACCGCAGTGGCCGGCACATCGACATCTTCTTCCGCTCTCTCGCCACTGATCAGAAGAATCACGCGATCGGAGTTGTGTTGTCGGGCGCTGACTCTGACGGCGCTCTCGGCCTGAAGACCATCAAGGCGGAGGGCGGCATCACCATCGTGCAAAGTCCGGAGACAGCCACCCACCCCGAGATGCCCGTCAGCTCTATCGTCTCTGACCACGTTGACCTGGTTCTGCCGCCCGCTGAAATCGCGCACGAACTTGGCCGCCTCGGACATCAGTTCACCCGACCTGAATTACGCCCCCTTGAGGTGGGTGAGCCTCTCCCCGAGGATGAGCAATCCTTCCAGAAAATCCTCCAGTCGCTGCGCGGACTCTCCGGCCTAGATCTGCGCCAATATAAGCCCGAGACGATTCGCAGACGCATCGCCCGCCGCATGGTCCTTCTGCGCATCGATCGTCTGGCCGAATACCACAAGTTTCTCCAGATCCGCACCGATGAGCTTCGCCTCCTGCAAGAAGACGTCCTCATTAACGTGACGCACTTCTTCCGCGATCCGGGCCTGTGGGAGTCGCTGCGCCTCACCGTTCTCCCCGTGCTGGTGCAGGATCGCCCACCCGAGAAACCCATCCGGATCTGGTGCGCCGGATGCTCCACCGGTGAAGAAGCCTACTCGCTTGCCATCATCGTGCAGGAATACCTCTCCCAGCACGGACTCGACACGCCCGTTCAAATCTTCGGTACAGACGTCAGCGACCAGTCCATTGAAACCGCCCGTCTGGCTGTCTACCCAGAAAGCATCAGTGCCGAAGTCAGCCCCGAGCGGCTGCGGCGCTACTTCGTCAAGGTCGATCGCGGCTACCAGCTCTCGAAACGCGTACGGGACACCTGTATCTTCGCCCGCCAGAACCTCAGCACCGATCCGCCGTTCTCGCATATCGACATCCTGAGCTGCCGCAACGTGATGATCTACTTCACCCAGGCGCTCCAGCGCCAAGTGATGTTGACCTTCCATTACGCGCTCGAGCCCGGCGGCTACATGTTGCTCGGCATGTCAGAAGGTCTGCGCGACTACGGCGACGTCTTCAACACCGTTGACCGCAAGCATAAGATCTATCTCAAAACTGGCGCGCACCTCCCCATTCAGTACGAGTCGCCCCGCACCTATACCGTCACACAATCGGTCGGTGCAAACCAGCCGCCTATCGTAGAGATCGATAGCAACATCTGGCCCGAGCAGGAACTGCAACGCGCCGCCGATCGCATCGTGCTGGCTCGCTTCGGCCCCCCCGGCCTCATCATCGATGATCGTCTCAACGTGCTCCAGTCCCGCGGACAGACCTCCCAATTCATGGATCTCACGCCCGGCGCGGTCAGTTGGAACCTTCTGCGTCTTCTCAAAGAGGGCCTGGTCAACGAGGTACGCGCCGCGGCCCAACGCGCCATTCGCGATAATGTTCCAGCCGCAACCGAAGCTGTCCTCATCGAAGAGCAGAAAGGCGAGCAGCATGTGCAAATCGACGTTCTGCCCATCACCAGTGCCGCCTCTCGCCCGCGCTGCTTCCTGCTCCTCTTTCAGATAACTCCGGAGGGCCTCGAGGGTCGAACCAGCAGGCAGATTCCCCAGCCGCAGTTGACCGCGGACGAAAAGGATCTCCTCATCGCTCAACTGCGCCAGGACCTCTCCTCAACGCGCTTTCATCTCCAGTCCCTCGTCGAAGAGCGGGATGCGCGCAATCAGGAACTCGTATCGGCCAACGAGGAAATTCAATCCGCCAACGAGGAGTTGCAAAGCACCAACGAAGAGCTGGAGACCACCAAGGAAGAGCTGCAGAGCGCCAACGAGGAACTGCAGACCGTTAACGACGAGCTCCAGCAGCGCAACAACGTCCTCACACAGACCGGCAACGACCTCACCAATCTTCTCAACAGCGTCAACATCCCGCTCTTGATGCTCAATAGCGATCTGCAGATTCGCCAGTTCACGCCTCCCATGCAGCGCCTGCTGAGCGTGCGCCCGTCCGACATCGGACGGTCCATCAGCGAAATACGCCTGCAGCTGAGCATCGAGGATCTTGACCCCATCCTGAACGAAGTCCTTGAATCTCTCGGCACCCGCGAGTTGGAGGTACAGGACAAAGAAGGACGCTGGCACCTTCTTCGTGTCCGCCCCTACCGCACCGCGGACAACAAGATCGAGGGCCTCGTAATTCTGCTGCTCGACATCGATCAGTTGCGCCGCAGCCAGCAACAGCTGGTCGATGCCCGCGACTTCGCCAGCTCCGTCGTCGAGGGCGTCCCCGTCCCCATCGTCGTCCTCAACGAGGACTGCTCCATTCGCACCACCAACACCGCTTTCCGCGAGCTCGCCCAAGTCTCACAGAAAGACCTGGAGGGCCACGCCTTCCCCGATTTGGCCGCTCTCCTCTGGGGAATTAACGGCCTGCGTGCGCGCCTCGACGACCTCCTCAAAGGCCAGCTCGACTCTCCCCTCGAGTTTGAACACGAATCCACCACTACCCAGCGCAGAACCCTGCTCATCAAAATACGCGCGCTCTCCACCGATGGCGGCAGAGTCCTGCTCCTCATGATTGAGGACATCTCGCTCCGTCGCGAAGCCGAGAAGTTGATCACCCAGGAAAAGCTCGCCCTCGAAAGCGAAATCGCGGTGGCCGCGCGCAAGCTCAATCGCACCCAGGAAGAGCTCCGCGGCCTCACCGCCCACCTCTTCACCGTTCAGGAAGAAGAGCGCCAGCGCGTCTCACGAGAACTCCACGACGACATCAGCCAGCGGCTCAGCCTCCTTGAAATGGCCCTCCAGGAGGTCGACGAAAAAGACTGCAAAGCGCCTGCGCTCGAAAAAGTACATGCCGCCCGCGATCAGGCTCACGCCCTTAACAGCGACGTACGCACGCTATCGCATCGGCTGCATCCTGCCATCCTGCATGATCTCGGACTCTCCGTAGCCTTGAAGTCCCTGGTCAGCGACTTCGGGCAACGGGAAGGTATGCCGGCCACCTACTCCACCCACAACCTGCCCGAATCGTGGCCGCCCGAAGCGGCCATCGCGCTCTATCGCATTACCCAGGAAGCCCTGCGCAACGTCGCCAAACACTCCGGCAAGACCCACGTGAAGGTTATGCTCTCCGGCAAGGCAAACAGCCTCGAGCTAAAGATCATGGACTTCGGAGTTGGCTTTGATCGGGACGCCGAATCCCCCGTGGGCCTGGGCATGATCTCCATGCAGGAACGCGCCCGGCTCGCCGGAGGCACCTTCGAAGTGCAATCGGCCCTCGGCCAGGGCACCACCATCACCGTCCAAGTACCGCTCGAGCGCACTGCCTAGCTGGGCGGCGGAATCGGCGTGTGAATAGATCGAGAACAGGAGCGTGCCGCCTGGCTTAATGTACCTAAGCCGGAACGCTCCTGCTCATTTTTATTTACTGTGGACTTCGGAAGCAGATCGCCTCGCCCCGTAATTGATACTCGGCAGAACAGTTGTCTCCGCCGCAGATCATCGTCTCGCCACCAATCAGCTGCCGCCGCGTGATCAATCCCATGGTTCCGCAGCGGGGACACGACATAACTGCGACAAAAGGGTTCTGAGCGTTCCCCAGCCTCGTCTGATGTTCCAAAACGAAGATGGTGCCAGGATCCATTCGCTCCGGGATCCATTCTTCGAGGAAGTGCAAGTCGGTCGACATCCTGCCCTCCAACGGTTGAGATGCAACAGGACCGGCTGCAGTCGTCACAGGGTCCCACATGTGCTAACAGCAGGCTGCGGGTAACTGCCCAGAGATAGACGGCTCAGGCTTAGTTGTAGTGTTGCCGGTGAAGACCGGTTCGTCAATACAAATCCCTCTGAAAGCGTGCCAACTCAGATTCAGGATGTGCAAATCTAGTACGTATCTATGGCTGCGGTGCAGTGCTCGCCATCGACCGGCTTTGCTTGCGCGCTGCGGCATCGATCCCTCGATAGATATCTTCATTCCGTAAGATGCCCTGCACGTAGTCTCGGGTTTGAGTAAATGGAATAGACTCAACAAATTCGTCGATGCCACCATACGGACCCGCCGCCTGCCAATCGGAGACGCGCTCTTCCCCGGCGTTATAGGCCGCCAGCGCATACTCCTGCACGCCCCCAAAATGATCCATGATGTGGCGCAGATAACGCGTGCCCAACCGCACATTGATCTCCGGATTGAGCAGCTGATATGCCTCGAAATGCGTCAGGCCTTCTTCCCGCGCCATTGCCCTTCCCACCGACGGCAACAGCTGCATCAGCCCGTAAGCGTTGGCGTAAGAGATCACCGAGGGATTGAACTCCGACTCCTGCCGAATCAACGAAGCCACCAGATACGGATCCAGCCCGTTCTTGGTCGACTCCTCCGTGATCGTGTCCCACCACGCCTGCGGAAACAGGATCCGCCAGTACGCCAGCGGAATCGACTGGATCGACGACGAAGTTGCATACGGCAACGCCCGCTTCAGCGACCGCATCGCACGATACGTCTCGCCAAACGACGAGTAGATCTGCGCCTCTGCCAGAGCACTCCACGACGACGAATCCGGATCCGCCGCAATCTCCTGCGCAATGTAGTCGTTCAACCCCGCGTTGGCAATCAGTCGCGCCTTGGCCAGATGCGGGCTGTCTGCGGGAAAAGTGTCCACCAGGTGGGGCACGGGCGGCGTCTTCAACTCGCCAGCCGCGGTATCCGCCACCAGCTCCGGCTCATGCAGCGCCTTCAGCCGCGTCCGCGCCATCTGGGCGTAGAAGAAGTGCTGATAGCGATCCGACACCATCCGGTAATTGACCGCCGCGCGGCTCGGATTATGATCCTGCGTTTCGAAGAGACGACCGCGCCAATACAGCGCTGCTGCCGTCTCTGTCGCCGTCGGGTAGCGCTTGATCTGGTCGTCAAACATGCGCGCCGCGTCGCTGAACAGGCCTTGCCGATAGCACAGCCATCCCGCACGCCAGTGCGCCGCAGCGGCGTTCTTAGCCGCCGGAAAATGCGTCGCTAAGTAGTCGTAATACGAAACGGCATGCGGATAATCGCGCAGCAGCAAGTACATATTGCCGCTTGAAAATAAGGCCTCCGCCAGCCACGGACTCTGCGGGAACCGCGTCTTTAGTTCCTCCACCAGCCGCTGTTGCTCGCCACTGTCCTGGCGATTGCGTGCCAGCTCCATCAACAAATACAGCCGCCGTGCGCCGCTCTCGTCATTCGTGTCCGGCAACGCGCGCGCATCTGCCTCGCTCAGCCGCTTGAGCTTCAGATCGCATCCCGCCGCCGCTACTGCAAAGCTGTTGCGCTCATTGGCCGGCAGATTGGCGTTCCGCGCCAGCGCTCGATACTGCTCGCTGGCCAGCGCGTAGCGGCCCGCGTTGTAATACGCATCGCCCAGGCTGCGCAGCTCTTCCGGAGTCAGATTGCTCTCCGCCCCCATCGCCGTCAGCCGCGCCCGCGCCACCTCCGCTTCGGAGGTTAGTGGATGCGATAGCAACAGATGCTTGAACCCTTGCTCCGCCTGCTCCGTGCGCTGCAGGGCGAAATCGATCTTGGCCTGCGTCAGCTCGTAGTTGGGGAGATCCTTCGCGTCGTCGGCAATCGCCTGTAAGGCCTCTTGAGCTTGCTTTGCGTCTCCCTGCGCCAACAAAACATTGGCCTGCAGCTCCGGCGCCTCAATCTCGAAGATGCTGTCCGCATAGCGCGTGTTGAAATCCTTGAGCAATGCCAGCGCCGCCGTCTCATTCCCAGACGCATGCTGGCATTCGGCAGCCAGAAAATCCGCATAGTCGCCCAGCAGCTCGCTGCTCTGCTTCGCCTCCCGGAACGCGCCAATCGCGTCGGCATACCGCTTGTCCACCTGGTAGGCCCGGCCTAACGCCAGGTAAGCCGCTCCCGCCGCATCGCCGGTATGCTTGTGCGCGTAGTTGGTCACCCCGGCATAGGCCGCCGGAGTCCGCAGCGTGATCAGCTGCTGTGCCATGGGCCGCAGCTCCGCCGAGGCCACAAATGCCTGCTTCAGCCGCGTCGTACGAGCGCGCCGCTGCGCCCGCGTACCCCGCCGCGCCGCGCGCCGCCGGCTGGAACTGCTCTTGCTGGACTTCTTTGTCTTACTCGTCTTACCGCTCGCAGACGCACTGCTGCCAGCCTTCTTGGCGTGGTGATGCGTGGCAGTACTCGAGGAGCTCTGGCCGAAGACGGGAACCGCGGCAAGGGACAAAGACAAACACATAGCCAGGCAACGCGAACCTAGCCTGGAGGGGAGAAACGGGGAGATGCGCACCCTCATATTACTAGAGTAAGCGCAAATCGATTCCCAGGACGCGGCCATATCGATTCCCTGCTGGATTGCAGGGCTGCCCGTCCCAAAACAGATAACACGTCCTTCCGGCCGGCCCGTTTTGGACCCCGCCCCGCCGTCCGTTACACTGTCTTCTAGCGGCCCCACTCCAAGAGCGGTCAACCTCCTGGCGGAATTCCGCAACCAAAGCGCATGGCGACCATCCAACCCATAGCAGGAGAGAACGAGCAGCACCCCGACGTGGCCCTGGTAGAGCGGGTGCGCGGCGGCGATGTCTCGGCCTACGACGAGTTGGTGCGCAAGTACGAGCGCCAAGTCTTCCGTATCGCCCAGCACATCACCCAGAACCGCGAAGACGCTGAGGACGTCATGCAAGACGCGTTCCTCAAGGCCTACGAAAAGCTCGACCAGTTCCAGGGGAACTCGAAGTTTTACACATGGTTGGTCCGCATCGTCGTCAACGAGAGCCTCATGCGCCTGCGGCGTCGCCGCACCGGCAAAATGGTCTCCATCGACGAGGATGTGGAAACGGAAGAGGGCAGCGTCCCGCGCGACCTGGCCGACTGGGCTCCCGATCCGGAGCAGAACTACAGCCAGGCCGAACTCGCCGAGATCCTGCGCAAAACCATCCAGGGGCTGCCACCAGGGTTCCGCGTTGTTTTCGCCCTGCGCGATGTGGAAGGACTTTCGACAGAAGAAACCGCGGAAACGCTCGGATTGAGCGTGCCGGCCGTCAAATCCCGCCTGCTGCGCGCCCGCTTGCAGCTTCGCGAACGGCTGACCCGCTACTTCCGTCGCAAGAAGACGTCAAGGGAAACGGGGGTTGAGAAGTGACCTGCACTGAGTTTCTGGCACTGCTCGACGACATGATCGATGGCTCGGTAACGACCGGCCTACGCGGCGAACTGGAAGAACACCTGCGCCGTTGCGAACACTGCGAAGTGACGCTCAACACCACCCGCAAAACCATCGAGATCTATCGTTCCCACGAGATCTACGCCATGCCCCCCAGCCTGCGCGAGCGCCTTCACTCCGCCATCATGGCGCGTTGTAAAAAAGGCTGTTAGCACCCTTAAAGCACCCAGATGCCATCTGCCGCTCCTCTTCCTCTCTCGGCTCCCAGAAGCGGCTAGTCCCTGCCCGAAATCCGGCACTCTGCGACTGCCCGCCCCACCTGTTCCCCAGCGGCGCTCCCCATCCTGTCAAGCCCCGTCCGCCAAAATTTCTTCTAAAGCTCTGAATTCAAAGCCCAAATCGTTATCACAATTTTGCCGATCAATTCCCTGAAAAATTGCACAATGGAATCAAGTAGTCCTGCTCAGACCACTTGGCCGATCCGCGTCGTCAGGCTCACCGGCGGTCTCTGCCTCGCAATGGATTTCAGGCAGCGATGCTCCCGGGGTCCCATGGGTGCGTCCTAGCCTGTTGCACCGGGTACCCCCCTCCCCCAGGGAGAGACAGGCCCGTCCGCACAAGATCAGGTGCGAAATCGCGGGATTCGCACCACTTTACGATATAGACTCACCCAAACAGAAAGCTGGGGCAGCCGCCAGACTCCGTCTTGCCTGCTCGGTCTCAGCTCGTTTTTGGGCGCAAGATCAGAACCGCCTGTTCCAGATCGTCCATGAAATGGAAGACGCGGATGGCCTGGCGCGAAGGAGCCGCCGTGAAAGATTCTCATCTAAAAGGAGTTTCACAGGGCCACACGCCGACCTACCCGCGCGGCGCACTCGAAAACGGCCCTAAAGTCCGCGGGCTCCAACTCGGGATAGTCGGCGAGAATTTGCTCCTCGTTCATCCCCGCGGAAAGCCCGTCCAGAACGTCCCAAACAGTGATGCGCAACCCCGAATGCACGGCTGACCCGATCGCTTTCCGGGCTCGATTGTGATCCGCTCACTCATCGTCGCTCCCGTGATCATGATAGCGTCTTTCCAACCGCCGGCCCACTTCAGTTCACGCAGGCTTGAGCCTGCTTATCCGGCGTTTTTCCCGTCCTCTTCGGAGGTCAAGAGTTGACCTCTGAAATCTTGGTGAACAATGCATCTGAGGAGCCTCAGCCCGAACGACTTCTCGCACTCCAAATGGAAAAGGCGCAACCGCATGGATATCTCCGTCCGGCTGCGCCCTTCGATTGTGAACCCGATTCAACGCCGAAGGCGAGTTGGCCGCACCGCAGGTGCCTGGTGCCTACTTCTCCGTCAGCGCTTCCACGCCCGGCAGCTTCTTGCCTTCCAGGAACTCCAGGCTGGCGCCGCCGCCCGTCGAAATGTGCGTGATCTGGTCTGCCACGCCGGCCTGATTGATCGCGCTCACGCTGTCGCCGCCGCCGATGATGGAGATCGCCGCCTTATTGGCCGCGACTGCCTTGGCGATGGCGTTGGTCCCCACGGCAAAGTTGGGAAACTCGAACACGCCCGCCGGCCCGTTCCACACGATCGTGCGTGCCGTCGAGATCACGTCCTCGATGGCCTTCACCGACTTGGGACCGATGTCCAATCCCTGCCAATCCGCGGGGAAATTCTTCGACGTGTCCCATGGCTGCGTCTTGGCATCATTGGCGAAGCCGTCCGCTAGGATGTTGTCCACCGGAAGCAAGAGGTTCACGCCCTTGGCCTTCGCCTTGGCAATCGCCTCTTTCGCCATGTCGATGCGGTCTTCTTCCACCAGGCTCTTGCCCGTGGTCACGCCCAGCGCGCGCTGGAAGGTGTAGGCCATGCCGCCCACAATAACCAGCGTGTCTACCTTGTCGAGGAGGTTATTGATCACGTCGATCTTGCCCGAGATCTTGGAGCCACCGATGATCGCTACAAACGGCTTCTCCGGCGCAGCCAAGGCTTTGCCGAGATAGGTGATCTCCTTCTCCATCAGCAGACCGGCCACCGCGGGCTTCAGGTGATGCGTGATGCCCTCCGTGGAGGCGTGGGCGCGATGCGCGGAGCCAAACGCATCATTCACGTAGATCTCCGCCAGCGAAGCCAGCTTCTTCGAGAACTCCGCGTCGTTGGCCTCTTCCTCGGCGTGATAGCGCAGGTTCTCCAGCAGCAGCACCTGCCCTGACTCAAGCTGGCGCGCCATCTCGCTGGCCACCTCGCCTACGCAGTCCGGAGAGAACGCCACGTTGATGCTGTCGCCCAGTTCCTTGTCGAGCAGTTCGCGCAGACGATCAACCACAGGGCGAAGGCTGTACTTCGGATTGGGCTTGCCCTTGGGACGGCCCAGGTGCGAGGCCAGGATGACCTTGGCCCGGTGCTGAAGCGCGTACTTGATGGTGGGCAGCGTCGCAACGATGCGCGTGTCATCGGTAATCGTCGCGCCGTCTTCAGTAAGCGGCACATTGAAATCCACGCGGATAAACACGCGCTTGTTGGTCAATTCGACGTCGCGAATGGAGAGCTTGGACATGAGGAGCCTTCCTTGAAAAATCAGAGATCAGTGATCAGCCTTCAGTTGCCAGTGGATTCCGAAATCACCGCATCCATCTCGATTTCGATGCGCCACGTGGGATTGAGCAGAGCCGCCACCACAACCATCGTTGCTGCCGGTCGGATGGAAGAGAAAAACTCGCCGTGTACGCGCCCTACGCTCTCCCAATCCTCCGCGTGCGTCAGATACATGCGGGTACGAACCACATCTTGAAAGGAAGCGCCAGCCTCGGCCAACGCCTTTTCGGCAATCGCAAAGATGCGCCGCGTCTGCCCCGCAGCGTCCTCTGCATCCGCGCCCACCGGGCCGGTGCCGGAGAGATGAACCGTATTGCCCACGCGCACTGCGCGCGAGAAGCCGATGATCGGCTCAAACGGAGATGTACCGCTGATGTTTTTGCGCATGAGAGTTACGGGGAGTTCTCAGGTACAGTTTGGGATTCAGAGTTCACAGTTCTCGGTTCGCAGTTCACGGCCAAGTGCCGCGAAACCTGAGAACCAAGAACTGCGAACTCTGAACTGAACCAGGGTTACAGACCCTTCTTGGCCAGGAAGCCGATCAGGTCAACAACGCGGTTGGAGTAGCCCCACTCGTTGTCGTACCAGCTCAGCACCTTGACGCTGTTGCCAACCACCTTGGTCAGCTTGGCGTCCACGATCGAGCTCAGCTTGTTGCCCTTGAAGTCGCTGGAGACCAGCTCGTTCTCTTCAAAGCCCAGAATGCCCTTCAGTTCGCCCTGCGCAGCAGCCTTGAGTGCGGCGTTGACGGCCTTGGCATCGGTCGGCTTCTCGGCGATGTAGGTCAGGTCGACGATGGAGACGTTGGGGGTTGGGACGCGGATCGCAAAGCCGTCCAGCTTGCCCGCGGTCTCGGGAATGACCAGCTTGAGGGCCTTGGCGGCACCGGTGGAGCTGGGGATCATGTTCAGCGCAGCAGCGCGGGCGCGGCGCAGATCCTTGTGCGGGAAGTCCAGGATCACCTGATCGTTGGTGTAGCTGTGGATGGTGGTCATAATGCCCGAAACCATGCCGGTTTCCTTGATCAGCACCTTGACGACCGGCGCGAGGCAGTTGGTGGTGCAGCTCGCGTTGGAGATCACGTTGTGCTTGGCCGGATCGTACTTGTCCTGGTTCACGCCCAACACCAGGGTGATGTCTTCGTTCGTCGCGGGAGCGGAGATGATGACCTTCTTCACCGTCGAGCCCAGGTGCGCCTTGGCCACCGTGGCATCCGTGAACCGGCCAGTGGATTCCACCACCACCTGCGCGCCAACCTCGGCCCAGGGCAACTTGGCGGGATCCTTTTCGGCAAACACCTTGATCTTCTTGCCGTCGATGACGATGTGATCCTCACCGGCGGAGATCTCGTTGGGCAGGTTCCCCAAAATCGAGTCGTACTTGAGCAGATGCGCCAACGTCGCCGGGCTGGTCAAATCGTTCACAGCCACAAATTCAATCTCGGGATTGCCGAGAGCCGCGCGCAAAACGTTGCGGCCAATCCGGCCAAAACCGTTGATGCCAACCTTCACTGCCATGCGAGTATTCTCCTTGGTACGGGTTAATTCGTGATTACTGTGTCGGGGCGTTCGGCGGCTGGAGATGGCCCAGCAGGCAATTCCACCAAACCCTTGATCCTAACACTCCGGTCAACCTTGACCAAAACGTTTGAGCCCTCACCGCCCCCATCGGAAACCGCTCAACGCTAGTTTCGAGGCGAATCTGCCACTTGGTATGTGATGGAGTGCACACCATTTGCAGCGCCCCGCACCGGTATGGTATCCCCTTACTAATAGGCAAGTTGAAGGTCGGCATGAGACGACGCTCCAGACGCACAGCGAATCTTTCAGAATCCACAGGCAAGATCGGCCAGGAAATTCCTGCGAACCAACCCGCCCCGCTGGTTCCCCACTACCCCGACGATCGGGCCAATCCTGGCGCACGCCAGCAACACACGCCGGCTGCTCCTCGCCAGGCAGAGCCGCGAGCTCCTCGCGCCGAGCGCCCCGCTCGCACGGACTGGAACGAGCCCGCCGCCGCCGGACGTCTGGAGTTGGAGACGCAACCCGAGTTGCCCTCCATACCGCCTCCCGAAGTGCAGGCCGCCGATCGCTCTTCGCAGGCGCCCAAGGGCTACGTAGTGCTGGCCATCGGGCTGCCCGGCTCCGGAAAGACCACCTGGTTCCGCCGCCGCGGCGTCACCCCGCTCTCCAGCGATCTGCTTCGCAACATCCTCTTCGACGACGTCGAAGAACAGCGCTATCAGGGACTGGTCTTTTCCACCCTGCGTTCCTTGCTGCGTGCCCGCCTCATCGCCCGCATGCCCTGGAACTACGTGGACGCAACCAACCTCTCCGCCCACGAGCGCCGCCAATGGATCAAGATGGCCAAGAGCTTCGGCTACGAGGTGCAAGCAGTCTTCTTCGACGTGCCCCTGGACGTCTGCCTCGACCGCAATCGCCAGCGCGATCGGTCGGTCAGCGAAGATGTGATGCGCAAGATGGCCGAGAAGCTCAAGCCACCCGCGTTCGAAGAAGGCTTCGCTAAGATCACCGTGGTGCGCGTCAAGAGCGCGGGATAGTGCCTCGCCATTCAGCTTGGCACTCTTAGCCGGTCGCACCGCCGCCGGATTGGTCGAATCTGAAATTGAGCTAAAATGAGGGCCAAGGAAGATTTGGCCATGATCACCCGCACCTCCAGCGAAGCGCAAAATGAGTTCAGCCAACTGCTGGACACAGTGCAGCGCGAGCCCGTCGCGATCACGAGCAACGGACAGACGACCGCGTTCCTGGTGTCGGCGCAGGATATGGAAGAAATCGTCAAAGAGCAGGAACGGCGGCGCCAAGCGATGCGAGACCTCGACGTGTGGCGGGAAATGGCGCTAAAGAACATGACTCCAGCCGCAGTCGCTCTGACGGATGAAGAGGTGAATCGGCTGGTTCACGAACTCCGATGACCGGAAAGGTCGTCTTCGATACAAGTACCTTGGTCAGCGCGGCAATCCGCCCAAGATCAATACCCGATCAAGCCGTTGCTCTGGCACTTGGACGTGCTCAGCTCTGCGCCAGCATTGAAATCTTTGAAGAGCTTCAGAGAGTACTGCAAAAGCCGCGGTTCGATCTGTACGTCGATCGCGAATCGCGAACGAGATTTCTCGAAGTCTTTCGCCAAAACGCAAAATTCTTCGCTGTTTCAATACAGGTACAAAGCGAGGTAGCAGGCAGCTGCCGAGACGCTAACGATGATTTCATCCTCAGTCTTGCAATGACCGTCCAAGCACAGGTTATCGTCAGCAGCGACCACGATCTGCTCATCCTGAATCCCTGGCGCGGCATCCCCATATTGACGCCGGCGCAGTTTCTCTCCGAAGCTAAAAGCTGAAGCTCGAAGAGAGGTCATTCAAGTGAATCAAATTGCTACCCCCGCCCCCTACACAGAACCCTGGCTGCGCGGCACCTATGCCGATATTCCGGCGGTCGGCCGCGCCGTTCTGCACGCCCTCGATCTGGCTCTGGACGATATCACCAAGTGGACCACCGGCCTCCAGGAGAGCGAGATTCACGCTCAGCCCTTTGAGCTCATGTCAATCGCGCAGCAGCTCAAGCACATCGCCCGCTCCGTCGACCGCATCCTTACCTACGCCGAAGGTGGACAGTTAACCACCGAACAGCTCACCGCGCTCAAAGCCGAGTCGACCGGCAGCGAATCGCTCGCTGAACTCCTCGCGGAAGTGGAGAGCTCGTTCAGCAATGCGGCCCAGCGCATCCGCGTGCTGGCTACCGCCAACTTCGATACGCCTCGCGGTGTAGGCCGCAAGCAGCTGCCCACCAGCATTGGCGGAGCGCTGATTCATGTGGCCGATCACACCCAGCGCCATGTGGGCCAGGTCGTCACCACTGCCAAGGTTCTCAAAGGGCTACGCGGCTAACAAGAAACAACTTGGGAAAGTTCCCAAGTGCGCGGGCCTGGAGCCCCGCGCTACAGCCGGCTAGGAAGCCGGCGCTACGGTTTCATCCGCAAACAGCGCGGGGGACTACGGCATTTCCTGAGTTGCTGTGGCCTTTCTGGGCCCGTGCAGGGTCGCCGCTTCTCAGGGTCGCGTCGACTGGAGTACAGCGGCTTCGGGATACAGGGACTCAGGAAATGCTATAGAGCTGCCGATGCGGGCTCAGAAGAGGCAGGAGCGGCGCTTATCCCGCCTGCTCCTCGCTCACCAGAGAATCCAGCAGGTGCCCCATCTTCTCCTGCTTGGTCCGCAGATAGCGCTCAAAGGTGTCCTGCGCTTCGACCTCCGCGGAGACGCGCTCCGTCACCTTGATGCCCGCGCTCTCCAGAGCCGCTACCTTCTCGGGATTGTTGGTCATCAGGCGCACCGCAGGTACTTGCAGAAGCTTCAGCACTTCAGCGGGCAGCTCGTAGGCGCGGCAATCAGGCGCATAGCCCAGCTCCACATTGGCCTCCACCGTGTCCCGCCCCTGGTCCTGCAGTTCATAGGCCTTCAGCTTGGCCATCAGGCCAATTCCCCGCCCCTCCTGCTGCTCGTAGAGCAGGATTCCAGAGCCGTTCTCCGCGATCTTGCGCAAC
>CBJOJD010000087.1:0-16481 GCA_966443485.1 uncultured bacterium | reverse complement strand
GACTTGCCATTGAATTGGCCACCGCGGACCAGAACCCGCATCCAGACCTCCTGGAAGAGATCCTCGGCAAGCTCGCGGCTACCCGTCAGATAAAGGAGATAACGCAGCAGGCGATGTTGGTAGCGGACGATCAGCTCGTCCAGCAGACCGGCTTCGCGGCGCTTCAGCCCTGCGGCGATGGCCAGGTTTTCCTGCCGAATCGCCTCCTGCTCGGCAGCGGCGGCGGTTCCGATCCCCAAGATCGCTTGCAAAGACGCCATGGTGGTCACCTTGAATTATTAGACGACAGAGGCTCCTGCGCAGCCGACGAATTGTGACGACTTAACAAAACTTTACGATGAGGGAGTAATCGGGGGACTTTTCGGGCGGCCTGGAAAGCGGCGGGCCTGGAAGCTGCCGAACAGGGGCTGAGCTTGAACCGTCTGGCCAATGCCAAGTTGTCCGCCTCCACGCGCTGAGCTTCTAGACTAGCTTCATGGACATTTTGTACGGCGTGCATCCCATTGAGGAGGCGCTCAGGGCAGGCCGCAGGCGTTTCGACCACGTGCTGGTGGCACGGGAGCGCCACGATGCACGTCTCGAAAAGCTGATCGCCGCGTGCCGCGAGGCGGGAGTTCGGGTGCGGCAGGAGAGCCGCGAACAGCTCACGCAGATGGCTGGGACCACCGCCCACCAGGGAGTCGTCGCCGTGGTGCGGCCGCAGGAGTTCCTGGCCATCGAAGACCTGTTCGAGGCCCCATCCACGGACGAAGCAGTCCAATCTGCCCGCCTGGTCCTGGCTCTCGACGGTGTGGAAGATCCGCAGAACCTGGGCGCACTTCTGCGCGTAGCGGATGGGGCAGGGGTGGATGGTGTGGTTCTGACAGAGCGCCGGTCCGCTCCGTTGAGTCCTGTGGCCGTCAAAGCCAGCGCCGGGGCCGCCGAGCACCTGCGCATTGCGCGAGTGGTGAACCTGGTGCGCGCACTCGAGGATCTGAAAGAACGCAACCTCTGGATCATCGGCCTCGATGAGCGCGGTACCGCCGATTACGATCAGTTCGACTTCACCGGCGATTGCGTGCTGGTTCTAGGTAGGGAGGGGGCGGGGCTGCATGATCTGGTCAAACGCACCTGCGACCATCTGTTGCGCATTCCCATGGCCGGAGGAGTCAGCTCGCTGAACGTGTCGGCCGCCGGAGCGGTGGTGCTGTATGAGGCCTTTCGCCAGCGTCGTGCGGGACGTGCTCGCCAGGCGGAGCCCGCTGCGTCCAAACCCAAAAAGCAGAAAGGCCTGGGTTCATGAAGTTGTTGCCGCTCTCCCCGCTCCGGTCGATGACCTTTGCCGTTTTCGGACTGAGCGCTGCCGTCGCTGCCCAGACCACCTCGCCACAGCTTCCGGTGCAGAAACAGGCACCTCCTCAAAGTTCGCAGGGTTCCGGGAAGGGGAAGGTCGTCTTCTCCCGGTCCACCGACGAAAACGGGGAGACGACAACGCAGGCCGGTCCTGCGGCTGCGCCGGGTGGGCAGCTGGTCAACGCGCCCGTAGCCGAGGATGGCGAGCGGAGAGCGGTCACCTTTAGCGACTTCGACATGGATGTGCGGCTGCGTCCCGCTGAACATCACATCGCGGTGCGCGCGCTGCTTGCGGTCCGCAACGATGGCAAGGCGCCACTGGCGCACATTCCCCTGCAGATCTCTTCGTCGCTCAATTGGGAACGAATCCGGATGAATGGCAGGGATGCGTCGTTTTCCGTAGCCACGCTGAACTCGGACGAGGACCACACCGGCCAGCTACATGAGGCGGCGGTTCCATTGACCGAACCTCTGGCTCCGGGTGCGACCCTGCAGCTGGATGTGACCTACTCCGGCGCCATTGCCAAGTCTGCGCAGCGGCTGCTGGCGATCGGCACGCCGGAGGATCTGGCCCTGCACTCGGATTGGGATCGGATCGATAGCGGCTTCACTGGTCTGCGTGGTTTTGGCAATGTGGTCTGGTATCCGGCAGCGGCAGTCCCCGTGATTTTGGGGGACGGCGCGAGGGTCTTCGACGAGATGGGCGAGCACAAGCTGCGCATGGCGGGGGCACAATTCCGGCTGCATCTCACGGTGGAGTTCCCGCGCGGCGAGGCGCCCTCAGTCGCTCTGGTGAACGGTCATCCTGCCCCGCTCGCGGTGACGGAACCTGGAGGACTTGATTCCGAAGTTGCCGGGGTAGCTACGGCGCAGACCGACCGCGCCGCGCTGGGCTTTGAGGCTCCCAGCCTGTTTGTCGCCACGCGCAAGGCTCACAGTGCCACCAACCTGACCGCGTGGACCACGCCGGATAACGACATCAACGTGCAGCTGTGGATCGATGCCGCCACCAGGGTGACGCCCTTTCTTCAAAGCTGGCTGGGTCAACGCACGCGAGCTCAACTGCCCCTGCTCGATCTGCCTGACGCACAAGATGCGCCATTTGAGACCGGCGCGCTGCTGGCCACCAGCCTGAAAGACGCGTCTCCCGACACGCTGAACGGCATTCTGGCGCACGCGTTGACTCACGCCTGGATGCAATCCCCGCGAGCCTGGCTCAGCGAGGGCGTTGCTCACTTCATGGGCACGTTGTGGATCGAGAAGCAACAGGGGAGAGAGAAGGCGCTGAGCGCCTTGGAGTCGGGGCGTCCGGCACTGGCTATCGCCGAGCCTTCCAGCCCTGGTGTCAGCCCCGGTCAGCCGCTGGCAGATGCTACTTCCCCCGTCTACTACCGGACCAAGGCTGCGTACGTGCTTTGGATGTTGCGTGACATCGCTGGAGATGCGACCCTCTCGGCCGCTCTGCGGGCCTATGATCCGGCCAAAGATGTGGGCAAAACCACAGTGCCCAGCCTCTTCGAGCAGCTGCTGGAGCAGGCTGGCCCCCGCGCCAACCTGAAGTGGTTCTTCGCCGACTGGGTGGATGCCGACAAGGGGCTTCCGGACCTGAACGTGGATAGCGTCTTCCCCAGCACCGAGAAAGCGGGGAACTGGCTGGTCGCGGTCAACGTCTCGAATGCGGGCTATGCGACGGCCGAGGTCCCCGTGACCGTGCGTACCGAGTCCACCACGGTGACGCAGCGGGTGCGGGTTCCCGGCCAGGGCAAAGCCGTCCAGCGCATCCTGATCCAGGGAAAGCCGGTGGAGGTGCAGGTGAACGATGGCACCGTCCCGGAGACGCAGGCGTCATTGCATGTCACCCACCTGGAGCAGCCGGCTAGCTCCGGGCCGATCCCGGGAAGCTCGTCCTCCCAACCACAGTAGGAATAAGGACAGGGCGCCAGAGGTCCCCAGGTCGCAGGGGATTTTTTCTGTTGATCAGGCAAGGTCCGCGGAGTTCACAATCCGTACCCCTGCTTCGGCGAAAGCGGATGCCATCAGCGCCAGCGATCCATTGAGGTCGATGGCGCGGCACGCGTCGCGGATCACCGTGGCAGCGAAGCCCAGACGTCGTGCGTCCAGCGCGGAGAAGCCCACGCAGTAGTCGTAGGCAAGCCCGGCCAAGAACACATGATTGAGCTCGCGCTCGCGCAGATAGCCTGCCAACCCTGTCGCCGTCTTGCGGTCGTTCTCAAAGAACGCGGAGTAGGAATCGACCTCCGGCCTAAACCCTTTGCGCAAGACCAATTCCGCCTGGGGAAGTTCGAGCTGAGGATGAAACTCCGCGCCTGGAGTGCCTTGCACGCAGTGATCGGGCCAAAGCGTCTGCGCACCATAGCTCAACTGGATTTGCTCAAAAGGCTGTTTGCCCGTGTGAGCGCTGGCGAAGGAGTGATGTCCAGGCGTGTGCCAGTCCTGCGTGAGCAGGATGTGCTGAAAGTGCGACGCGAGCCGGTGGATCACCGGAATGACCTCGTCGCCGCCTGCTATGGCCAGCCGTCCGCCGGGGCAGAAATCGTTCTGCACATCAATCACAAGCAGCGCATCATGGGCGGTGAGCCGCATCGGTGAGCTCTCTTTCTGCCTCTGGCGGATATCGTCGGCTACTTGAGCAAGGCTCGGACGTTGGCGCGAATGCTGGGGTTGCTGGCTGTTCCAGTGATGGTAAGAGGAATGCCGCGCGCTGTGTTCGAAGCGGCGGGCTTGGCGTTGGGATGCAGGAAGCCGCCGATCATGTTCGACACGCTGTTCATCGCCTGATTTGCCAGGGAGCCGACCGCATTGTTCGAACTGAGCGTAGCCACCATCTCGAAGTTGAGAGCGCCCGAAGGCGAAACAGTGCCCGCTCCAGTGGCAGTGCCGAGCTGCGGCAAATTGCCGTAGATGTTGCTGATCTGCGTCGACTGCGGTGTGGAGTTCACGGTGGCGCGCAGCACCTGGATGTCGGTTCCTCCCGCTCCAGCATTGCCCAAGGCATTCAGGCCCTGAATCTTGGATCCCAGGTTGAAGCCGGCCAGGCGGGTGTTGTCGATTTCGATGGGGCCGGAGATGGTCGCCTCGGTTGCCGGTCCCGTCACGTTGAGATTAGCTGTGAGCGTTCCGCCTTTGAGGGATGAGCCCGCGGGTACACGAATGCCGAAGGCCGGCAGTAACTGTTCGAGCTGATCGATGGGCAGGTTGGGAGCCGAGAGATGCAGATCGAGCACCACGGCTTGAGGGGTGAATCGATAGGTTCCAGTCGCCGTTGCAGCCGCTGCGCCGTTGCGAAGGGTGAGCTTGTTCACTTGTCCGGTGCGGCGATCTAAATTGCTGGAGGTCTGGTATTCGATATCGACGGGCTGCGGAGCCGGCGAGCCAGTGCGGGACAGCAGCAGCCTGGCTGCCTTGATCTTCCCCGTGCTGGAGAGGGTGTCCCCATTGGACGAGGCCTTGGCGTCGACGTCGGCCACCATCGAGATGCCCTTCTCCGCGCCAATCACGCCCGCGGCCACAGGATCGAGCTGGGCGATCTGAATGGAGGCCTGGAAGGGCGTATCCGAAGCGTCCTTGATCGCGATGGGACCGGCCGTGCCGTTGACCTTGAGCGTCCCGTTGGCGGGCAGAGAGGCGGCGAGATCGAAGGGGAAGGCCTTGGTGAATGAGAACTGCTGCACGCTCAAGCTCACGTTCGAGTACACGAAGGGACGGGCAGTGGCGGGGATGGACGAGACGGTGGCACTGCCGTTCTTCATGGTGAGCTCGCCGACCGTCAGGTCAGGCAGCGCGCTGGACTGCGAGGAGGTTCGCGCGGCAGTGGAGCCCATGCTGGAGAAGTTCCACCGGCCTTCCTGGTTCTGAATGAGCTGAATGGCGGGGGAATCGATGACCAGCTTGGTGATCCGCACCTGGTGATTGAAGAGCAACGGCTGCATCTCAACCCCGATGTTGAGCTTCTTGGCAGTGATGAAGGGCTGCGGGCTGAAGTTCGGGTCGTCGGCGATGGCGATGTTGTCCGCCACCAGGCTGCCGGAGAAAAGCGAGAACGAGAGATGGTCGATGGTGACCCGGCGTCCAAGTGTGCCGGACAACTGAGACTGTACGGTGGGCCGGAAGGTGTCAGCGTTAACAAAGAAGGGAATAGCAATCGCGATTGCGACGAAAACCGCGAGGACGATGACTGCGATCTTGATCCACCGTCTGTTCATGGAACTTCCTTTCAGCCCACCGACTGGCATTGTAGCGCGGCGCTGCGGCGGCTGGATGAAGTCAGCAAACGGCAAGGATCCTCAAATAGACCACGCGAAAGGCTCAGAACCGTGGAGGTCCGCCACGGTCCTGGGCCGGATTTGCCGAATCACTTGACCTGGGCGACGTGCGGCGCGTTTGCTCCCGTACTGTTTTGAGCAAGCAGGGGAATCTCCATGGTTCCTGCTCTGCCTGTCTCCCAGTCATAGATGCCAGTTTCTAGATAGACGTCTTGGTCCGCGGGCAGGTCGATCTCGAGGTGCGCGGGGACGCCGGAATGCTCGATGGCGGAGTAAATATCCGGCTTCAGGTTCATTTCCTGCGTGCCACCCGCCCAGTTCAATGCGTTGCCTTCGCGGTCGTACGCGATTGATTCGACCTGCAGCTTACCGGTGTGCGAGCCGTCCCGAGTAGGATCGAGTTTCACGTCCGTCCAGCGGATCATGAAGTCGATGGAATAGCGGGTTGTGGGTCCCGACATCTTCGCGTTCTTGCCTGCTCTTGGACTGCCGGCAGGCGGCTGCGGGTTCGACGGCAACACCCGCGCTGCGTACAGAACCTGCGTGGCGTTGGGCATGCCCCGAAGCATGAGCGCGCGAAGAGGATTCGCCTGCGCCGACGTTAACGCCGGTTGAGCGGGATCATCGGCGTTGTAACCGTGCCTGTAGGCAAGTCTGTATTTCCCGCCGCCCGCCAGCTTGACTTCGATGCGGCGGAATTTGCCGTCCATCTTCTTGTTGGCCGGGGTGTACACCAGCGTGTAGTAATGCGCGCCATCGGCAATGGCCTTTTGCGTTGCGGCGTTCAAATCGTTGGTATTGAAGAACGCTTTGCCTCCGGTGTCTTCGGCAAGTTGCGCCATGGACATGACCTTGTCGGCCCGAGCGGCGCCCTCGTGGATATAGGGGTCGGTCGCACTTCCTTTGCCTTCCTGCGTTGCTCCGCCCTCGTAATCCGCCGGTCCCGGGCGATTCGTTTCGATGTTTGCGTCCGCGATATGCTCCGACATCACCCCCTCTGCACCGACCGGGTAAACGGCGATCTTCGCCAAGGTGAGCATGTCAGCGGTTCCGCGGATCGACTTCGTGTAATCGCTCAGGTCAGTGGTGTCCATCTGGTTGGGACGCTGGTCCTGTAAGCTGCGCGGAAATACCGCTACCGGGAAATTGCTTGAGAACCAGATCAGATTTTTACGTCCGGGCACGGCAGCAAGGTAGCGCGCCAGGGCCTGGAGGGCCTCCAGTGTCATTCCAGTCCGCTGCCTGGCCTGCACACTGGCGAATTCCTGCTGGAAGGACTGGACCTCTTCAACTGCTGTCGTTACTGGCGGCCGAGGCCACCCCCCATCGCGCTCAATTTTTCAAGCTCCCACAGGTCATCCTTCTTGTCTTGCGTAGACCGTGATTCGGCTGGCTTGGTGATGAAGTCCCCAATCTTCGGATCATTGAGGGCCGCAACCAGCGCTGCGGAGTCCGATGTGAACCCCTGAATCATGCGCAGGCGAGAGGAGAGCGTAAAGATGGCTGCTCGCGTTCCCGGCTTCATTTGTTTCAGAAACCGGAGTATCTGGTTGTGAACGTAAACCTGATCCTCTCGATCGGTATTCAGCGCATCCAGCAGCAACACGTTGACCGAATCGTTCTCGGGCGCGGGTGGGACGTTGGTGTATACCCCGGGCGGCATCTTGGGCATTGGCGGGATCGCACCCGCGGGTAGGCTCTTGGCGGAGTGCTCCTCGAAGAAATCGATGGCCTGCGCTTTGCCGTCCTCAAATACCTGAAAGTCCTGCTTATGCAGACCGGGCACAGGATCATCGCCCTTCGATACGACCACGTCGATGATTACAGCCCGTGTTGTGGTGCGAAGGGTGGGGGACTGCGGAGCGGTTTGTGCTGCTAAGGGAAGCCCAGACGTGAGCGCGGCAAAGGTCGCGATGCTGAGGACGGAACGAAGGCGCATGGGTCCTCCTGTTTCGGGCCGGTCAGGGATAGACGGTCTTCTCCACCGATTCTTATGGACGTTTCTTGCGGGTAAATGTATCGCAAGCGCGACGAGATGGAAGGCACAAAGACCGTCGGCGTCAGGCCTAAAAGCGGTGGATAGCCTCCGGTCAGGAGGAGAGCGCGCCGGGGGTGGCCGGAGCAGTGCCAGCCTTCAATTGTTCAAAGAAGGATTCGACATCCGTGATGGTTGTGGTCATGCGGTAGGGCGGCAGGCTTTGCAGAAAGGTCTGGCCGTAGCGTTGACGGCGGATGCGCGGGTCCAGCAGAACCAGTACCCCGCGGTCTTCCAGCGAGCGGATAAGGCGGCCGAAGCCCTGCTTGAGCGTGAGTACTGCCTCGGGCACCTGGTAGTCGAAGAAGGGCTTGCCGCCCGCCTCTTCGATGGCCTTCATCCGCGCTTGTACCACCGGGTCGTTGGGCACGGCGAAGGGCAGGCGGTCGATGATGACGCAGCTCAAGGCTTCGCCCTGCACGTCGACCCCTTGCCAGAAGCTGGAGGTGCCGAAGAGCACGGCGTTGGGCGTGTTGCGGAACTCTTCGAGCAGCGCCTTGCGGGGCGCGGTCCCATGCAACAGAATCGGGTAGTCCAGCACCGGCAGCAGGCGTTCGTAGAGGTCGCGCATGGCGCTGTAGCTGGTGAAAAGGCAGAAGGCGCGTCCTTTGGAGATGTCGAGTACCCGGCGGATGCGTTCGGCGGCGGCGGCGGGGAACTCCGGATCGCGAGGATCGGGCATCTCCGGCGGAAGGTAAAGTAACGCCTGCTCGCCGTATTTATAGTGCGACGGCACGACCAGTTCGCGGGCGTCGTTCAGGCCGAGGCGGCGGCGCATGTGCTCGAAGCCGCCCTGCACGGTGAGGGTAGCGGAGGTGAGCACTGCGGTGGGAATGCTCTCGAAGACCGTTTCGGCGAGCAGCTCGGAGACATCGATGGGCGTGGCCTGCACGAAGGTATGGCGACTGCTGCCGCGATGGCTGGCGGTTCGGTTCTCACCTCCGCCGGAGACACGGCGCTCCAGCCAGTAGACGATGTTGCTGGCGTTGGACTCCATCAGGAACTCGAGCTCGCTGCGCAGCCGAGCCACACGCTTGCGCAGGCCGGGCGCTTCGTCGATGTCCTTGAGGTCGCCCATCTCGTCTTCCATACGGCGGAGGGTGGTGCGCACTGCCATGTAGAGATCGCCCGAGGTCTCGAGGAACTCTTCGCGCCCATTGAAGGGCTGGCGGCCATCTCCGTTCATGGGCAGGCCGGAGAAGAAGAGGCGGGCGCGGTCGCGAAGCTGCTGGGTGAGCGCCGGAAGCTTGTCGGCACCCTCTTTGCCGCGCAGCAGGGTGTCGGAATCGCGGGCCAGCTCCTCGAAGCGGAGATTGCTGACCGAGAGCCCGAAGTAGTTGGAGGCGACGGACTCCAGCTCGTGAGCCTCATCGAAGATGACCGCCGCGGCTTCCGGCAGGATGCCTGCGTCGGGCGCGCCGGCGGCTTCGCGCTTGACGGCCTGGTCGGCAAAGAACAGATGGTGGTTGACGATGATGATGTCCGACTCGAGGGCGCGGCGGCGCATCTCGGTGATGAAGCAGCGCTGATAGCTGGGGCAGGTGCTGCCCAGGCAGGCCTCGCTGCGGGCATCGAGCTTCGACCACAGGGCGCTGGCTTCTGGAAGTCCAGACAGTTCGGAGCGATCGCCGGACTCGGTAGTCTGCTCCCACTCGGCGATCTGGCGGTACTGATCGATCTCTTCCAGGCCGGAGAGGATGGGCTGATCGCGCAAGGTATAGAGCTTGTGCCGGCAGAGGTAGTTGGCCCGGCCCTTCATGTAGCAGACGCGCAGCTCGCCCAACAGCGATTCCAGGAAGGGTATATCGCGGAAGAAGAGCTGGTCCTGCAGAGCCTTGGTGCCGGTAGAGACGATGACCCGCTGGCCGGTGCGCAAGGCAGGGAGAAGGTAAGCCAGGGTCTTGCCGGTACCGGTGCCGGCCTCGACGATGAGGTGGCGCCGCTCAGCCAGGGCGCGCTCCACTGCCTTGGCCATCTCCATCTGTCCGGGACGGTACTCGTAGGGCAGGGGAGACTGCGCCAGGATGCCGCCGGGCGCAAAGAACTCATGGAGCGTCGGCAGGGTGCGGCTTGGGGCGTCGGCGGAAGGCATTGGGCTCGCTGCTCTCTCCATCATAGTGAGGAAGCGAAGGCGAGGCGAATCCTGGAGCACCGGTCCTTGTGCCGATTCCCGATTGCAACTGGAACGGCAGCCTGCTCAAGCTGATGGGACGATTCGCCAGCCTAGTAGATCAGCTCGATGATCTCCTGCTGAGGATCGAGCTGGAGCCAGTGGCCGATGAAGACAGTGTCGTCCAGGGTGGCGGCGGCCCGGGCAAGATCGGTGGCCTTGAACTGGCGTTTGCGGGTGATGCTGGTCTTGTCAGTGGCGGCAACAGAGTGCAAAAGGGCACAAGTATTCAGCGAAGTCGAAACTTGGGTGTGCATGGGATTCCTCTGCGCGTTGTCCTGCAAACAAATTACCGCTCCTGCCAAATGGGGATAAGAAAAGACTCATAGTTCCACGCCGACACCGCGAATTGAATTCGATAGGTGGACTAAGTATACTTAGTCCATGCCTTCCTACACCGTGCATCAGGCCAAGACCCACTTCTCGCGGCTCTTAAAAGAAGCCGAGGCGGGGCGGGAGGTCATTGTGATGCGCGGCGACCAGGCGGTCGCCAGGCTGGTGCCCATCGAGTCCTCCAAAGAGGAGAAAAAGGAACCATTTCGGCTTCTCGGAGCCTATCGAGGCAAGATCAGTTGGGACGAAGACGCCTTCGATCCGATGACCGAGGAGGAGCTAAAGGGAATCGGCTGGGGGTATATGGTGGATGCCGCTCTCGTTTCCTCCCCAGAGTCTGGGAAGGAATGACTTATCTCCTCGATACACACACGTTTTTGTGGCTGCTTCGATCCCCCGAACGCGTGCCGTCCCGAGTTCAGGCCATCGCTGCAGACCGGGCGGAAACCCTCGTCCTCTCGATCGCGACTCCATGGGAGATCGCGATAAAAGTCGGAATAGGGAAGCTCGAACCCGCCAATATTCTGGATGATTTAGAGAGAATCATTGCCGTCGGGGAGTACCGTGTTCTTGAAACGACCGTGCGGCAGGTTGTGCGGGCGGGCCGGCTTGCGAACCATCACAAAGATCCATTCGACCGTATGCTCGCCGCCCAGGCTCTCGATTTGGACATTCCGCTCCTGAGCGGAGACGAATCCTTCGACCGATATGGGGTTCGGCGGGTGTGGAACTAATCCGGCAGTAGCCCGAGGCGCAAGAGGAGAAAGCATTGCCCAGTTATCGCAGATCCGTTATCCCGGCCCGAGCCGGTGCCGCAGCCCAGGCGCTGCCGTTGATCGCTATTGTCGGTCGGCCCAATGTCGGCAAATCCACGCTCTTTAACCGGCTGACCAAAAGCCGGCGTTCGATTGTGGGCGATGAGCCGGGCATCACCCGCGATCGCATCTACGGCGAATACTCCTGGGCCGGTCGAGAGTACCGGCTGGTGGATACGGGCGGGATTGTGCCCGACGATCCGGAGCTGATCCCGACGGAGATCTACAACCAGGCCAAGGTGGCGCTCGAAGAGGCGGACGCGCTAATCATGGTGGTGGACGTACGCACCGAGCTCGCCAGTCCCGACTACGATCTGGTGCGCTTGCTCCTGCGCGGCAAGAAGCCGGTATTTCTCGCAGTAAACAAGGCGGAGGGCGAGGCCATGGCCGCGGCGGCGGAGAACTTCCGCAGGCTAGGTTTCCGCGAGGTGTACGCCATCAGCGCCGAGCACGGGCAGGGCATTGGCGATCTGCTGGACGCGGTGGCCGATGCGGTGCCCGATCGCGCGCCGGTTGTAGCCGAGACTGGAGCTGAGTCCGCGGAAGATCAGGCCGAAGAGATCGAAGCCGAGGAAGGTGAGCCGCTCGAGCCCGGCGCTGAGGAACCCAAATCTGGAGGCAAGCCTCATCGCACCCACGGGGAGTTCGAACAGCACGAGACATCGGTGGCCATCATCGGACGGCCGAATGTAGGCAAGTCGACGCTGCTGAACGCGCTGACGGGCACATCCCGCGCTATCGTTTCGCCCATCGCCGGCACGACCCGCGATGCAGTGGATGAGGTGGTGGAGTTCGAAGGCAGCACGCTGCGGTTCGTAGACACGGCTGGTCTCCGCCGCAAGGGCAAGACCCACCTGATGGCTGAAAAGCTCAGCGTGGTGATGGCGCGGCGGCATCTGGAAGCAGCCGACGTGGCATTGCTGGTGATCGACGCCACGGAAGGTGTGACCGCGAGCGACGCGACCATTGGTGGCTACGCGCACGAGAGTGGGCGCAGCGTCATCATCATCGTGAACAAGTGGGATGCGGTGACCTCGGGACGTACGGATGGCAAGCCACCCGCTGATCGCGAGATCTTCGAGAAGCAGCTGCGCAGCGCGCTGAAGTATCTGAGCTACGCGCCGGTGGTCTTTCTCTCCGCGCGCGAGGGCACCAACCTGAGCCGCGTGCTGCGCGAGGTAAAGGCGGTAGCGGCGGAGCGGCGCAAGCGCGTCACCACCGGGCAGATGAACCGCTTCCTGGAGGCCGTCGACTTTCAGCGCGCTCCCGTGCCCATGGCCAAGCGCATCCGCATCTTCTACATGACGCAGGCAGCGGTGGCTCCGCCAACGTTCGTGCTCTTCACCGATCGCGACGTGAAGCTGCACTTTGCCTTTGAGCGCTTTCTCGAAAACCAGATCCGCGAGGCATTTGGATTCAAAGGCACGCCCGTCTGGTTCAAGGTGAAGGCAAGGAACGCCAAGAAGGAAGGATAGGGGCGGGAGCGGCTTGCCGGCAGCTTTCGTTTCGGGCACAAAGAACGGCCCTCCCGCGACGAAGGCCGCGTACCTGACGACCTTGCCATCCCAGGTCTCAGAATCGAGACCTGGGGCGCCCGCACTCCAGCCACTCTGGCGTGGTTGTCGGCGTAGGAATCAGCGCGCCGCCTGGGCCTGTTGTTTGGCGAGTATCTGCTCGAAGATTTGCTGAGACTCCGCCACGAACTCCTTGTAGCCGGCGGGGTCGATGAACGCTTTGGGTCCCTCCTGCGGGTAGCGTTTCAGCTTGGTGAGCATATCGAAGTAGCCGCCGTGAGCGCCTAGAAACACGTCGCACGGCAACGCCCGCAACTCCGCGAAGGTGTGCTGGAAGTCCTGAACGATGCCGGGATAGCTGACGCGGTGACCGGGAGTGGCGACGAAGCGGTACTCCGACCAAAATGTGGTCCCTCCCACAATGACGATGTTGCGCAGTGTTCCGGCGGGCTCACCCGGCAGATGAGCACGCATCGTCCAGGTAGTGCAGCCGCGCGTGTGTCCCGCCGTCTTATGAGCTGTCAGCGTTACGCCGCCGAGGACTACCGTATCGCCGTCGTGAAGGACGCGATCGACGTGCACAGGCGAATAGGCCGGGATGTTCGGCGATGGCGCCAGGAAGTCTGTGCGCGCCCCTGTCTCCACCACACTCGTATCTCCATCCATCACCTCGTTCATCGCATGAGTTTCGCGGATGATCTGCGCCGCGCCCCCCATGTGATCGAAGTGCGCCTGGCTGTTAAGCAGGATCTTCGTGTCGCTCCAGCGGAAGCCTAGCTTCTCTACACTTGCTCGAATTTGGGGCGGTGAGCTGGCGAGGTTCGCATTGATGAGGATGTTTCCCTTTGGCGTGACGATGAGATAACTGCCCAGATCCTGGCTGCCCACGTAGTAGAGGTTGTCGGCGATGCGGAAGGGGGCAACCGGCGTGGTCCAAGCAGGGTTGGCTCCTGCAAGGCTGGACGTGCAAGCGAAGACCAAGGCCAGAAATACATAGGAGAGGAGTGCGCGCATCTCCTCTGTATAGCAGACCGCCACTTCCCCCGAGGTAGATCCGCGAGCAGTACAATTCCACCGTGTCCAAACCATCGAAATAGCGGAGGGCGAACGGTGCGTAAGTTCCTGATGCTTTTAGCGACCGCCGGACTGGCCCTGCCCGCCTTTGCCATCCAGAGCGTGAGTGTTGCCGAACTCGAGCAGAAGCTGGCTGCGTCCCGTGGCAAGCTCGATGCGGACGTGGCAGATCTTCTCTCCGACGTTCAATTGACGCAGCGGCTGAGCCTCCCTGCGCTAGCGCGATTGGACGCTTTGGCGCCTGGAGAAAAGACGAAGGAGCGCTTAGCGGTCCTCGCAGATCAATCCTCATTTCTCGAACTACCCCCGGCTGAGATTCCTTCCGCGGGGGCGCCGGACTTCGCCGCACAACGCAACATCATGTCCCTGGCGGTGAACTATGTCGCCAAGAGCACTCACCAGATGCCGAACTTCATTGCCACTCGGGCTACCCGCAGCTATATCGATCGCCCCAAAGGTCTCCTCAGTCCGTTGCCGCTTCATCTAGTTGGCCAGAGCGCGGAGCCGGTGGTTTATCGGGACGGCCGAGAGGTAGCTGGCAAGAAGAGCGGGAGAAAGGTTCGCTCCAGCAGTAAGGGACAAGTCTCGGGACTGGTTTCCTACGGTGAATTCGGTCCCATCCTCACTACCGTCTTGCTGGATGCGGCCAAGAACCAGCTGGCATGGAGTCACTGGGAGGAAGGATTCACGGGACCTCTAGCCGTCTTTCGGTATGCAGTGCCGGCCAAGCACTCGCACTACCAGGTGCAGTTCGCCGAATCCGATCGTCTTGGCGAGGATTACCGCGAGTTCTCCTCATATCACGGAGAACTCGCTATTGACCCAGTCAGCGGCGCTATTCTCCGGTTGACCGCGATTGCGGATCTAGCTCCCGATGAGCCGGTTGTCACGGCGTCCATCATGGTGCAGTACGGCCCAGTCGCCATTGGGGAGAAGAGCTATATCTGTCCGGTGAGGAGCGTAGCTCTTGCGCAGAAACCAGACCTGAACGGCACAGCCGGCGCGATCACGGCGCGCGCTGTGAAGCAGCTGCCCTTGATCACGTTGCTCAACGAAGTGGACTTTGAGGAATACCACGTCTTCCGCGGAGAGCCGCGCATCCTGACCGGAGAGGAAGCCAGGCGAGCAGAAGCCGCTGATGAAGGAGCGCCGCCTACCCTCACAGATCATCCTACGGCGGCTCCAGAAGCGGTCGCGCCCGCAGAGGCGAGCAAAGGCGCAGATGCTGGACAGGCGAGGAAACAGCCTGAGCCCACATCGAACACGGCGAGCGCGAGCCAGGAAGCGGCTGAACCAACCATCTCGTCGACGACCGCGCACACTGCAGAAGAAGCCCGCACAGAGCCCCCCAGCCCGCCTGCCGAACCCGCAGCAGCGCCGAAGACCAGCGAGCCTCAACCGCTACCGGACTCATCTCCAGATATCCCCCAGACGCCGCTGTTTAAGACCTCTGCACGCGAGGTGGTGGTGGACGTCGTGGTGACCAAGAAGGACGGAGATCAAGTAACGGGCTTAACACAACAGGACTTTACCGTCGCTGAAGAAGGACAAGCGCAAAGCATCAACTTCTTCGAAGAACATCAGCCTGACGAAAAGGCGTCCAGCAGCTCTCCGGCGATGCCGCCTCTGCCAGCCGGGACAGCAACGAACGCACCCGCGGCATCAGCGGGCGACGCGGTGAACGTCTTGCTCTTGGACACCTTGAACACGGAACGAGTGGACCAGGCGTATGTGCGCGCGCGCATCGATGAATTCTTTAAGAGCGTAAAGCCGGGCACACAGATGGCCATCTTTGTCTTAGGATCCCGGCTTCGATTTGTGCAGGGCTTTACCTCCGACCCATCCACGCTCCGGGCCGCTCTAAACCGCAAGGATGTAACGTCAGTCCAAAGACAGCCAATGGCGCATACCCAAAGCGATGATGCAGACGAGGCAGAGGCTATTGCGACGCTGCGCTCCATGTCAGGGCCATTCGGATCTTCAGCAGGTATCGACGTCTTGCAAAACGCGCTGCAAGACATGAAGAACTACAGTTCTGGAACCCGCGCATCCATGACCTTCGAGGCCATGAATCAGCTAGCCCACTATCTGCAAGGGATTCCCGGGCGCAAGAACCTGCTCTGGTTTGCGGGCTCCTTCCCTGTGGTCCTATTTCCGACTCCGGCGCAGCAAGCCGCCCTGGAAAAGGATCCAAAGTTGCCCGGGTACGTCAACCAGGTGAAGAAGACTGCAGACCTGTTCACACAAGCGAAGATTGCGGTTTATCCGATCGCCGCGCAAGGAATGATGACGAGCCACATCGGAGAGGCCGACAGCGCAGGCCCGGGCATTCCCCTGGGTGCAGGGCACGGAGGCCAGGCGTCGGGCGACGCGGCAATGACTCCCTATACCGCAGAAGCAGGCGGCCGCGCTGACACTATCTCCGCTATGGAGCAGCTGGCGCGTTCGTCGGGCGGAAAAGCCTTCTTCAACACCAATGATCTGAGCGCGGCCGTGAAGCGAGCCACGGACGATGGTGCGCACTATTACACGATCGGCTACACGCCCAGCAATGCCAAGCTCGACGGCAGCTTCCGGCGCATCATGGTGAAGTTAGCGCACGGCAAGTACAACCTGTCCTATCGAGAGGGTTATAACGCCGACGCCGGTCCCGCGGCATCGAACCCAGCGGCAGGAGATCCACTTTACGAACTGCTGCAATACGGACTGCCCAATGCGACCGGAATCCTCTATGGCGTGCACGCAGCGCCAACGCCGACGCAGCCAGCGAAGGATGCAGAGAAGGCGGGAGCGAATGCGGAGCTGAGTGGCCCGCTGACCCGGTATGACATCGACTTCACAGTGCGCGCTCAAGATATCGAATTTGCTGAAGACGGCGCGGGCCAGCGGCGGGCAAGGCTTCTGATCGGCCTAAGAGCATACGAT